>CAZUQT010000062.1:0-12720 GCA_964622585.1 uncultured Elusimicrobiaceae bacterium | reverse complement strand
AACGATCGAATCCGGCAGCCTGACAAAAACGGCGTCTTCCGTTGGTTACACGCAGTCCGCCATCAGCCATATGATTAATACCTTGGAAAACGAGTTCGACGTGCGCCTGCTGATGCGTGACCGTTCCGGCGTACGCCTGACCTCTGAAGGGCTCATTCTACTGCCCTATATTCGAAATATCACAAACGCGTTCCAGGAATTCCAAAATAAGTTGGCGGAGATACACAACCTTGATTATGGGGTTCTCGGCGGCCTGGCGATGGATCTGCGTAAGCAGGACCTGCGGCTTCTCCATCAAATTGAAATTGCCGGAGATGGGCGGAAGCTGGCCGTGGTCCCCGACGGCGATTATCGGGATCTTGTAGGAGAGCAGGTCGTTCCAGATAAGCCCGTCCACCATGGAGGCCTCGTCCACGATTATCAAATGCCGCTCCAGCGCGTCCTTGCGGTCCCAGCCGGCTATCTGGCCGCCGGAGTCCTCCCTGGGCGTGTAGATAAGTCCGTGGATGGTGCTGACCGAATCTTTGACGCTCAGGGCGCCGGCTTCTTTAAGCTTGTTCTTGAGGTTCTGCGCGGCCTTGCCGGTATAGCTGCAGAAAGCTATCTTGACGCTCTTGTCCAGCCGCGCAAGCTCGTTCTTGAAAATAGAGATAAGGGTGGTCTTGCCGGTCCCGGCATAGCCGCCAAGCGTGATGAACGGGCTCCTGCCGGGGTCCCTGTACCACGACAGGAGCCTGGCTAGCGCTTTTTGCTGGTCTCCTGAAAGCTCCATACTTAATTCTACCATGCGCGGGCTTCACTTTCTCCGCTTTATGAGCGCCGCGTTTATTTTATAGAGTATGGTTATGCCGACAGTGATAAAAGTTACCGGCCTCCGCAAAAATTACGGCGAGCTGCGCGCCGTGGACGGCATCGATTTCGAGGTAAGCCGCGGAGAATGCTTCGGCCTGCTCGGCCCGAACGGCGCCGGGAAAACCACCACCGCAAAGATGCTGACCTGCGCGCTGCCCCTGAGCGGCGGCGATATCACCGTCGAGGGGATGAGCGTCAATAAAGACCCGCGCGGGGTAAAATATATCCTCGGCGTCTGCCCGCAGGACGTGAACCTGGACCCCGATTTCTCGGTGCTTAAGAACCTTATCGTCTATTCCCGCTATTTCGACATCCCCTACGCCGAGGCTAAGAACCGCGCGGAAGAACTTATAAACCGCTTTCACCTGCACGACAAGCTCGAGCGCCCGATCGAGGACCTTTCCGGCGGCCTGAAGAAGCGCCTGCTGATGGCGCGCGCGCTGATAAACAAGCCGAAGGTCCTGGTTCTCGACGAGCCTACGACCGGGCTCGACCCGCAGTCACGCCGACAGATCTGGGAAGAAGTGCGCGGGATGAAGAACAACGGCCTGACCACGCTTCTGACCACGCATTATATCGAAGAGGCCGAGCTGCTTTGCGACCGCCTTGTGATAATCGACGCAGGGAAGATCGTGGAGCAGGGGACGCCGAAAGAACTTATGCAAAAGCATCTCGACGGAAAGGGAAATCTGGAAGACGTGTTCTTAAAGCTGACGGGGAAGCATTTGCGCGATGAATAATACCTGCATCATAAAGAACATCTCTTATCGCGCCTGGTATATGTGGCGGCGCAATATCGACGTCTCGCTGGTCACCTGGAAGACCAATGTTCTCCCGCCGCTCCTCGAGCCGGTGCTTTATATATTGGCCTTCGGCGTGGGCCTCGGCGCTTATGTGCAGAAGATAAGCTTCGACGGGCGGGCTTACGACTATCTTACTTTCCTGGCTCCCGGCATGATAGCGGTAGGAATAATGTTCCACTCCGTCTTCGACACTATGTACGGCGCTTTTATCCGCCTGCGCTACCAGAAGACTTTCGACGCCGTCATCACCACGCCGCTCTCCGCCGAGGATATCCTGGCCGGGGAAATTCTTTCCGGCGCCACCAGGGGGCTTTTCGCCGGGGCGGCGATACTTCTTATCGTTACGCTGTTCGGCCTGGCCGCCTATCCGTCGAGCCTTCTGGTCCTGCCGCTGGCGGTGCTGGCGGGGCTTATGTTCGCCTCTTTCGGCCTGCTGTTCGCCGCGCTGGCGCCGTATATAGATAATCTGAACCTGCCGATCTTCCTTTTCATCAACCCGATGTTCCTGTTCAGCGGGACTTTCTTCCCCCTCGACGGGATGCCGGCCTGGGTGAAGCTGGCTGCGAATCTCCTGCCGCTTACCCACCTGGTAAATATCGTGCGGGCGGCCACCTTCGACAGGCTGCACGCCGGCCTGCTCTGGGACCTGCTTTATATCGTGGTCCTGACCGGGGCCGTCGCCTACCTTTCGATGCGCAAGATGAAAGCCAGACTTATTAAATAAATTTGGCAGGCGGCTGGCGGCATACCGTACGGGCCGGAACGCAAAACACGTTCGGCCACACCGTGGCCTCACTCGGTATTCGCCTGCCGGGCTTATGCAACCGGCAGGCTCAACGACGGTTTTGCTAACCCGGCCCGTACGGTCTCCGCCAGAATGATCGTAAGGTTACTCCAGTATTTTTTTGGCAAGGCTGTGCAGGTCTTCGTTCGCGAGGGCCTGCACTTTTTTCTTTATAACCCGGGAAAAGTATTCTTTTTCGGTCTTGGTCATTTTCTTGCGGCGCAGTTTTTTAAGGAAGAGCTCTTTTTGGCGGAGCGTAAATATACGGGAAACCGCTATTTCAAGGTCCAGCTGCTCAGCGGCTTCGACAGTACGCTTAACTGGTTTGGCGGCCTGCTTAGGGCGTTTCAGGAGGCTTTCCCTCAAGTTAGCCGGCAGGAGGCGGACTTCGCCTATGACCAGTTCGGAATTGCCTTTAAAGAGGTCCCGATAATGATTTACCAGTCGGGCCGGGAAATCGGCGAAAAGCTCTTTAGTCCACTTGAATTTGACTCCAAGGCCCTCAAATAGTCCTAAAGAGGCAAAAATCAGCAGTTTTAGGTCATTTTGCCCGGCATCATCCAAATAGGCGGCGGCCGCCTTATAATTGAACTCACCGGCCTCGGCGGCGTTCGCAAGCATGCCGGGAAAGGTTTCCCATAACCGCTGGTCACGGCTATGGACGACTTCTGCCAAGGTCTTGTTAATATCAACGGATCTGAAGGCAAACCCGGCAACTTTTTCTTCGAGGTCTTTCTTTTCCATATTCAACGGGACTCCTATAAATTGTACTAAAACATACAATATATTGTATTAAAAGATACAAAATGCCTCGCTGGATGTCAACCTGGATGTTAAAGATTCCCGAGGTGTAGGATTTATATGTCATATTCCCAGCTGGAGGCAAATAAGCTAAAATTAAAAAATGGACACATTTAACGCTTTCCTTGAAAAAGCCAGTTCCTTTGTTTGGGGCCCCCCGCTTATCATCCTCCTGTTCGGGACCCATATTTACCTTACCTTCAAGCTTGGCTTGATCCAGCGCTACCTCCCCAAGGCTATAAAACTCTCATTTAGCCGCGAAAAAGAGGGCGAAGGCGAGATCTCCCAGTTCGGGGCCCTTATGACGGCTCTTGCCGCTACTATAGGCACCGGGAACATCGTTGGGGTCGCTACCGCTGTGGCCGCTGGCGGCCCCGGGGCGGTGCTCTGGATGTGGCTTACCGGGGTTTTCGGGATAGCTACCAAGTACGGTGAGGCCGTGCTCTCGGTGAAGTACCGCGTAGTCGCCCCGGACGGCGAAATTACCGGCGGGCCTATGTATGTGCTCGAAAGAGGGCTTAACGCGAAGTGGCTGGGTGTAATTTTCGCCTTTTTCACCGCCGTAGCCGCTTTCGGCATAGGCAATATGGTCCAGGCGAACTCGATCTCCCAGATGCTTTCCGACAGCTTCGGCCTGTCAGTGTGGATAAGCGGTGCCGTTATGACCGGGCTTACGGCTTTCGTCATTCTGGGCGGGATAAAATCTATAGCGAGGTTCTGTGAAATACTGGTTCCTTTCATGGCGGTATTCTATGTCCTGGGCTGCGGGTTCATTTTGCTCCTGAACTTCGACAAGCTCCCGGGGACGATAAGCTTGATACTTTCCTCCGCCTTCACCGGGCAGGCGGCTGTCGGAGGCTTTATGGGCGCGGGCATGAAGGAAGCAATGCGCTTCGGTATAGCCCGCGGCCTGTTCTCCAATGAATCCGGGCTCGGCTCGGCTCCTATAGTGGCCGCCGCGGCGCAGACCAGGAACCCCGTGAGGCAGGCGCTGGTCTCTTCTACCGGGACTTTCTGGGATACCGTGGTGGTGTGTCTTATGACCGGGCTCGTAGTGGTAAGCGCCGGGGACTGGCAGAGCGGGCTTAAAGGCGCCGCGCTCACCAGGAGCGCCTTCTCGCATATTCCTTATATCGGCCCGACGGTGCTGAGCGTCGGGCTTCTGACTTTCGTGTTCTCTACGATACTGGGCTGGGAATATTACGGCGAGAAAGCGGCGGAGTATCTTCTTGGCGTGAAAGCGGTAAAACCTTACAGGTACCTGTGGATAGCGGCGGTTATGGTGGGTTCCGTGGCCGCCCTTCCGGCAGTCTGGAATTTCGCCGATATTTTTAACGGCCTGATGGCCGTCCCGAACCTTATCTCTCTGCTTCTGTTGGCGCCGGTCATAGCGGCGGAAACCAAAAAGTATATTAACGAACCTTAGTTCCCCGCTTTATTCGCGGCGTCTCCCGCCCCCCCGGCGGCCAATTGGCCGCAGGCGGCGGCGATGTCCGTGCCTTTTTCCCGGCGCATATGGGTCCGTATCCCCGCTTCCACTAAAATAGTCTGGAACTCTTTCCCTTTCTCGAACCGGCCCGGCGTGAAAGTTCCCCCCGGCACCGGGTTGTACATTATCAAATTCACCTTGCAGGGCACGTCCTTGATCAGTGCCAGCAGTTTTTTCGCGTCCTCGGTGGAGTCGTTTACGCCGTCAAAGAGGATGTATTCGAAAAACACCATCCTCTTCGTCCTGTCGGTGTAATACCTGGCGCCGCCTATGACTTCGCGCAAAGAATATTTATTGCTCATCGGCGTCAGTTCCGCCCTGTGCTTCTCGTCGGCGGTTATAAGGGAGACCGCGAGCCTGATCTCCAGGCGCGACTCGGCCAGTTCCCTTATCACGGGCACGATGCCGACGGTGGAGACCGTTATCCTCGTCTGCGGGAAATTGTAGCCCTTATTGTCGGAAAGAAGGAGGACGCTTTTCCTGACGTTCGCCCAGTTCATGAAAGGCTCGCCCATGCCCATGAACAAAAGGCTGTCCAGCTGCCGCCCGGCCTCGCGCCGGCACGCCGCGTACTGCGCGAGTATCTCGTGCGGCCTGAGGTCGCGCTTCAAGCCGAGCCCGCCGGTGGCGCAGAAGACGCAGCCGCAGGCGCAGCCAGACTGGGAGGAGATGCAGGCTGAAACCGTTTTTTTATTGAACAGGACCACGCTCTCCGCCTTCGCTCCGTCAGGGAAAGTAAAGAGCAGCTTGATGGTCCCGTCCAGCTTGGAAACCAGCTTTTCTATTTTAGGAGCGGGCGTAAGCGAGTATCTCGCCGCGAGTTTGGCTTTGAAGTCCTCCTGGACTCCGGCCATCGCGTCGAAGCTCTCCGCGCCTTTCCTGTACAGGCAGTTGAAGACTTTGTCGATCCTGGACCCTTTTTCTCCGATAGAGATAAGAGTCCCGGCCAGTTCCTGCCTTGTAAAATCCCTGATATCCGGATTTGTCATTTATTGTTCCTGACTCCTCTAAAGTAATAGCCGAGCCGTTCCACATTACAATTTTACAATTAATTGATACGGGTACCTTCGGCGGTACTGAAGAAATGCATATGCTCGCGCTTGAAAGTGAACCAGGCGCGGGTTTGCGCGACCGGCCACTTCAGGGTGGTAGAGCAGCGGAGGGCGGTCCCGGCGGCGGAAATAGTAAGCGTGGTCAGCGCTCCGGTAGGCTCGCACAGGTCCACCGCGGCCTCTATCCAGCCCTGGCGCGGCTCTACGGAAACTTCCAGGTCCTCGGGGCGTATCCCGCAGGTGAGATCCTCCCTGCCGGGTTCGGTCCCCGTTAAGGAGTATCCCATAGCCAGCAGTTCTTTATTGGTCAGAATATTCATCTGCGGGGTCCCGATGAAGGTAGCGACGAAGATATTGGCCGGCTTTTCGTAGATCTCGTTGGGGGTTCCGACCTGCTGGATCTTCCCGTCCTGCAGGATCACTATCTTATCGGACATGGTCATGGCTTCTATCTGGTCGTGCGTGACATAGATGACCGTGCCCTTAACTTTCTTGAAAAGCAGCCTGAGCTCGCCCCTGGTCTTGTCCCGGAGCTTGGCGTCCAGGTTGCTGAGCGGCTCGTCGAGAAGAAAGACCTTGGGGTTGCGCACCAGCGCGCGGGCGAGCGCGACGCGCTGCCGCTGCCCGCCGCTCAGCGCCCGGGGCTTGCGCTTCAGCAGCGCTTCGAGGCCCAGCATCTCGGTAGTGGCCTTGACGCGGGTCGCGATCTCGGGCGCCGGTATTTTTCTCAGCCTGAGCCCGAGCGAGATATTATCCTCGACGGAGAAGTGCGGGTACAAGGCGTAGTTCTGGAACACGAAAGCCATGTCCCGGTCGCGCGGGGCGACCTGGTTCATATCGCGCTCGCCGATCGCCACCTTGCCGGAGGTCTGCTCCTCCAGCCCGGCGATTATCCTCAGCAAAGTGGTTTTTCCGCAGCCGGAGGGGCCCAGCAGTGAAACAAATTCCGTGTCTTTCACCGTGAATGAAATATCGTGAAGGACAGGGCGCGGAGCTCCTTCGAAGGTCTTTGAAATATTGGTTAATCCCACTTCAGCCATAAAGTTTCCTCTCAATAGTAGATCGTAAGCTTCCCGCCCGTATAGCCCGGCTCGTGTTTTAGCGTAAGGGTCACGCCCTCGTCGTGCCCGCGCACGACTACTCCGGCTCCTTCCGCGGCGGCGGAGGAGACCGTAATACCCGTGAGTTCGATAATGTCCGTTTCCACCGACGCCGTATTGTAGCCGAGCTCCATCCCGCGGCCCATGTAGTTTACGGAGGTGATCTCGCAGGTGGCGCAGCGTATGATGCCGCCGGTCTTCAGCTTGTAATGCAGCGGGAGGATAACGGCGGACCTGTTCCGCATGAGCACCGGGAATTCTATCTTATCGCCGTTGAACTCCGTGGCGATCCTGCCGGGCGTTACATCGTCGTGATAGTTGGCGACGAGCAGGAAGCCGGAATCCTTGTCCCTGCGGAGCATCGTGACCAGGTCGTAGCCGCCGGTCTCGACGCTTTTCCGCACTTTCAGCTCATGGCAGATATCGTCGAAGGCGGGCTTGAAGTAGTCGAATTTGTCGGAAAAGTGGAAACCCAGGAGGCAGAGCGAGCCCTTGCCGACGAGCCGCACTATCCCGCAGGGTTTGCCTTTATAGACCGCTATTACTTTATCGTCCTGCAGCAGGCCGCTGAAGGTATTGATATCCTGGTTGTGCAGGTAGGTTTCCTTCCCGAGGAATTCGATCGTGCGGACCGCGCGGACTTTTTCGGCTTTGAGTTTTAGGGCGTCAAGGAAAGGCGAGCAGGGCTTCCCGTTCTCGTCCAGGAGGAGGGTCTCGCCGCAGAATATCAGTTTCCCGCCTTTGTTAACATACGCGGACAGTTTGTTCTGGGAGGCCGCGTCCATGAACAGCGTTGAGAAGACCGCCAGCGCCGGCGCTTTTATGGCCGGGGTCTTCTTTATATCTACGAGGCCGGCCTGGTACCCGGCCAGATAGGCCTGCCGCGCCAGTCCGTCGAAGAAGAACTCGTTGCGCACGGCGAACATCCTGTCGGCCATGGGGCCGTCGAGGTACTCCGTATTATAGTACTCGCTGTAAAAACCGAGGTCCAGGTCGGCTGCCGGCGGCATCGCGGCCGCGGAGGCACCTATCCCGTTTATGAATTCCCCGAACTTCGTGAGGCTTTTGAAATGGCTGCGCAGGCGCCCGTCGGAGGCCACCGGGGCCTGCCACTCGTGGTAAAGGCCGAACTGGCCCACCCCGCCCTCATTGGTTCCGCCGGCGAACATATAGCAGTTCAGGCCGTTGACGCCGCTCATGAAAGTCGTTTTCAGGTTAAGCTCGACGTCCGCGGGATAGAGCCTGGGCTTGTCGCTCAGGACGCCCGTCTGGAGTTCGGCGCAGACCACGGGCGAACCCTCGGGGGTTATGCTCCTTACCACGGCGGTGGTTATGGCTATGTCATGGAAGTTCTCGTAATCCAGGCGGCGCATCTGGTAGGCGCCGCCGAAGATGACGCCGGGAACTTTCTCCGCGAACTTCCCGAATTTTATCGTGGTGGTGGGCGAGTAGATGCCGCGGCCGCGCAGGTCGTAATCGTAGAACTGCGGTATATTGGCCAGCACGGGCGTGCGCACTCCCAGTTTCCTGGCCATCGCATGCAGCTTAGAGAAGTAAACGGCGTAGTATTCTTTGTAATAATCCCCCCAGTCAAGCAGGCAGCGCAGGTTTCCTTCTTCCAGCTTGTTGGCGGGCTGCTTGATCGCGGAGAAGTCTTTGTACGAGGCTTTATACTCCGAATTGAGTTTCTTTATACTGCCGTATCTCTTTTTAAGGAAGTCGCGGTACATCCGGTCGGAGTAGGGCGCGTAGTCGCCTATCTTGCCGAGCCAGTTGATCATGCCGATCTCGTTGCAGAGCTGGAAGAAAGGGATATTCCCGGCGGGGTACTGCGAACCGGCGAGCATGGGGACCAGCTTCTCATACCAGGCTTTTACCTTGGCCAGGAACTTGGGGCTGTTATAGGCGGGCGGGGACTGGTGATGTATGGTTTTCCCCTCGTTGGCGGCGAGGAAGACCTCCGGGTATTTCTCGGACAGCCAGTCGGGCAGCCCTTCGTTCATCATTTCACCGTTCGAGACCGGGCCGATGCGCGGAATAAAGTAAAGGCCGCTTTCCGAGACCAGGCGCATAAATTCCAGGAGGTTCCGGCGCGGATGCGTTTTCCCGGTGAAATCGAAAACCCCCTCTTTCACTTCGTGCCAGCGCCAGGGTATATAGGAGGCCACGGCATTAAGGCCGGCTTCCTTGGCCCGTGCCAGCCGGTCGGGCCAGTCTTTAGGGTCGCACCTGAAGTAATGGAATTCGCCCGAGTAAATAAAGACAGGCTTGCCGTTCAATATAAAATTCCCGCCGCGCATTTCCGGGATCGTTAAGGTTTTCACAGGGTCTCCGTCTTGATCGTATATTTTTCCGTAACTGCGCCCGCCGGCTTTCCGACGGTGACGCGTGTCTTCCGTCCGCGCACCAGCCGCTCCATGGTAAAGCCGTCCCAATTCGCGGGAAGTTTGGGGTCCACTACCAGTTTGCCGTGCTCCACGCGCACGCCCAGCAGCCGCTCCGTTATGCATTTGAACAGCCAGGCTGAAGAACCGCTGTACCAGGTCCACGCGCCCTTGCCCTCGTGGATGGATTCGGGGCCTTCTATGTTGCCGGGGGTCACGTAGGGTTCGCCTTTATATTTGTCGGCGTCTTTCATC
Source organism: uncultured Elusimicrobiaceae bacterium (assembly GCA_964622585.1). Taxonomy (GTDB): domain Bacteria; phylum Elusimicrobiota; class Elusimicrobia; order Elusimicrobiales; family UBA9959; genus UBA9959. The sequence goes on along the minus strand of CAZUQT010000062.1, from coordinate 3,200 downwards.
GACAGCAGCGGCGGGCAGAGGCGCGCCACGGTGTCGTAAACTTTTTCGGTATTGCCGGCCAGCGCCTGCGCCCAGATGGCCCAGGTGGCCGCGTGGGTGTAAACGCCGCCGTTCTCCCGGATGCCGGGCGCGTAGCGGGTCAGGTAGCCGATATTTTTATCCACCACCGAGTAGGCCGGTGTGAACAAGAGCACGCCGTAATCGCGGTAAAGCCGCTTCTCGGTCAGCGCCATCAGCTTTTTAGCCTCGGCGCCTTCCACCACTCCGCTTATTACCGCCCAGGTCTGCGGGTTAAGGTGGATCTTGCCCTGCTTGCAGGATTCCATGCCGAGCACTTCGCCGCTGTCCTTTGTGGCGAGCATGAAACGGTCGCCTTTGAAAGCGTGCTTCATAAGCGCTTTTTTCATTTTCTCCGCCGCCAAAGCGTAGCGCGCGGCCCGCTTGTCGTTCTTGTCCTGCCTGGCGCAGAGCCGGACGAAGGAATTAAGCACGACGATAAAGAACTGGGCGAGCCAGACGGATTCCCCCTTCCACTTCACGCCCACGCCGTTGAGCCCGTCGTTCCAGTCCCCCTCGCCCATAAGCGTAAGGCCGCGCGGGCTGAGGCGCTTGAGCACGCGCTCGATGGAGGCCAGGCAATGTTCGTAGACGGTGCCGGAGCCGCCGTCGAAGTACGCGGCTTTCTCCCTCAGGATGCCGAAGTCGTCCGTTTCGCTGATATAGCCGGCCACAACGAAGGGCAGCCACAGCAAATCGTCGGAGATGTCCGTGAACCGCCCCTCTTCGGAGATGGGGTGCCACCAATGCTGCACGGTCCCGTCTTTTTTCTGGTGGGTGGCATGCTCTTTGATCTGGGCCTTGGTCTTGGCGGGGTCCAGCGCCAGCCAGAGCTGGCTGTCCTGCAGCTGGTCGCGGAAGCCGAAGGCTCCGCCGCACTGGTAGTAGGCGGTCCGGCCCAGCAGGCGGCAGGAGATGGTCTGGTATTTAAGCCAGTAATTTATCAGGGCGTCCACGGCGGGCTCCGGCGTTTTGACGATGAACCTGTTGCACAGCTCCAGCCAATGGTCCTTCGTTTCTTTCATCAGCGCCTGCGGTTTCTTCAGCGCCTTGATGTAAGCCGGGTAATCCTTGGCGAAGCTGTCGTGCTTGAGCGCGCCCAGCATGAAGTTGATGTCCCTGGCTTCGCCGTCGGCGAGCTCCAGGTCGAACTTCATGGAGACTATGGGCTCGAAGCCCATCCCGGTCCGGCCTGACAGGGCGCCGCCCTCTTTAAGGAAGCGGGCGTCGTGCCAGGAGTTGTAGGCGCCGAAGATCTCTTCTTTGTCGCAGGTGTAGGAAGAGGGCGCGGCGCTGGAGGCGAAAACGGCGGTGAAAGGCCAGCCCTTGTTCCAGCCGGCGTCGCCGGGCAGCGGCGCGGTCCAGAGATTGGAGTCGGCCAGGATAGAGTTGGTCTTCTTATCGAACCTGGTCTTAACGAAAAGGTTGTGGAATTCCCGGTGCCAGTCGGGGAAAACCCCCAGCAGAAGCTCCAGGTAGCTTACGACGGAGATATTGCGCTTCCTGCCGGAGACGTTCTTGAGTTTTAAACTCCAGACTTCGCACTTCATCCCCTGCGGCACAAAGATGGTCCACTCGGCTTCTATGCCGAAGGCCTGGGTGGTGAAAGTGGTGTAGCCCATGCCGTGCACGCAGCTGTACTTCTCGAAAGCGGGCTTGAGCGGCTGCGGTGTTATGGACCATGACTGCCCGTTGTCGTTATCGCGCAGCAGCAGGAACTTGCCGCAATGGTCGCCCACCGTGTCCTGCTGCCAGCGGGTTATCCGGTTAAGCATGGAATGCTCGAGCCAGGAGTAGCCTCCCCCGGCCTGCGAGACGGTCACGCCCCACTGGCCGTTGGAGATGACGTTTATCCAGGGCCTGGGGGTGCGCCAGTCGGTAACCGTGTAGGAGGCCCCCCCGTCGGAAAAATGACCGTATTTGTTCTTAAGCATGTTATTAGCCTTTGACCGCGCCGGCGGCTATCCCCTTTATATAATGTTTTTGCGCCAGCAGGAAGATCAGCACCGCCGGCAGCACTACCACCACGGCGCCCGCCATGAGCAGGCCCCAATTAGTATTGTACTGGCCGTTCACGCTTGCCAGGGCCACTGGCAGCGTGTATTTGTCCTCGCGCAGCATGATTATGAGCGGCCACAGGAAATCGTTCCACGCGCCGATGAAACTGAAGACGGTAAGCGTCGCGATTATCGGCCGGCACAGCGGCAGCATGATCCGCCAGAAGATAGCGAATTCGGAGAAGCCGTCGATGCGCGCCGCCTCCAGGATCTCTTCAGGGATCTCCGCCATGAACTGGCGTATCATGAAGATAGCGAAGACCGCGGCCGAGCCGGGCAGGACCAGCCCGGCGTAAGAGTTGAGCAGGCCCAGCGATTTCAGGATCAGGAAGACCGGCAGCATTGTGACCTGGCCCGGGACCATCATCGTGACCAGCAGCAGGGCGAACAGCTTCTCGCGCCCGGGGAACCGCAGCTTGGCGAAGGCGTAGGCGGCCATGGCGTTGAAGAGCACCGACAGCACCGTGATGCTTACCGCGTAAATAACGCTGTTGCAGAAGTGGAGCCACATATTGACCGCGGCAAAAAGGTCCCTGTACCCGTCCAGGGTCCAGAGTCGCGGCAGGATGGTAGGGGTCTTGGTGAAGATCTCGCCCGGGCTTTTGAACGACGTGGACAGCATCCACACGAACGGGAAAAGCGTGATGAGCACGGACACGAGCATGAACGCGTAGAAGGCGAATTTATAGGCGGGCGAATGGTGTTTCGCGTTAGCCATCAGAAATTCCCCTCGAGCTTTTTCTGGACCCGGAACTGCAGGGCGGTGAACGCGAAAATTATCCCGAAAAGTATGTAAGCCATCGCCGAGGCGTAACCGAGATTATAGAACTTGAAGCCCTGCTGGTACATATAAAGGACCACCGACATCGTGGAATTGAGCGGGCCGCCGCCGGTCATGATATACGGTTCGGCGAAGAACTGCAGGTAGCCGATGGTGGTCATTATGATTATGAAGAAAGCCGTGCTCCGGAGCATGGGCAGCGTTATGTACCAGAACTCCTGCCTGCTGTCGGCCCCGTCGATAGAGATGGATTCGTAAAGCGAGTCGGGAATGGACTGGAGCGCGGCGACGAAGATTATCGTATT
>CAZUQT010000061.1:0-14140 GCA_964622585.1 uncultured Elusimicrobiaceae bacterium | reverse complement strand
TTCGTCTGGGCGGTGGCCAAGCTGGCCGGGCCCTCCATTTACAGATGGTCCTTCTTCGCGGCCGCGGCGGCCTCGCTGGCTTCCGCTTTTCTTTTCGCGCGTATGGAAAAAGGCGGGGAAGAGGCGGCGCCCGGCGGCACGCGCTTCGTTTTCAGGTGGAAGTATAAATGGTATTACCTGCTGAACCTCCTTTTCGGGGCGCGCAAACAGATCTTCCTCACTTTCGCCCCCTGGGTGCTCGTGACCCAATACGGGGCCAGCCCGGCGCTGATGGCTTCGCTTGCCCTGTCGGCCGCGGCCTGCGGCGTGATCTTCAGGCAGACCTTCGGCGCGCTTGTGGACAGGATAGGCGAGAGGAAAATGTTCATAGCGGACGCGCTCATTTTGCTGGTGATCTGCGCCGGTTTCGCTTTCTCGACTTTCAGGCCGCTTCTATATGTCCTTTACGTACTGGACAATCTGATGTTCGCAACGCGGATAGCCCGCACCACCTACCTCAATAAGATAGCCCAGGAAAAAGCTGACATAGCGCCTACGGTCTCCTTGGGCGTCACTATCGACCACGCTCTCTCGATGAGCATACCGGCTGCCGGCGGCCTGCTCTGGGCGGCTTACGGTTATAAATCGGTCTTTATCGCCGCTTCGCTGGTCTCCGTCCTGGGCTTCTTCGCCGCGCTTGCGGTGGACGACGGCCGCCGCAAGACCGCCGCGCCCGGGCTGGAGCCGGCGACGCCGGACTGAACCGGGCGCTATGAAATTCATCCTTCCTCTTTTTGTCCTTCTCGCGGCCGCCGCTTCGGCCGGAACGCCGAAGTATTCCCCGGCTGGCGGCGCGCTCGCCGTACCCGTATCGCAGGATAACGCTTATTTCAGGAACCCGGCCAATACGGCCTATGATTACTGGAACCTGTCCGGCTTCTACATTCCGCAGACCACCGGCGCTTCCTGCTCTGCCGCCTCGGTCTCGATGGCGCTTAACGCCCTCCTGAGCGCCCGCCGCGAGCGCGGCGACGAAGAGGAGAATATAACGGAGGGGAAGCTTGTTGAAAAAGTTTCCGGGATCCCGTGGAAGTCGCTGGTCAGCGAGGAAGGCGCTGACGGCAAACATGGCCTGACGCTGGCCCAGCTGGCCGCGGCTTCCAAAGAGGCGCTGGCCGCCTATGGGGCCGGGGAATTTTCAGTAAGCAGCGTTACGGTGAGCAGCCAGTCGGCTGCCGCGCTTGAAAGCTTCCGCCGGGCCCTGGCCGGGAACGAGCGCAATCCACAGGATATCATGCTTCTGCACTTCGCTCAGGACGCCCTGACCGGCGCGCCTGGCGGGCCCTTTCCGCATATTTCCCCCGTGGGAGCCTATGACGAAAAAACCCGCCGGGTGCTTATCTTCGACGTGGACCGGCAGTGGTACGAGCCTTACTGGGCGGCCGACGTGCAGGTCCTCAAGGCCATGGCCGTTAAAACCGAGGCCTTCGGCCGCGGCGGCTATGTGCTCCTGAAAATCGGAAAATAGACCTTTGTACCTATAAAACATAAGGGCTTTCGGCTCATTCGGAGGTTCCAGCTTTAAAGGTAAACTTTAAAGATGAGAAAACCCTTCCTGCTTTGCGGCTTACTGTTCCAGGTCCTCCTTTCTTTTTTCTCATTCGCTTCCGCGGCCAATAAGAGCATTTACGGCGCGGACAACCGCCGGGATGTCGTAGAGACCGATCCTTTCACCCGCAAGCTCGCCCGCTCCGTGGCCGCAGTTTTCAATGGCCTGGAAGCGGGGACGGACGGGCTGATAAGCCTGCCTCTCCTTGGTTTCGGCACCGGCTACAGCCTTTGCCCCGGCGAGCGCTTCGCCGACCAGCCGACCGGTTCTTTCTGCACGGCTTCACTTGTAGCGCCCGACCTGGTTCTGACGGCGGGGCATTGCGCCCCTTCGCCGGCTTCCTGCCCCGGAAAACAGTTCGTTTTCGGTTTCGAGATGGGCGCCAAAGGCGAATGGCCCTCCCAAATCCCGGCTTCGGACGTTTATTCCTGCGCGGAAATAATCGGTTTCTCCAACGGCGAGACTCGCGATTTCGCCGTTATCCGCCTGGACAGGCCCGTCGCCGGCCGCGAACCGCTGGTTTTGAACAGGCAGGCCCCGCCGGAAGCCGGCGCCGGAGTTTTCGTCATCGGGACTCCGCTCGGTCTGCCTCTTAAAATGGCGGACGAAGCCCGCGTGCGAAGCGTGCAGGCGGACAGCTTCATGACGGACCTGGACACTTTCGGCGGCAATTCCGGCAGCCCCGTTTTCAATACCCGCACCGGCCTGATAGAAGGGATCATAATAGCCGGCGGCCAGGACCTCCAGCTCAGGGACGACGTCTGCGTGGTCAACTATGTGAACGCCCAGGACGGTGGCTCCGGCGAGCAGGTGGCCATGGCTTCGCAGTTCTCGTCTTTTATCCCCTGAAATTAATTCCGCGCCGATTTTACGCCGGGGCTGTTTTCCCGGGCTTTGTTTATTTGGGATAATAGTTATAACCGGTTTATAAGGAACAATACTATGGCTGAAACGAAAGACGACAAAAAAGTTATTTTCTCGATGGTCAATGTCAGCAAGATCTACGACAAGAAATACGTGCTGAAAGACATTTACCTCTCCTACTATTACGGCGCGAAGATCGGCGTGCTGGGCCTGAACGGCTCCGGCAAAAGCTCGCTTCTGCGCATCATGGCCGGCCTGGACGACGATATCCGCGGCGAGACCGTTCTTTCCCCCGGCTACACCGTGGGCATGCTGGAGCAGGAGCCCAAGCTTGACCCTGAAAAGACCATGCGCCAGATAGCCGAGGAAGGCCTGCCCGAAGCTATGGCCGCCCTGAAGGAATACAACGATATCAGCGACAAGCTGGCCGAGCCGATGGACGACAAAAAGATGAACGCGCTGATAGAGCGCCAGTCCAAGGTGCAGGAAAAGATCGACGCGCTGAACGCCTGGGACGTGGATTCCCGCCTGGAGCTGGCCATGGACGCGCTTGGCTGCCCGCCGCCCGACGCGCTGGTGAAGAACGTTTCCGGCGGAGAAAAGCGCCGCATCGCGCTGTGCCGCCTGCTCCTGCAGGAGCCGGACATTTTGCTCCTGGACGAGCCCACCAACCATCTCGACGCCGAGGCAGTGGCCTGGCTTGAGCATCATCTTAAAGACTACAAGGGCACCATCATAGCCGTCACGCACGACCGCTATTTCCTGGATAATGTCGCCGGCTGGATCCTGGAACTGGACCGCGGCCAGGGCATACCCTGGAAGGGCAATTACTCGTCATGGCTGGAGCAGAAGGGGGAGCGCCTTCGCCAGGAGGAGAAAAGCGAGAGCGACCGCCAGAAAACGCTGAAGCGCGAGCTCGAGTGGATACGCATGGGCGCCAAAGCCCGCCAGGCGAAGGGCAAAGCCCGCATCAGCGCTTACGAGAACCTGCTCAGCCAGGAGAACGAGAAGCTTTCCCGCGAGCTTGAAATTTACATCCCGCCGGGGACGCGCCTCGGCAACCTCGTCATAGAGGCCAAGAACGTGACCAAGGCCTTCGGCGACAAAGTGCTGCTGGACAATGTCAGCTTCTCGCTGCCGCCCGGCGGCATCGTGGGGATCATCGGCCCCAACGGCGCCGGCAAGACCACGCTTTTCAAGATGATCACCGGCGAGGAAAAGCCGGACTCCGGCGAGTTCCGCGTCGGCGACACCGTGCAGCTGTCCTATTCCGACCAGAGCCGCTCCACGCTTATGCCCGGCAAGAACGTCTGGGAAGTCATCTCCGGCGGGCTGGATATCGTTAAGCTCGGCAAGATGGAAGTTAATTCCCGCGCCTACGTCGCGCGGTTCAACTTCAGCGGGCAGGACCAGCAGAAAAAAGTGGAGAACCTCTCCGGCGGAGAGCGCAACCGCGTTCATCTGGCCGTGATGCTCAAGGAGGGCGGCAACGTGCTGCTCCTGGACGAGCCCACCAATGACCTGGACGTTAATACGATGCGCGCGCTCGAAGAAGCCCTCGAGAACTTCGGCGGCTGCGCCGTGATCATAAGCCACGACCGCTGGTTCCTGGACCGCGTCGCCACGCATATCATGGCTTTCGAGGGCGACAGCAAGATCGCCTGGTTCGAAGGCAATTTCTCGGAATACGAGGCGGACAGGCACGCCAGGCTGGGCAATGCCGCGGATACGCCCCACCGGATAAAGTACAAGAAGCTCACAAGGCCGTAGTAAAGTTCTGGAAAGAACCAAAAGAAAACTGTCCGCTTTGCACGCGGACAGTTTTTCTTATTTATAGCAGTAGGCGAAGATGCTGAAGGCCTTCAATCCTGTTTTCTGCGCAAAGAAAATCAGTACATCCGCCTTAAACCGTGCGCACAGGCGCGGATACAGGTTGTGGCAGTATGACTGAAATATTGCTAGCATTAAGTCTTTGGGTTGGCTGGCAAAGCCGGTGTAAAGGCTCTGCCTCAGGGGAAATTAATAATGAGCAAGATCTTTGATCTTTACCGGAAACTTGACGTATTCGTCTCTACCCATACAAAATTGGTCGTTGCGGGTTGTTTTGTTCTGTTGACCGGTCTTGCGGCGGTTCATATTTACAGTTCACCGTCCGGAATGCCCCAGCCGAAAGAGGCGAACGCCCTTTGGAAAAACTACATCAGCGGACACACATCCGGTATCGTGTCCAGAAAATCTAATATTCGTATCGAATTCTTGACGGACGTTTTCCCTAAGGAAATGGTCGGTCAGTCCGCCGCGTCCTTTGTCGCAACGGAACCGAGTATTTCCGGAGAATATTCTGTTTCCGGCACAAGAGAGATAACGATCGTGCCGAAGACCGAGCTGGACCGCGGGCAGTATTATCTTGTGCGCATCAAAGGCGGCAAGATCGAGCAACTGCCCGCCGGTATCGGAAATTATGAATTTATCTTCCAGGTTATAGAGCAAGCACTTGAGGTCGACGTTAAGGGATTGACGATCAGCGGAGCCGACGATAAAGTGATGGAACTGGAAGGAACCCTGCTGACCGCCGATGCGGAAGAGGCGGATAAGATAAAAGAAGTCCTCACCGCCTCTTTTGACGGTAAGAAGCTTGATATAAAATGGACGCACGATGTTTCCGGTAAAAAACACGACTTTATAGTCCCCGGGGTAAGCCGCCAGGGGGAAACCAAAACTCTCTCGCTAGAATGGGACGGAGATAAAATAGGCGCTAAGGACAAAGGTAAAAAGGGCATCGAAGTCCCCAGTGCCGGCGAGTTTAAGGTCACCGAAGTGAAACCGGTGCTCGCGGAGCAGCAGTATATCCTTGCTTTATTTTCGGATAACCTCAAGGCGGACCAGCCGGTACGCGGTTTGGTCACACTGGATCAGGGCGGGTACACAGTGAGAGTAGAGAATAATATGCTAAAGGTGTATCCCGAGAAGCGCTTTGTCGGAAAGGTTACCATTACCTTGCAGTCGGGGTTGAGAAATTCCAAGGGGACGCGCCTCGAAAAACAGTTCCAGGAAACCGTGTTCTTCCCGAGCCAGAAGCCGCAGGTGCGTTTCGCCGGAAAAGGGATGATCCTGCCGGAAAACAAGGTTTTAATGATACCGGTGGAGGCCGTTAATGTCCACTCCGTGCAGGTTACCGCCTTCAAGATCTATGACAACAATATAGGCCAGTTTCTGCAGACCAATAAATTGGATGGGACGGAGGACCTGCACCGGGTCGGACGTTACCTGTGGCGAAAAACGATAAATCTCCCCTCGATAGACCCCGACAGGTGGCAGCGTTACAATCTGGACGCCACTGAATTGCTGCAAAAAGCGCCCAGAGGCATCTTCCGCCTGGAACTTTCCATTAACAGGAAGAACTCTAATTATTCCTGCTCAAAGGAGGATAATGAAATTCCCGCGGTGGAGGAGGAGCCCTTTAAGAATTATGACGACCTGCACGTTAAGGAGTCGAGCCAGTGGGATTATTATGAAGAAGGCTACGACAACGGGAGCGTGAGCCGAGACTGGCATGACCGTGAAGATCCGTGCAAAGACGCATATTACAAATACGCCGCCGGGATCAAAGACTCCAGGAGTTTCATGGCTTCCAACATCGGTCTCCTGGCCAAGAGCGACCAGAAGGGCCGGCTGCTTGTCGCCGCTTCCAATCTGGCAACCTCCGACCCGCTGGGCGGAGTGGCCGTTACCGCCCTTAACTTCCAGAAACAGGAGGTAGGGAGCGGAGTTACCGACGGAAGCGGTTTCGCGGAGATTGCTCTTTCCGGGGTTCCGTTGTATCTGGAAGCAAAGAAAGGAGATGATGCCGGCTACCTGAAACTCAATTCCGGCTCCGCCATCCCGGTCACCCATTTCGACGTGGGGGGAGATGAGGTCCGTGAAGGCATCAAGGGCGTGATCTACGGCGAGCGGGATGTCTGGCGGCCCGGCGACGAACTGCACCTTGTGTTCGTTCTGGAGGACAAGAGCGGCACGCTGCCGGAGGACCATCCGGTCACGATGAGGCTGCGCAATCCGAAGGGGCAGGTAATCCAGACATTGGCCAACACCAGCCCCGTAGGCGGTTTTTACCGTTTTACGATGAAGACGGATGAGAACGCGATTACGGGCTCCTGGACGACGGAAGCCCAGGTCGGGAACCGTGTTTTCTCAAAACAACTTAAGATAGAAACAGTAAAGCCGAACAGGCTCAAGATAGAGGCGCTTTTCGAAGACGACGCCATATACAGCTCCAAGATGCCCGTGGAGGGAAAGATCTTCTCCCAGTGGCTTCACGGTGCGCCGGCTTCCGGCTTAAAAGCGGATGCCGAAGTGCAGCTTAAGCCCGTTCCCACCAAATTTGACCGCTTTTCCGACTATGTTTTCGACGACCCGGTGCGCGAGTTCAAAGGCCAGCCCGAAACTATCTTCGAGGGGAATCTTGACGGCTCCGGACGCGCCGCCTTTAACGCGGGGCTTTCCGGCAGCGGGCAGGCGCCCGGTAAAATGGCGGCTAATTTCAAGATCCGGGTTTTTGAAGGCGGAGGCGATTTCAGCGCCACGCGGTTGAGCATTCCATATTCGCCTTATGGCAACTATGTGGGGGTAAAACTTCCAGAAGGCGATAAGGCCAGGGGCATGCTGCTTACGGATACCGTGCACAAAGTTTCTATCGCCACATTGAGCGACAGGGGCAAACCTGTCTCGCTGAGGAACGTCAGGGTTTCCCTCTACAGGATGGATTGGAAATGGTGGTGGGACAGGTCCGAGGAATCCCTCGCTAGGTTCGCGGGCGCCGATTACAGCCAGGCCGTAAAATCCGATATCATCAATACAACGGATGGCAGCGGGACCTGGGACTTCGAGATTAAGTATCCGATCTGGGGCAGATACCTGCTCAGGGCTTGCGATACTTCGGGCGGGCATTGCTCCGGGAAAGTGTTTTATATCGACTGGCCCGGGTGGGCCGGCCGCGCGCAGGAGGAAGGGAGCCCCGGGGCTAATGTGCTGAACTTCTTCTCCGACAAGCAGGAGTATACAGTGGGCGAGACGGCCGTGATACAGCTGCCCGAGGCTACCCAGGGCCGCGCCTTGGTTTCGATTGAGAACGGGAGCCGCATCATTGAACACCGCTGGCTTGAGGTTGAAAAGGACAAGACCAAGTTCGAGCTCCCGGTCACCGCGGAGATGAGTCCTAATGTTTACGTTTCCGTGGCTCTTATTCAGCCGCACCAGGATAAAAAGAACGACCGGCCGATTCGTCTCTACGGCGTTATTCCGCTGAACGTAAAAGACCCGGCGACGGTATTGCAGCCGGTCATCCAGGCGGACGACCAGTGGAGGCCGGAAACGAAGGTGGCCGTGAAAGTTTCCGAAAGCGGCGGAAGGCCCATGGTCTACACCCTTGCCGTTGTGGATGAGGGGCTTCTGGGGCTTACCAACTTCAAAACCCCGGATATACACGGATACTTTTACAAAAAAGAGGCCCTGGGCATTACGACCTGGGACCTTTACGATTATGTCGTCGGCGCGTACGGCGCGGAACTTGAGCGGCTGCTCGCGCTCGGGGGTGACGAGGGTCTGGACTCCGGACCTAAGAAAGAGGACCAGCGCAGGTTCCCGCCGGTAGTGCGGTTCCTGGGCCCGTTCAAACTGGAGGGGAAGCGGACGAACACGCACGAGGTAGATATCCCCGCGTATATGGGGGCGGTGAGGGTGATGGTGGTGGCCGGCGAAAAAGGCGCGTACGGTAAAGCCGACAAAACCATTATTGTTAAAGAACCCCTGACGCTGCTGACTACCCTCCCGCGGGTCATAGGGCCGGACGAGGAAATGACAGTGCCCGTGGCGGTTTTCACTTCCGAGGAGTCGGTAAAAGAAGTGATATTGAAAATAGAGACCGATAAGTATTTCTCGGTCTCGGAGGCTAAAACATTAACCCTGCGCTTTGATAAACCCGGAGAGAAGATGGGTTTCTTCAAAGTCAAAACTGGATCCAAAACGGGAAAGGGCCGCGTACTGGTTACGGCACAAAGCGGCGCGAATATATCGCGCTCCGAAGTCTTTCTGAGCGTCAGGAGCCCCAACCCACCCACGGTGAAACAATTCCACCGCAAGTTGGAGCCGGGGGAAACCTGGATTGAGAATATCGTCCCGCACGGTCTTGAGGGGACCAATGAAACTGTATTGGAGGTGGCGTCGGTTCCGCCGCTGAACCTAGAGAAGCGGCTGACCTACCTGATCCAGTATCCGCACGGGTGCGTGGAGCAGGTCACCTCCTCGGTCTTCCCTCAGCTCTATCTCCCGGACCTCGTCAAGCTGGACGAAGGACGGAAAAAGGAGATAGAAAAGAACGTGAACGCCGGGATAGAGAGGCTCAGGCAGTTCCAAACCGCCAGCGGCGGATTTATGTACTGGCCTGGAGGGGCGGGCGCGCCCGACTCCTGGGCATCCAATTACGCCGGGCATTTCCTTGTGGAAGCCAAAGAAAAAGGTTACTTTGTCCCTCCCGCCATGCTCTCGGACTGGGCCAAATATCAGCGGTCCGCCGCGCAGGTCTGGAGCCCGTCCGGAGGGCGCGACGCTCTGGATCAAAGCTACCGGCTCTACACACTGGCTTTATACGGTGAGCCGGAGATCGGCTCCATGAACCAGTTGAAAGAGGCGAAGAGTCTGTCTAACCCGGTCCGCTGGCAGTTGGCCGCCGCATACCAGCTGGCGGGAATTAAAGATGCCGCGAAGGACCTCGCGGAGGGCGCCGGGCTGTCCACGGCGGAATATAGCCAGCCTGGCGCGACGTTCGGCTCCTTATTAAGGGACAAGGCCGTGATCCTGAACAGTCTGGCCATCCTGGGGCGGTACGATGATACGAGCCTTGCCGAGGCCATCTCCGCGGAGCTGACTTCGGAAAGGTGGGAAAGCACGCAATCTATCGCTTACGCTCTTATGGCGGCGGCAAGGTTCTATGGCGCCTCGGGGGCGGCGGAGGGCGTAGAATTCAGCTATGCCTCCGGGCAAAAAGAAATGAAGAAAGCGTCGTCCGGTAAACCGGTGGTTCAGATCCCGCTGGCCGCCCTCCCGAAGGCGGGGGCGCAGGTGCAGGTCAGGAACACCTCCGGCAGGAGGCTTTTTGCGGCAGTTACCGTCAGGGGCGTTCCTCCAGCCGGCGAGGAGACGGAAGAGGCGCAAGGCCTTTCTATAAATGTTCACTACATGGACGCGAACGGCAACCCCATTAATGTGTCTGAACTGGCGCAGGGAAGCGATGTGGCGGCGCGCCTGACCGTGCAGAACACGACGGGATTTAAGCTGGAGAACATCGCCCTCTCCCACCTCAGCCCGTCCGGTTGGGAGATACATAATTCCCGTCTGGATTCGGAACAGGACGCGGAACAGGGGCAGTTGGATTATCAGGATATACGCGACGACCGCGTCTACTCCTATTTCAGCCTGGCTGCCGGCGCTAAAATCGAGCTGACCTCGCGCTTCAACGCCGCTTATCCCGGCCGGTATTATCTACCGGGGATATATGCCGAAGCCATGTACGACGCGGAAAAACATGGCCAGACAAAAGGGAAATGGGTAACGGTCTTGAAATCTTCAAAGTGAAGCTCCGAGAAACCGTAAAGGGCTGGCTCCTTTCGGCGAAAGCAGGGGGCGCCCGCCTGGCCGTGCACCGCAGGGCGCGTTACTGGGCGCTTGCCGTCATTATGCTCGGCGGCGCCTGGTTTTTCTGTCTGCCCGATCCATTGTTCGACGCCCCTCTTTCCATGATACTCCTGAGCGGCGGAGGGGAATTGCTCGGGGCGAGGATCGCGGAGGACGGGCAATGGCGCTTTCCACCCCCGAAAAACATCCCGGAAAAATATAAGCAGGCGTTAATTTGTTTCGAGGACAAGCGGTTCATGAAGCACCCCGGAGTGGACCCCGCCGCCCTGGCCCGGTCCGCCTATCTTAACTACCGGAGCAGAAAAGTCGTAAGCGGCGGCAGCACGATCACGATGCAGGTTATCCGTCTCTCCAGAAAAAACCCGCCGCGCACTTATTTGGAAAAACTGATAGAACTGGTCCTTGCCGTAAGGCTGGAATGCCGTTACAACAAAGAGGAAGTGCTGGCGCTGTATGCCGGAAACGCTCCTTTCGGCGGTAACGTAGTCGGGCTTGAGGGAGCCGCCTGGAGGTATTTCGGCCGCTCGCCTGAACTGCTTTCCTGGGGAGAAAGCGCCTTGCTCGCGGTTCTCCCGAACAGCCCCGCCCTTATCCACCCCGGAAAGAACCGTGAAGCGCTGAAGGCAAAACGGGACAGATTGCTGCAAAAGCTCAGGCGCGCCGGCGTGCTGGACGGGCTGGCGATGGAACTGGCGCTGAAGGAGCCGTTGCCGGGTAAGCCGTATCCGCTGCCGCGCGCGGCGCCGCATCTGCTGGACACGCTGGCGGCGGGAAGGGAAACCTCCGCGGCTTTCAGGCTGCATACCACGCTCGACAGCGCCCTGCAAAAGTCCATGCTGACTATGGTGCGGGGATATTCCGACGTGATGCTCCTTCATGGTATAAGGAACGCGGCCGTTCTTGTGGTCGATAATGAAAACTTCGAGGTGAAGGCATATATCGGCAACAGCCGGGATATCGCGGATACCGCCGGGGATCCGGGGGCTTCCGGCTATGCGATAGATCTTGTCCAAAGACCAAGGAGCACAGGCAGCATTCTCAAGCCCCTTCTTTTCGCAGCCATGCTCCAGTCGGGAGATATACTTTCCACTACGCTGGTGCCCGACCTGCCTACACAGTATGGGAACTTCATGCCCCAGAATTATGACCGGAAATACCGCGGAGCCGTTCCCGCCCGGGCGGCCCTGGCCCAATCGCTCAATGTGCCGGCCGTACGGATGCTCAAAAAATATGGTGTTCCGCGGTTCTACGACATTCTGAAAAATCTGGGGATGTCTACTCTGCATAGGAATCCCGAAGACTACGGGTTATCCCTTATACTGGGCGGGGCCGAAGGAACGCTCTGGGATCTGACGCGGATCTACGCGAACATGGCGCATCTTGCGAAAGGGAATGTGGAAAAAGGGAGGACGAGATTCCATGAACTGAAGTTCCTGGCCGGCGCGCCCGACAGCGGCAGGGTAACCGGCGATATAGGCTGCGGGGCGGCTTGGCTCACAATGAAGGCGCTCCTGGACGTGACGAGGCCCGGTGAGGAAGGGTACTGGGAAAATTTTGACAGCTCCCGCAAGATAGCCTGGAAGACCGGGACAAGCTTCGGAAACCGGGACGCCTGGGCTATCGGAAGCGACGCCAAGTACACCGTGGGGGTCTGGCTGGGGAACGCGGACGGTGAAAGCCGCCCGGAACTAGTCGGAGTGACGGCCGCGGCGCCGCTGCTTTTCCAGATCTTTAACCGCCTTCCAGCCGGGGGCTGGTTCAAGGTCCCGGAGGCTTACTTGAAGGAAGTTGAGGTTTGCCGGAACGACGGTTATCTGCCGTTCGCGAATTGCGAAACCGAGCGCCAGTGGGCGCCGTTGGGAAGCAATTTCGATCAAATAAGCCCGCACCAGAAAACCATCCACCTCGACGCAGCGGGGTGGTGGCGCGTTAATAGCAAATGCGAAGCCGTGTCGAAGATGCGGCATAAGAGCTGGTTTGTGCTTCCTCCCGGACAGGAGTACTTTTACAGGCGGTATTATCCCGGCTACAAACTTCTGCCAGCATACCGAAAGGATTGCGAGGCCGACGCCGACCAGGATAAAAAGAAAGGCCCGATAGAGTTCATCTATCCGAACGCCGAAAGCAAAATTTACATCCCGATAGACCTCGCAGAGAAAAAGGGGCGCGTAGTTTTCGAGGCGGCTCACACCAGGCCGGATGCCGTTCTGTTTTGGCATCTCGACGGGAACTATCTAGGAAAAACCGCCGTTTTCCATCAGCAGGCCCTTGATATCGAGCCCGGTTCCCATGAGATCACTATCGTAGACCAGGAAGGCAATTACTCGACCAGGCGTTTCGAGATACTGGGGAAAATGTGAGGTTCCGGTTTTCTCTGGACGGTATATCAGAAATGAAGCTCCATAATATTTCTCTTTTTATCTGCGCCGCATTGTTTTTCACGACCGGTTGTCATCAGCGCAGGATCGTCACACTCTCGCCGGTTCCGGAGGCTGCCACGGGCCCGGCGACGGTCCCGGACGAACGCGTTCTGAAGCATACTTTGGACGGCAGGATGTCTCTAAGGCGCGGCCGCCCCGCCGCCGCCGTGCGCGACTTCCACCTCTGCCTGGTCCTGGAACCCTGCAATAATGAGTGCCTCGACGGGAAAGGGCGGGCTCACGCCGCCCTGCGGCAATGGGAGGATGCCGCTACGTCATGGGGGGAACTGGCCAGGCTTACCCCGGAAGACAATGACCTGGCGAAGCGTCTTGCCGCCGCGCGCCGGGCCTGGGAGTCGCACCTGCGGCGCCGTGGAAAATCCGCCATGCACTTTCCCATCGGAACCGAGTCCGCGCCCCAGGACGCGCCGCTGCGGCTGCGCCTGGCTTCTCGATTCCAGCGCTACAGTACCTCCACGCTGAGCGCGGCCGACATTTATGACGCGGATATAGATTCTCCCAAGTCGGTAGTCATTTCATCGGACGGGGTAACGGCCTACATCAATTCTCTGGAAGGCCAGTGCACCGTGGTTTACAACGCGGTTCAGCCGGCCAAACGGGGAGTGATACGGCATGCCTTCGGGGTGAAGCAGGCCCGGCTTTTCCCTGGCAGGGAGCCTTGGTTCGGTTATAAGTTCTCCGGTGAGCTTCCGCCGGAAGGCCCCAATGTTTTCAATGGCAAGCCGGTGGAAGGAGCGCTCAGCCATGACGGGCGTTTCCTCTGGGTCCCCTATTACCGCCGCAATTTCGACCTCGACGGAACGCAGCCGTCAGCGGTGGCCGTCATCGACGCCGCGGCCGGTGCTATCGTGCGGGTGCTGCCTACCGGGCCCATAACCAAGAACGTTGCCGCCTCTGCGGACGGGCGATACGTGGCCCTGGCTCACTGGGGCGCTAATAGCGTGGGGTTTATTGATATTTCCTCTTCAGAGCCGGCGGGTTTCGCGCCGGCCGGGCTGGTGGTTCTGGGCTCTACCGTGCCTCCGGTTGGTACTGAAGGGATGGACCGGGACCGGGAATGCGGGCTTTGCGTGCGCGGGCTGGCCTGGAGCCCGGATTCTAAGACTCTTTTTGCCGGGTGCATGGGAGGGACGGGCGGGGTGGCCGTGATAGACGCCGGCCGTCCCGGCCGTCCGGTGCTGATAGGACGCGTTCCTCTGGGAGGAAATCCGCGCGACTTGGTGATCTCGCAGGATGGCAAGCGCCTCTTTGTGGCTTCCAGCGCGGCCGGCTCAGTGATCCGCGCCGAAACCTCGCGCGTGATGGAAGCGGCCGTCTCAGGGAATAGCTCCGGGATAGAGCTCTCTTCGGCTAAAGTCGGAGGTGCGCCGCGCTCCATGAGGCTTTCTCCGGACGGGAGGTGGCTTTTTGTCGCGCTTAATTCCGACTCTCAGGTGGCAGTAGTCGACGCTGAAAAAATGGAAGTAGTCGCGCGCATAGGCGCCGATTCATTCCCGGTGGGGATGGATGTAAGTCCCGACGGCCGTTTCCTCTGGGTGACTTCGCAGGGAATAGACGG
>CAZUQT010000060.1:0-14462 GCA_964622585.1 uncultured Elusimicrobiaceae bacterium | reverse complement strand
GCCGATGCTCTTGGGCATTTCGTCCAGGGTAATAGTTTTATAGATAACTTCCGAGCTGCTGGCCACGCTGTAAACGATATCGTTCGATGTAGCCAGTGAATTATCCACGCCGGTGCACATATCGTTCAATTTATAATTAGGGTTGCTGTAAGGCGCATAGCATTTACTTTCGTGTGTGTCATTATTCCAGGTGCAGCCGCCCATAGCGTTGACGTAATAGGTTACGCCGGGAGTGAGGCCGTAAAGCTGGAAACGCCCGTTCTGGTCGGCATGCGCCCAAGTCTGCCAATTGTAGGAACCGCCGCAGCCTTTCACTTCAAGGCCCATAAAGCCGATAGGCGTGGAATTAGTGCTCATCAGCACGCCCTCTACGCTCGCGCCGGCGGTGGGTTCCCCGCCCTGCTGCGTCTGGGTTTCCACCCTGGCCGGAGGGATCGACTGGTCAAAGTTAAGGCGGGCATTATTGCTGGCCAGGTAGGCTATAACAGGAGTTCCGGTATCCAGGGCGATCATTACGTTGCGGCCTATGCCCTTGTTCTTTTTCGGATCGTAAAGGCCTATATTATAGGTATTGGCGGGAGCGAAAGGGACATTATCCACTACCAGGGTATCCGTGGAACCGGGGGTGAGGTTGGTAAAGACAAGGCCGGAACCGGCCTGCATCTGGGCGGTCATATTAAAAACGCCGCCGAACAGGACCGTGCCGGTGGAAGCGCCTATGAACTGCTGCACCAGCCGGCCGACCTTGGCCGATTCGCCCGTCAGGGCCGTTAGAGTGAAAGTCGAGAAATAAGCCTGCGAGTTCATCGCCCAGACATACCTGTTAGGATCGTATTCGGGATTATTGAACTGATCTGAAATGCTGGGGGAAAAGCCGTGGGAGCTGTAATAAATATTGTAGCTTCTTCCGTAAGTTCCGCTTGAAAGATTAAAGAAAGCGTCGCCGCTGGAGTTGGTGAGCCCGACCTGCGTTAGGTCGAAGGGCCGTTCATGCCGAATTCTATCGCGGCAACGGTTACGCTGCCCACCCCCACGAATGTGCCGCTGATAGTGGCCGTTTGTATATGCACCTTAAGCGTGGGAGCCGCCGAGACCAAGCCCGAAGAAGCGGCGAACAGGACCGCCGCAAGAATTATTTTAGTGAATGAGCGCATATTCCCTCCGTTAATTGGCCGCTTGAACGCGGCCGCCCCGACGATAAATGACATTTAAATTAAGACCCCGCCTATTTAAAAAACACGGCACTTAACAAAAATACTAAAAAGACTTGATACATGTCAACAAAGTTTTAGTGTGACTTGGGATACACAAGAACCTGCTCCCCGCCTTACACATAGTCTACAGGGTCCGGCTAATGAGAATCTCCGGTTAAATTCATATTTTCTTCAACTCTCAACGGCTTTTACCGCGCTCACGCGGACCGCACTTCCGATAGTCTAATGCATGGCGCCCGCCCGCGCCATGGCAAGAAAGTAACACTTGACCTAAGTTACATTCTTTGGGAAGCGCTGAAGAGGTTTATTGGGCGCAGGTGTCGCAGGAGGAATTCTCAACCGGCTCGCTCTCCACCTGGAAGACGCTGTGGCGGATGCCGAAAGCCGGGGCCACGCCGCCGGCGGCGGCTTTAAGGGCCGGCTGCTGCTTGGCGGGGTCTTTTACAACCAGGTGCGCGCTTAGGGCATTGAACCCCGAGGACAGGCTCCAGGCGTGAAGCTCGTGCACGTCCGAAACCCCGTCGATCGCGCGCAGGTCCTTTTCCAGCTTTTTCAGGGAAAGGCCTTTCGGGGCGCCTTCCATTATTATATGGAAAGCTTCCAGGAGCAGCCTGGTGGAGCTGAACAGTATAAGGATTATTATAAGGAGGGAGACTATGGTGTCCGCCAGGTACCAGCCGCTGAAATAGATCACGACGCCGGCTATGATAGCGGCTACCGAACCGGCGAGGTCGCTGACCACGTGCAGGAAAGCGCCCCGTATATTTATGTTCTCCTCGCTGTGGCCGTGCAGTATCCAGGCGCTGGCCAAATTAGCCAGCAGGCCGAGCACCGCGACCACGAGCATGGGCCCGTAAAGTATCGGCACCGGGTTATGGAACCTGTCATAGACCTCGCGCAGCATATAGCCGGACAGGATCCACAGAAGCATTGCGTTCGCGAGCGCGGCCACCACCTCCGCCCGCCGGTACCCGAAGGTGCGGGAGGAGTCCGGCTTCAGGGCGGCCAGGCGGGACGCGAAAAAGCTCATCCCCAGCGCCGCCGCGTCAGTCATCATATGCATCGAATCGCTGAGGAGGGCCATGCTGTCGGTAAGCAGGCCGCCCGCGGCCTCCACCACCATGAAGCCGGCCGTTATGAAGAAAGCGATAGTGAGGGCCCGGCGCTGGGAATGCGCGCCGTGATGCCCGTGGCTATGGTCGTGACCATGCCCGTGGGCGCAGGCCGGGCCGTGTTCATGACCGTGCTTTGAAGCATCTCCGTGTTCGTGGTCGTGTCCCATACAAAGATTATATTACTTTTGCGCGCGCCGCTTTAACCTGAATCCAGCAGGATTCCCCGCGAAGCGGGCCGAGGGCCAAGCGCTATGCGCGCCAGGACCGAGGAGGTGTATGCCTCCCGAAGGGCGCCCGCTATGCGGGCGGGAAGTTGCAGCAGCAACTTTCAGGCTAGCCGTCTTCCGGAAATGCTATAATATTTTGATTTTATATGGAAAAAACCGCCCCCAACATTGATAACTCCCTGCGCACGGTTAACGACTATATCGCGGGCCAGCTCGGCGCCATAGACTCCGAGGTTTTTGATTTCAAGAAATATCCTTTCAGCTTCATGGGCAAGGCCGCCAGGGCCCGCTTCACCCTGCTTCTGGCAGGCGCGCTTGGCGCGGAGCAGGCCGGCGCGGAGAAAGCCGCGGCCGCGGCCGAGCTTACCCACACCGCCTCCCTCCTGCACGACGATTGCATCGACCTGGCCCGCTACCGCAGGGGCCTGCCGACCCTCTACGACCAGCTAGGGGTGAACTCCGCTATCCTCGTCGGGGACATTCTCTTCGCCCTGGCCATCGAATGCGCCGGCCGCGCCGCCCCCGACCTGCAGGAAAGCCTGGCGGGCGCCGTGAAGCGCATGGCCGAAGGCGCCCTGATAGAGGAGAATTCGAGGGGCAAAAAGATCTCGGCCGCGGCGGCCGAGAAAATAGTGACTTTAAAGACCGGCGCGCTTTTCCGCTGGTGCGGGCTGGCGGCCTGCCGGCTTTCTGAAAAGCCCCAGCTTCTCGCGGACTGCGCCCGCCTCGGTGAAGAGGCAGGCGCGGCCTTCCAGATAATCGACGACGTGCTCGATTTCGAGGGCGACGCCGGGGCTTGCGGCAAAGAAACCTTGAAAGACATAAAAGAAGGAAAATTCACGCTGCCCCTCATTTTGGCCCTGAACGACCAGCAGGCCGGCCCCGCGGCGGAGAAACTGCTTGCGGCCGTTAAAGCCGGGCCCGAAGCCGACCTGGCCCCGGCGCTCGATCTTGCCGGGCTTGTAAGAAAGGGCGGTTTCTCGGGCACGGCCAGGAAAATGGCCACGGATAAGCTTAAAGAACTTTTCCTCCTCGTGGACAAATTCCCCCGCCAGGAAGAAGCCGCCGCGCTCAAGGATTTCCTCCTCACCCTAGGCACCCGCACAGCTTAATTTATTTCCGATACAGAACCGCAAGAAGTAAAGTCGGGGTCCTGTCAGGGATTCCGCCCCGCGAACCCTGGAAGAGGAAACCGTTGCGCGGTTTCCCCCCGCCTTGGGATTGATGGCGGGGCCCCCCATCCCCAAAGGGTTCGCGAAGCGTAACCCCTGCCACCCCTCCGAAAGAACATTCGGTCAGGTATATACAGGTCCTCGTTTTTATTCCTATTGTAAAGACGCGGGAATTTTTATAAATTATATAGGTTATGATAGTATCAGGGAGGTTCAGTTAATGAAGAAACACACTTTGCTCTCCGCTTTTGTCCTGCCGCTGCTCGTCGCTTTCACGCTTTCGTCCTGCGGCAATAAGAATAAAAAAGCCGACGAGACGGCCGTGGACATGACCACCGCCACCGAGACCATCCCGGCCCTGGACATTCAGGAAGGCTCCGCCGCCTCCACCGAAAGCGATATCCGCGGCGGGGAATTCCAGAGCCAGGCGACCATAAAAACCGTCAATTTCGACTACGATCGCTACGAGCTTTCCGAAGAGTCCCGCGCGGCGCTGCAGGCCAACGCGGCGCTGATAAAGGCCCGCAAGGACTGGACCGTCCTGGTGGAAGGCCACTGCGACGACCGCGGAACCGTGGAATATAACCTTGCGCTGGGTCAGAAGCGCGCCAAGTCGGTGCGCGACTACTACGTGCGCCTGGGCGTGCCGGAAAGCGTGATGGGAACCATCTCCTACGGCGAGGAAAAGCCGCTCTGCTCCGAACAGGCCGACGCCTGCTGGCAGCAGAACCGCCGGGCCGAGACGAAAGTGAAAGGTAAATAAAAAATGGCCCTTAAAAAAATATTCTTTTTGCTGCCCGCCTGCCTGTTCGCCTCCGGCTGCGTGGCCACGCAGCAGGACATGCTCCAGATGCAGAGCCAGATGGACGACCTGAACACCAGCCTGACCAATATGCAGAAGAACCAGGCCGAGCTCGCCGTGAAGATGGAAGACCTCTCCAAGAACCTCAATTCGTCCTCCGAGAGCATGAAGGACATCTCCGGCCAGATGGACCGCCTTACCACCAGGCTCGACGAGATAGACAACTCGATGAACAAGCGCGTCAACGCCATCGGCGCCACCATCCGCAAGCAGCAGGAAGCCGTGGAAACCTCGCTCCTCCCCGCGAAGATCTACAACGACGCCTACAACGCTTACCTAAACAACAACTTCGACGGCGCCGCCACCGGCTTCAAGTCCTATCTTTCCAAGTTCCCCGCCGGAGAAATGGCGGAGGGTTCTTACTTCTACCTCGGCGAATCGCTCTATCTCAAGGAGCGCTGGCAGGACGCCGCGCTGGCCTACGCCAACGTGCTGGAGAAATTCCCGCAGAGCGCGCGCGTGCCCGCCGCCAGGCTTAAATACGCCATGGCGCTGCTGAAGCTGCCCGAAGACAAAAAGGCCGAGGCGCTCAAATACCTCCAGTCCGTGGTAAAGGATTTCCCCCAGTCGCAGGAAGCTAAAACGGCCAAAGACTACATAGACCGGCTTATGCCTAAGCCGCCGGCCGCCCCTGTGAAAGCCGCCGCCAAGCCGGCCAAAGCCCCGATAAAAAAAGGCCGCTAAATGTTCAAGACTTCGGTACTGGCAGCCGCGATGTTCGCGCTGGCGCCCCGCGCCATTGCCGGCACCGAAGTTTATATAGGCGTCTCGCCGCAGATCGAAGCTAAAAAGACCGGCGTAGCCCTGGCCCAGTTCCACCCCTCAAGACCTCAGACCCCCGAAGACCTCAAGCTGGCGGAGGAGATGCGCGGAATAATCCGCGCTGACCTCATGTATTCCCGCTATTTCGATATAAAAGAAGACCCCATGGCCCCGGCCAACCTGGACACGGGCAAGGAATCGCTCGACTACTGGAAAGCCATGGCCTCCCACCTGGTAACGGGCAGGGCGCAGGATTCCGGCACGGCCTGGACCTTCGCCGCCAGCCTCTACGACCTTACCACCGGGAAGGCGGTAATGGAAAAATTCTACCAGGGAAAAGACCCGCGGGCCCGGCGCCGCGCGGCGCACCTGTTCTCCGACGACGTGGTGATGAAGCTTACCGGCCGCAAGGGCATAGCGCACTCCAAGCTGGCCTTCGCAAACAACGCGACAGGACGCAAAGAGATCTACATGGCGGACTACGACGGAGAGAACCTGTCCCGCCTTACCTCGGACAACAGCATCACCCTGCTTCCGCGCTGGTCGGTGGACGCCTCCAGGATCTACTATACCACCTACCGCTGGGGCAACCCGGATATGTTCGAGATCGACCTGAAGGCCGGCAAGATAAAGCCTTTCACCACCTTCCAGGGCCTCAATATCCCCGGCGGCTTCTCGCCGGACGGGATGACCATGGTGATGACGCTTTCCCGCGGCGACGACCCCGGTATCTACACTCTTAACGTGGTGACCAAGGCGGTGAAGAAGCTCCTGAACGGCTACGGCGTCAGCTCTTCCCCCACCTGGGCTCCCGACGGGAAGCAGGTGGCCTTCGTCTCCGACCGCTCCGGCAATCCGCAGCTTTACGTGCTGGACGTCTCCTCCGGCACGACGCGCAAGCTGACGCGCTTCAACTGGTGCGACTCGCCCTCCTGGTCCCCGTCGGGCGAGTGGATAGTTTTCGCCGGACGCGAGACGCCTAAAGAAAACTTCAACATTTTCATAACCGACCTGACCGGCAGCCAGATACGGCGCCTGACCTACAAGGCCGGCGACAACGAAGACCCCTCCTGGTCGCCGGACGGCAGGTTCGTGGCCTTCACCTCGACGCGCAACGGGCGCAGGGAGATCTTTATCATGGACTCCGACGGAAGCGCCCCCCACCCGCTTACCGAGATGAAGGGACAGTCGTTCACGCCGAACTGGTCGCCGTAACGATCGGGGGGCGGGGATCGAGGATCGAAGAGACCAGCGGAACACTTGTTCCGCTTTTTTATTTGGAGAAAAGAGAGCCGGCTTTCTTGAGAAGGGAGCAGAAAAAGCAGGATTCTTTGGCTTCAGGGCGCGCAAGGTGGAACTTCAGGTCCTTATTGGCTTTGAGCGCGGACGAAAGCTCCGCGTCGAGCAGGGCGAGGAATTCGGGGCCGAGGCGCTTGCGGCGCTCCGAAAGTATGCCGGGGTTTATAACGTCCTCGAGCGAGAAATATTCAAGGCCGCAGAAAGCCTGTATATAGGGGCTCTCCATGAACTCGGCCACGGCGTCCTCGTCCGACAGGTCCTTAAGACGCTTGACTACAAGCAGGCCGCAGACCAGGCGGGAGTCCTTAGCCGGGCGGCCGTAGCCCGCGGAGAAAGACCGGCCATAACCCTCGTCGAGCTTTTCCCAGGGCAGGACCTCGGCCAGCTTAAGCCAGCGGTTGGCGTCGGCGAGCTTGCCGCCAAGGTGGAACAGCTTTCCGAACAGGGTTGGATTGAATTTTTCTGATCTATACATAATTGATCGGGAACCAGGGATCCAGGATCGGGGATCGGCGAGCGGGACTACCGCGGCCGTCCCTTACTTTTCCGGCTGGAAGCACTTTCGGCAGCGGGCCTCGTACTTGTCGCCGGCCCCCACTTCGATGCGGCGGCCGGAATCGGTCAGGCGCTGGCTGTAATGCGCGGGATTGCCGCAGACCATGCAGATAGCCAGGTTCTTGGTGACGAACTCCGAGACCGCCATGAGCTTCGCCATGTTGGCGAAAGCCTCGCCCCGGTAATCCTGGTCCAGACCCGCCACGATGACGCGGCGGCCTGAGTCGGCCAGCTTCTGGGCCACTTCCACTATCTCGTCGCCGAAGAAATGCGCTTCGTCTATGCCCACCACCTGGGTGTCCTTGGCGACCTCTTTCAGGATCTCTTTGCCGGTCTTGACCGGGCGGGCGGCCAGCGTCGATTTATCGTGGGAAACGAGGTGCTCCTTGGAATAGCGCACGTCCAGGTGCGAGTTGAAGACCTGGACTTTCTGCTTGGCTATGCTCGCGAGCTTAAGGCGGCGTATCAGCTCCTGGGTCTTGCCCGAGAACATGCTGCCGCAGACCACTTCTATCCAGCCCGAAGAAGACGAGAGGTTGAATATCATTTCCTGCCCCCCTGGAATTTAGACGAGAAATAATCCCACGTGAACTTAAGCCCTTCGGGGAAAGTGACCAGGGTCTTATAACCCAGCTCCCTGCGGGCGCGCGAGATATCGGAATAGGTCTTCCTGATGTCTCCCTGGCGTTTCGGGGAAAAAGTCTTCTCTATCTTTTTGCCGGTTATTTTCTCAAGCTGGCGCGCGATGTCCAGCAGGGAAATATTCGTGCCGGTGGCGACATTGATGGTCAGCCCGGAAACCCCGGACGGCGCCAGCGCCGCGCGGATATTTCCGTCCACCACATTGCTGACGTAGGTGAAATCGCGGGACTGCTTCCCGTCCCAGTGGATCTCGAGCGGCTTGCCCTGCATCACCAGTTCCATGAAGCGCGGGATCACGGCGGAGTAGACCGACTCGGGGTTCTGCCTCGGCCCGAACACGTTGAAATAGCGAAGCGCCACGGTCTCGAGGCCGTAGGTTTTTGCGAAAACGTGGCAATAATGCTCCCCCGCCAGTTTGCTTACGGCATAGGGCGAGATAGGGGCGGTGGGCAGGGATTCTTTCTGGGGGAAGATCGGGCATTCCCCGTAGGCGGAGCTGGTAGCCGCGTAAACGAAGCGCTTCACCCCCGCTGCCTTGGCCGCCATCAGGGCGTTAAGGGTTCCGGTGGCGTTGTTATCATGGGCCGCGCGGGGATTATCCACCGACTTGGGGACCGAGCGGAAAGCCGCCTGGTGCAGCACGTAGGTGACGCCTTTCATAGCCTTGGCCAGGTCTTTCGGCTCGCGCAGGTCGCCTTTTATAAATTCTATCTTGCCCTTGAACGGCTCCAGGTTCTCTTTAAAACCCGTTGAAAGATTATCGAACACCCGCACGCGGTATTTCCTGCGCACGAGCTCCTCGACGATATTGGAGCCGATGAACCCGGCCCCCCCGGTAACAAGCCAAAGCGGTTTTTTCATATTTTCCATCCCTGTAAATAATAGTTTATCATTTTAGAATTAAACTTTGAATTCCTCAGTCCCTGACCTCGCCGTCCTTCCGCCAGGGGTGCCAGTACTGCCGGGACCTCTCCTCCAGGTCGTCCTTGCGCGCGGGCTCGCTTATTTTCAGGTTCAGATAGAAATAAAACTCCCTGACGCCGCCGGAGCGCTCCCTGTAATCCCACTTGGTGCGGAAATCGTGGAAATCCCGGTAAAGAGTGATCCCTTTTTCGAAGAATTTAAAATCGCTGTAATTGAAATTCCCTTCCGATTTAAGCCGGTAGCGCAGCACGGTCTCGGCGCGCCAGCCGGACCCGCGCCACGGGCGGAAGCCGAGGACATTGCTGAAAACCCACTCCCGGCGGGCGCTGCTGTAATTAGCGATGCCGCCGCCGATATAATTTTCCTTGCCGCCGAAATTTATCTGGGTAACGAAGCTCTTGCTCCCGCCGGACAGGCTGTAGGTCTCGGTAGCGAAAATGTCCACGTTAGGGCGCGGCGCGTAATAAACCTCGGCGATAAGGGGCGCCAGCCGCTTCGTGAACGAAGCCCTGAAATAGTCGCGCATATCGTAAGCCGTGGACAGCTTGTAATAAGTATTGAACCGCGGCATCACGAACAGCTGCGAGGAAAGAGCGCTCGCCTCCTGCCCCTTATCCGCGGCCCCCAGGTCCTCCTGAAGCTTATTGTCGCGCAGGCGGCGCCTGTAAGCGTAGCCCAGGTCGAAAGAGCCCCAGAACCTGTCGTAGCGCAGCGTGGCCCCGCCGCCGTAGCGGCCCGTCCAGGTATCGTTACCGCCGGCATTGGTCGAGATAAAGACGGACTGGTCGTAGTACACGGAAGGCGAGAGGGTAAAGTGCCTGGCCAGCGGCACGGACTTGGATACGGTCCAGACCCCGTTCCCCCGCTTTTGCGCGTAGTCCCGGCCCTCGTCCCTCCCGTTCTCGAAATACCCTGAAAAAGAATTCAGCACAGGCAGGCGAAGCACTCTGAAAGGAACCGTGTTAAAATCCAGTCTCGGGAGGGAGCTGTTGGCTTTCCGGAATTTCTCGAAATCCGCCGTGTGCGTTTCCCTGCCGTAGGCGCTCAGCCGGGTCACGGTATAGTTGGTCTTGCGGGTCACGGCCACGCTGGCCTGCTCGTCCGGGCTTACGGCGAAAGGGTTGGTCCTGAAAAAATTATTATTGACCTTCGGGTCGGAAAGCAGCCGGAAAAAGCCCTGGCTGTAATACTGGGCCGGGTCGGACTCGTTGAAGCGGTTGAACAAATGCCAGTAGCCGCCGTTCACGCCCCACCGGTCCCTGACGCCGCTGTACTCGCGGATGCGGTAAACGGAAAGGTTGGTTATGTTCTTTTCGGGGCGGCGGAAATCCAGCTCGCCCCCCGTGCCGAAGCCGCGCTTCGCGAAATAATCCAGGTACAGCTTGGCGCGCGTCTCCCGGTTAACGCGGAAGATGTAGCTGGACTTGACGAAAAAGCCGTTGCGCTGGTCGTAGCCGGGGCGGAAAATGCTGACGAAAGGCGTTCCGCCGCCTATGGGCCGGTAAACTACGGGGAAGTAGAACACCGGGATCTTTCCCACGAAAAATACGGTATTGTAGGCGAGGAAATAGCGGTCCGGGACCAGGTAAAGGCGCGAAGCCCTGAGCCTGTAATGCGGGGGCTCCTCGTCGCAGCTGGTTATGCTGGCCTTCTTATAGGTATATTCCGACTTGTCGAACTCCACCACCCGCCCCTTGATGATAAAATTCTTATAGGCGAAGCGCCCGTCGTTTATTCTGCCCTTTTCAGAGCCGTAATCGACGAAGCCGCTCTTGCCGTAAACCGTGCCCGTGTCGTCGTCCATCACGAAATCGGAAGGGGCGACGACGGTGCGGCTGGCCATGTTAACGGAAAGGTTCCTGGCCCTGATGAGCTTCTGCTGCTTTCCGCTCTCGGAAAACTCCTCCAGCCGGACGTTCCCCTCCAGGTCTATGGCGCGGGAATATTCGTTAAAGCCGGCCGAGTCCGCCTCGAAGTACACCCTGTGCGTGCCGGTCGAAGAAGGCAAGTCGTAGGCGGCGGCGTTAATAGCCGTTCCCGCCCACACAAGCAAAGCAATAAGATTTATTTTTCCCATCAAGCCCGTTATCTTCTCTCTATCTTCCCGATTCCCGACAAGCACAGTCTCGCTTCGCCCGCCCCCCCGACTCCCGATTCTTGATCCCCGATCCTTATTTTAATCCGTGTTCGAGCCCGAACAGCGCGGCGCCGTAGGAGCCGAGGTCGGCATTATCGGAGATCCGGATCTTCACCTTCTGAAAAGGCGTCTTGATCTGCTGGTGGCTCAGGATCTTCTGCATGGCCGGCATGAACCATTTGCGCGCCCTGGAAACTCCTCCCGTCAGGACCACGCAGCCGGGGTTGAGCACCAGTATCAGCCCCGCCAGCCCCATACCGAGGTAGTGGCCGGTCTCGGCCCAGACCCTGCGCGCCCCGGCATGGCCGGCGGCCGCGGCATTGGTAAGGCAGATAGTGTTGAGCTTCTCTTTTCCGGGAGCGCTGAACTTCTTTACGAAAGCCGCCTCGTTCTTTATAAGTTCGCGGGCCCGGGCCAGGATGGAATAGCTGCCGCAGTAGGCTTCGAGGCAGCCGCGGGCGCCGCAATGGCAGGGACGCCCGTCCGGAACTATTTTAAGATGCCCGGCCTCTCCGGCAGTGCCGGTGGACCCATGGTAAAGCTTTCCGGCCAGGATCATCCCGGAGCCTATGCCCGTGCCCAGCGTCAAAGTCAGGATGTCTTCCGTTTTGCGGCGCATCTCCACCTCGTAAGCGCCCCAGGCGGCCATGTTCGCGTCGTTCTCCATGGCGCAGGGCAGGCCGGTAAGTTTTTCCAGCGGGCCGGCCAGCTTTACCGAGCGCCAGGCCAAATTGGGCGAGAAGCGGAGCACGCCGCGCTCGGGGTCCACGTCGCCCGCGGCGCCGATGCCGATGGAGACGAGCTGGCGGCCGTAGTCCCGCCTGAAGCAGGACACCGCGGCGGCCAGGCGCTTTAAAAAAGAGGCGGGCCCGTTCGAGGCCTCGGTGCGGAACCGCTCGTGCGCAAGCAGCTTGCCGGCGCGGGTCACGACCACCAGTTTAGTATTAGTACCGCCGATATCTATGCCGATTCCAAGCATAAGGTCTCCTAAATGAAAGTCAGTTCGAGCTTTCTCCTAAAATTCTCAGTACGGAACCCGCCAGGTAGAACGACCCAAGCACGGCTACGGTCCCGCCCCTGGACGCCGCGGAAAGCGCCGCGCCTATGTCCTCCTGCACCTCTACTTCGGCGGCGGGATTGATGGAGGAAAGCTCGTCGGCAAGCGCGCAGGGGTCGGCCGCGCGCGGCGAGGCCGGCCTGGTAAAAACGAATTTTTTCACTAGCGGGGCGAGGAGCTCTAGTATGCCGCGCCGCTCCTTGTCCTGCAGCATGCCGACCACGAAAACGGCCGGCTTGCCGGCGAAAGGGGAGATCTTCCACGTGGCGGAGAAGGCCCGCGCGGCCTCCTCGTTATGAGCCCCGTCGACTATAAAAATATTTTTTCCGGGCGCGGTTATGACCTGGAACCTGGCCGGCCACCGCACCGAAGCGAAGCCGGCCGCGGCGTGGGCGCGGCTAATGGGCCAGCCCAGGCCGCGCATTATCTCCAGGCCTTCCCACACCAGCGTAGCGTTGGAGGCCTGCGCCTCGCCGGATATGCCGAAAGGGTAAACCTCCCCGGTTTTTTTATGGCGCAGGGTTATGCGGTTCTTTTCCCAGTCCCTGCCGGTGATCTCGAAAACAGGGGCGAAGAAATGGCACTGGGCCCCTTTTTCCGCCGCCTCTTTAGAAATTTCGGTCCTCGCTTCGGGCGGCAGTATGGGCGCGACGCAGATCCCGCCCGGCTTTATTATCCCGGCCTTCTGCGAAGCTATTTCCGCAAGGGTATTGCCGAGGTACTTCTTATGGTCGTAGTCCACTGAAGTTATGACGCTCAGCTCAGGCTTCGGCAGGACATTTGTGGTATCGAAGCGGCCGCCTATCCCCACCTCTATGACCGCAAGGTCCGTTTTCCGCCTTTTAAAATAAAGAAAAGCCATGCAGGTCACAAGCTCGAAAAAGCCGAGGTCCGGGCCGGCGGCGAAAACTTCTTCGAAGAGGGCGGCGAAATCTTTCTCGCTTATGCAGTCCCCGCAAAACCTTATCCTTTCCGTCGGGCTTACCAGGTGCGGCGAAATGAACAGGCCCGTCTTCAGCCCGGCGGCCCTGGCCGCGGCCTCGAAAGCCGCGCAGGCCGAGCCTTTCCCGTTGGTTCCGGTGACATGGATGGTCTTAAGGCCGAGATGGGGGTCTCCAAGCTTTTTCAGGCAGGCGAGGACGCGGTCCAGCCCGTCCTTCTTAACGAAGTCCTGCCTGGAATTAAGTATTCTCTGCGCTTCTTCAAAAGAGGTCATTTGCGTCTTCT
This sequence comes from uncultured Elusimicrobiaceae bacterium, assembly GCA_964622585.1. Lineage (GTDB taxonomy): Bacteria > Elusimicrobiota > Elusimicrobia > Elusimicrobiales > UBA9959 > UBA9959. Next base: position 1,269 of record CAZUQT010000060.1, on the reverse strand, counting down.
TCGCGCCCCCGGACTTAAGCCTTTACCCGCGACACGTCCACTCCAAGGTCCTTAAGTTTGTGCTCGAGCTTCTCGTAGCCGCGGTCTATATGGTAGATGCGGCGTATCACGGTCTTGCCTTTCGCGGCGGCGGCGGCCAGCACCAGGGCCGCGCCGGCCCTGAGATCGGAGGCCATTACCGGGGCGCCCAGGAGTTCCGCCACGCCGCGGATCACGGCCTTCTTGTCCGTCACCGTGATATCAGCGCCCATGCGCGCCAGCTCGGGGGCGTGCATGAAGCGGTTCTCGAAAATATGTTCCAGGACTTCGCTCACGCCGTTGGCGCGGGCCATGAAAGCCATCCAGGGCGCCTGCAGGTCGGTCGGGAAGCCGGGGTGGGGCTTGGTGACGATATTCACGGGCCTGGGCCGCCCGCGGGGCGCCTCGACTTCGATGGAATCTTTATAGGAGGTGATCTTGACGCCGGCTTTCTTCATCGAGCGTATCAAAGCGTCAAGGTTCTTAGGTGCGGCGTTGAGCAGTTTTATCTTCCCCCCCACGGCGGCGCAGAGCAGCATGAAGGTTCCGGTCTCGATGCGGTCGGGCATGACGGTGTATTTGAGGCCTTTGAGCCGGGCGGCCCCGGTAATTTTTATGACCGGGGTTCCTGCGCCGGTCACGGGCGCGCCCATCTTTGTGAGGGCGGCGGCCAGGTCTTCTATTTCGGGTTCGCGGGCGCAGTTCTCAAGCGTGGTGGTCCCTTCGATCAGGGCGGCGCACATCATCAGGTTTTCGGTGGCCCCGACGCTGGGGAAGCGGAATTTAACTGTACCGGGCTTCAATATTTTCGCGGAAAGGATAACGTCGCCCTTTTCATAAGTGACCTTGGCGCCGAGCTTTTTAAAACCTTCGAGGTGTATGTCGATGGGCCGCATGCCGATGGAGCAGCCGCCCGGCAGCGAGAAGCGGACTTTTTTAAACCGGGCGAGCAGGGGCCCTGACACAAGCATGGAGGCGCGCATCTTGCGCACCAGGTCGTAAGGCGCGTGAAGCTTAAGCTGGAGATGTTCCTCGGCCACGAAATTCCCGTAGCCGTAAAAGCAGTTCTTCCCGAGGTAATTCAGGAGCTCGAAGGTGGACCTGATGTCCATCAGCTCCGGCACGTTCTTGATCTCGCATTTCTCGCGGGTAAGCAGGGTGGCGGCCAGGATGGGCAGCGCCGCGTTCTTGGAGCCGCTTATCATGGTCTGCCCGCTGAGGGGCCTGCCGCCGCGAATAATGAAATTATCC
>CAZUQT010000059.1:0-14519 GCA_964622585.1 uncultured Elusimicrobiaceae bacterium | reverse complement strand
GCTCCACCACCGGGATATCGGCGCTGCAAAAATCGTATTTGGCAAGGTCGGCCGGCACGACCCATTCTATCCGGTCATGGTCGTTCAGCTTGAACTCCCCGGAAAGATGTTCGGCCCTGTAAGCGAGCAATTCTATCGGAAGATGTTTGTATTCGAACTTGCTCGAGCAGATAAAATCGCCGATCCTCGTATCGACACCGAATTCTTCCATCAGCTCGCGCCGCAGGCAAATTTCGGGCGTCTCGCCCGGCTCGACCTTGCCGCCCGGGAATTCCCACTTGCCAGCAAGCGTATCCCCGCGCTTGCGCTGGGCTATCAGGATCTTCCCGTCTTTCTCCATGACCGCGGCCGTTACTTGCTTCATAAATTTAAGCGCTCCGAAGGGCGGTTCACCGGTTCCCCCCCTGCCACTATTCTAATAAAAAAGCGGAGGTAAAACCTCCGCCCCCCCGCGCCCCCGTAATACTACCTAGCCGGCCGGGCAAAATTCCCAATAGCTGCGGGAGCGCGCAGCGACTATACTTAAAGATATACAGTCCGGAAAAAGGGGAATAAAAAATGAACCCGATATCAAAGAGAATCGAAGCCAGAACGACGAAGCATGCTATGGCAATAAGCGCCGCAATGATCTGCCTGCTCTCGGGCAGCGGCCGGGCCATGCTCGCGCCCGCCCAGAGCGGCGCTGCCGCCGATAGCGCCGCGCCGGCCAGGGCCGCCGACATAAAAGCCGTGCAGACCGCGCTCGAATCAAAAGTCGTAAGCGAGCGCCTGAAGTCTTTCGGCCTGAACAAGGAAGAGATAGAATCCCGCCTGGGGAAGCTTTCCGACAAGCAGGTCCACAAACTGGCCGGGGAAATAAAAACGCTCAGCCCGGGCGGCGCAACCACACTCACCACCCTCGAGATAATTCTCGTGGTCCTGATAATAGTTATCCTTATCTGACCCGGAGGCTGTAATGGCGGCTACCAGGGGAAAGGCGGGGCTCTTCACGCGGCGAGGCTTACTCGTCCTCGCGGCCTGCCTTCTTTCCGGCTGCGCGCAGTACCGGGCTTCAAGATCGCCGGCGGACTCAGGGCAGGAAAGACAGGTGCGGCTCGCCGTCCCTTTCTTCCCCGACAATACCGACCAATGCGGGCCTTCCGTTCTTGCAAGCGTGCTGAATTACTGGGGGAAGCCGGAGAAGCCGGAGGCCCTGCGCGGGGAAATTTACCGCCCAAAGCTGAAAGGCTCGCTGACCGTGGACCTGCTCCTGGCCGCCGAAAGCCGCGGCCTGGCGGCCGAGATCGTCAATGCCGGCCTGGACCGGGTCAGGACCGAACTGGACGCGGGCCGGCCCCTGATCGCTTTCGTGGACGCGGGCTACAGGTTTTATCCCTCGCCCCATTACCTGGTGATCACCGGCTACGACGACCGGCGGCAATGCGTCTACGCGCACTCCGGCGCAAGGCGCGACCGGCGCATCTCATACGCTAAATTAAAAAAAGAATGGAAGAAGACCGAACAATGGGCTCTATTAATTCAGCCACGGCGGCCGCTGTGAAGCGCTGCGCGCGAAACGCGCTCCTGCCCGCCCTCGCCTGCCTGCTCGCCGCCTGCTCGCATGCGCCCCGCCTGGGCGAAGCCGCCGACGCCCTGTCGCCGGCCGAACATTTGCGCCTTGGGGCCTCTTACGAAGCCCAGGGGATGCGTTCGGACGCCGCCGGGCAGTACGAAGCCGCAGTCCGCGCCTCTCCCTCCTGCGCCGAATGCTGGCTGGCCCTTGGAAATCTCTCTTTTACCGAAGAGCGGCTGACCGAAGCCGAGGCCTCCTACCGGAAAGCGCTGGAAGCCTCGCCCCGGCATCCCGGCGCCGCGAACAATCTGGCCATGGTCACCCTGGCGCGAAATGGCAGCCTGCCGGAAGCCGAAGCGCTTGCTCTGTCCGCTCTGCCGAATGCCGGCGTCCTGCGGCCTTATGTCCTGGATACGCTGGCGAATATCTATCTCCGGCAGGGGCGCTACGCGGACGCTTCGGCCGCTATCGACCAGGCCGAAGAAGCCGCGCCGGCCTACGAACCCGGAATGCGCGCCCAACTGATCGAAACCCGCAAACTGATAAATGCCGCGGCGACCGCTGTCCCGGCAGTTAAATAAAAAACGGGCGCGGCCGGAACCTCCGGCTTTACGCCCGCTGATATTCGGTAATTTACCCCCGCGACTTAATTCACGTTTCCCATGAACCAGATCGCATTGATTATTAGATAGAGCAGGCCGCCGAAGATGACGGCCAGGACGGTCGTCAGCCATTTCGATCTGGAAGAATAAGGCTCTTCCCGGTAGCCGCGAGATTTTCCGCGCTTTTTTATATTTCCCCCCGCTACGATTATACTAGTCTTTCACCCATTGGCGGCCGCACATTATTTTGAAGGGGCAGTGCTTGCAGTCGTCTTCGCGCTTTGTCGGCTCGAAAGGCAATTCGCGGTTAAAGATTTCTTCAAGAAGTACGATAACGGCGCTTTTGTACTTTTCGAAAGTGGACGGGATATCCGGGTCCTGGTGATTGTAAGTCTTATACAGGCTTTCCTCGGTAATTTCTTCTTTGCCCAGGATCATCAGCCGGGCGTCAAAATCCGTGACCGCGAGGCCGCCTATCACTGGCGTCACTTTATCCTCGGCCCCTTCAGCCGGCTTGACCTTTCCGGTCATAGCCATAAGAACATAAATCGGCAGCTGCACGGAACGAAGAGTTTTGCTCCAGTCGGCCCGGGGATCCGCCAGTTCGAACTTTTTCCAGGAGGGAACCTTCGCGCTGGAACCGGTTTTATAATCCACTATGACTATCCGCTCCGGGGCGCCCTCGGCGCCGGGGCGCAGGTCTATGCGATCGGCCTTGCCGGTAAGCCGCACCTTCTTGCCCGAAGGCAGCTCGAGTTCGGCTTCAAGCCCGGCCTCCACGGCCAGCGGCGTAAAGCCGCCGAGTTTTTCCATATGGTAGCGGAGGATATCTTCAAGGCGCTTCTCGATCTGCCGGCGCATCACATAGCCGTAGCCCTTGGCGGTATCGCTCAAATGGTAGAAAGCCATGGCCTCTTCCAGGCAGGCCATCATCACGGCCAGTTCATCCTTTATTTCCCCCGCCTTGAACGGCTTGCCCAGGCGGCTGCCGCGCAGAAAGTAAAGCTCCAGCGTCCTGTGGACGATATTGCCGATGGAGGCCCGGCTGATCTCCTCTGACACTTCCTCCTGCTCGCGCAGGCCAAGCACGCTGATATAGTAGAAGCGCAGGGGGCAGCCCAGGTAATGGTTCAGAGCTGACGGGGAAAAAGCCGTCCTGTCGAGCTTTCCCATGACCCAATCCGTCTTGACTACGGCGGACGGTTCCTTGTTCTCGAAATTCACATCGAAGAAAACGCGGTTCTCTAGTTTTTCCCGGTCGGCCCCCGCGGACTCCAGCCGGAACAACAGTTCTTCAACGAAGGGGCTTTTCTCGGCCTTGGAATTGTCGCGATAGAAAATATGCGCCTCGCCGGCCCCTCCTAGCAGGGTTTCGAAATAATACTTGCGGGCGGCCTCGAGCTCCCGGCAGGTGGGCAGCTTGAGCAGGCCGCGCATAAAGTCGGAGAGCACGGCGTCTCCTGCGCCGCTCACATTAAGCGCGTCCGCGTTCGCGTCCAGGAAATAGACGCGGTTGAATTTAAGGCCGCGGGTTTCAAGGAGGCCAAGAACCTGCAGTCCCTTAACCGGCGTACCCTCAAAGGGATAAACAGCGCCCTTTACCGCCGAGCCGAAGAACTTGAAATATGACTGCCTGTCACCGAAGCGCTCGGCAGCCAGCCGCGACCCGGCGATACCGTCCAGCAGGGACAGGAACCGCCCTGAGAAATCCTGCCAATACGGGTGCCTGTGCGCGGTCGTAGCACAGGAAACATAAGAGATCAGCTCCAGCAGCTTGGCGGCAAAGGCGCCTATAGTCGGGATGTCCTCGAACGGGCGGATAACGGAGTCATGTATGCCCTTTATATGCGCGACTATTACCGCCTTGGTCACTGCGCGGTAATCCGGGTAATGCTCAAGGCGCTTCAGGGCCGCGTCCAGGAAATCTTTGTCCGTCTCTATTGCGGCTAACTCAGCGTAGCGGCTCATCCGGCCGAGGAAATGCTCCTGCAGGACCTGGAACAAAATGCGCGTAAGCTCGGGGCTGTTTCCCTGCAGCACGCCTTTCACATAAGGGTGGAAGACCAAATCCAGGTAGTCCGGGATAAAATAAGCCTTGCCGTCAGCGCGGTCAAGAAGTTTGCCGATGGATTCGACCAGTGAATAGACCGGCGTATGCGAAACCGGGTAGCCGATAGCGATATTATTGTTATCTTTGAAGTCCGGAAGTATATTATGGACCACCGGGAACAAAGCGTCAGCGGAGGGGATGACGATAACGTCGCGCTCATCGAAATTTTTCTTCTCGATCATATCCCCGAGCGCGAAGACCTCGCTGTGCGTATCCGCTGCCTTATGAAAGGTGAATTTGGACGCGTCCGGCGCCGTGGGTTTATACGGCTTAAGCGCGGGGATCAGCGCTTTTTTGACAAGGAACTCCAGCCGCTCACCCAGTCCGGGTCCTTCCTGCGCAAGCAGGCGAAAATTTTTTAATTTAAAAAGATCCTCAAGCAGCTTCTGCTCCGCCTTGGAGAGCAGGAAGAAACCGGCCATTATAACCAGCCCCTTGTCGCCCAGACCGGCTTTTTCAGGAACTCCTGGAGCCGCGGCTGCCGCGTATTTCAGGGCCGGGGTCAGCAGGCCCTGTTTCTCCAGCTCGGCGTAGAAAGCGCCGTAAAGTTTTGAAAAGCCGCCGAACTTGCCGCTGAAATCCCGCGCCCGCTTGAACATACCCGCGGCTTCGCCGGCCTCAAGCCCTGAATCCAGGCCGCCCAGCTCGCGTTCCGTCTTAAGCTCCTTCTTTATCTCTTCGAAATCGGCATAAGCCTTGAAAGCCCAGGGCAGGAACCAGTCCAGTTCGGTTTTGGATTTACCGGCCAGGGGCCCGAGCCCCTGTATCTTTGTTTCCAGGCCGAGCATTATGGCCGCGGCGTCCAGCTCGCCTATCTCGGGGCGTGGCCCGCCGGCCGACTCGGCCAGGAAGGCGGTGAACTCGTCCATGGAATAGAGCGCCGGGCATTCAAAGGACTTACCGAGCTTTTCAAAAAGACGCTTGCGGAGGAAATGGGCGGGGCGGCGGCCTGGAAAAACGACAATGCAGTCGGCCAGATCCTCACGGCCGGCCAGCAAGGCCGCTATGCGGGAAACAAGGTCCTCTTCCTGAGGCAGAAGAATAAATTTCTCGCTCATAGGACCTTCTCCGCTTTTTCCTCGTCCAGGTAGATCAGCCAGCCCTCGGCCGGTAAGCCCGTGGCGTCGGTTATCGTCGCGGCGTATTTTTTAATTTTATCCACATAGCCGGCCTGCTCGCCGCCGGTCTTGAAGTCCAGTATGACGGCCTTGCCCGCTTCTATAAGCAGGCGGTCAACGCGGCGCAGCTTGCCGCCTTCCGGTCCGGAAAGGTATTCGGTCTCGCGCTTAAGCGCCCATCCCGGTTTTTTCGTAAAGAAAACGGCTATTTCAGGTTTGGCCAGCAGACTAAGCAGTTTTAAAGTTATCTTCTCTTTCTCCGCGCGCAGGGAAGGGCTGTATTTCCAGGCGCAGGCGTCGAAGGCCCGCTCAAGATCCGCCTTCAAGCTGCCGTCTATCCAATCCACGCGCATCAGGATGTCGTGATAGAGCAGCCCGCGCTGGGCGGCGCGGTAGCCGTCCAGGGAAGCACCGGCGGAAGAAACTTCCGGCTCGGGGAAAACCGGCTGGTTCACTACCGAAGGTTTGTGCCCGCGCGGCTCGGCCTTGGCCTTGGGATCCGGCGCGCCTTTCTCCTGGTCGTTAAAAACATAATGGAACTTGGCGCCTGCCTTGTCATCCTGCTCGTCATTGCCGCGGACGACCAGATTAGACAACTCGTTCTTGGCGCGGGTGGTAACCACGTAGAGCTCATTAAGCGCCTGCACTTTCTCGTCCGCCTCGCGCTCCTCGTAAATTTTTTTAAGGTTCTCGTCCCAATCCGTGTAATCGCCCTTTATGTACACGATCTTCACATCGCCGGCGGCGTCGCTCTTGTCGTAGAAGATATTGCGGTCCGAGCCGCTCCCGCCGGACCCGCGCTTTTCGTAGAGCAAATTGATTATAACCGGGAAGCCCAGCCCCTTGCTTTTATGGAAGGTCATCACGCGCACGGCGTCTATGTATTCCGGCAGCTCGATACTGAAAGCCCCCACGGCGTCCTCGCCGCCGTCGGTGGCGAAATTTATGAAACTGCGCGCGTCGGCCGCCCCTTTGCCCTGCAGCGAGGACAGGACCTCCAGGAACTTGACCAAAAAGCAGGCCTCCTTCGGGAAGTTCCTGAAGATCTCCAGCATGGAGAAGGCCAGCGAGGCCAACTCGTACACGGGCAGATAGCCCACCTTGGCGAAAAGCGGCTCTATGAACTTGTCCCAAACCGCGGGCTGCTTCTCTTTAAAGGTAGCGTAAAGCGGCCGGCCCTTTGATTTCCATTTTTCGCGATGCTCCGAGGCTGCTCCCAGGACCGCCTCTTTATTGAGCCCTGAAACTTTAAGGAAGATGTCGCCGCAGGCGAAATTAAGGAAAGCTATATCATTAGCCGGGAATTCAAGGAAGGTGAAAAGCGCGATCAGTTCGGCCACCACCGGGCGCTCGCGGATATCCAGCGAACTCATGGAAGCCACCGGGACCCCGGCGGCGTTCAGCCAGGAGACCACGCCGCGGATATTCTTGTTCTGCGGCGCAAGCACGGCTATCTGGTCGTAGCGGTAGCGCTTATGGGCGTCTTTGATCAGTTCCACGACTTTTTCGCTTACAAGCTTATCCAGCGGGTCGCCTGCGTCCTCATCGTCGCCATTGTCAGTTTCGGCGGCCTGCTCTTTTATGGCCTTACGCGAAAACACCACCTCGCGCACCAGCCCCGCGGCTTTTTTTTCTTCCTCTACTTTCTGTTTGCAGGAGGTAAGCCCGGTCGGGTCATTGCTCTCGGCTAAAATTTCTCCAGCTCTATAGGCGGGCAGGCGTTCCTGGAAAAGGTTGTCCACATAGTCCACTATCACGCCGCCGCTGCGGTGGTTCCACTTCAAACTGTCAACGGCATGGCTGCCGTCTTCCGTCATACTCACCAGGGCGGTCATGCCCAGCGGGTCGCCGTCTATATCCAGGTCCTCCAGGGCTTCCATGAACTGGCGCATGATCTTATAGTCGGCGTAGCGGAACATGTAGATCGCCTGCTTTATATCGCCCACCACGAAAAGCGAGCCGCCGCGGGACAAGGCCTCCTGCATCAAAGGAAGCATGGACCGCCACTGCAAAGGATCGGTGTCCTGGAATTCATCTATCAGGAAATGCTGCACGCGCTCGCCGAGGCGGATATAAACCTCGGGCACGGACTGCCCGCCATTGGCCTTAAGATAAGTAGTTATCTTCTTGGCTATGTCGTCGATGTGGGCGACATCTTCCAGGCCGGACTTGATGCGCTCCAGCTCGGCTTTAAACTTGGGATATAGCTTCACAAAGCCGTTAAGGCGGTGATAGGCGTGGAGGCGGTAATAAACGCCTATGGCGGTGCGGACCTCGTCCATAGGAACAGAGAGCTGCGGGCAGTCTATAAGTGTTTTAACTTTACCACCGTGGAAGAAACCGGGCCCGATCTTAAAGCTCCCGGCTATCTTCACGTGGTTGCCGGAGTCGATCGCGTCGCGAACACCGGACTTGAGCGCGTCCGAGTAAAATCTGGGTTCTTTGGGTTTACTCTTTATCGTGTAGGTATATTTGCCGTCATCCAGGATCTTCAGGAAGGCCTCACTCTTTGAAACCACGGCGTCTTTGGCGTCCTGCACGGTTTTCTCAGCTATGTCGGCAGGCACAATGCGCCCGTCTGATTTTCCCTCGAAGGCGAGGAGATTGGCGTAGATCTCGCGCATCTTCTCCACCGGATCCCAGGCGTAAGAGCCGCCGGGCGGCAGGGATTTAAGAAAATCCTCGATTTCCTGTTTAGAAAGATGATTCCCGGTTTCCTTCGAAAGTATTGAATAAAGCGCCACGTCCACCAGGCGCTTGTGGCTCATGGTGATATCCGGATGCAGCGGCAGGCCCAGCTCGCCGGCCGAAGACATTGCAATGCGGTTAAGAAAACTGTCTATAGTCTGCACATGCAGGTTATAGTAGTTGCAGAGCAGGTTCTCAAGTATCGCGGCGGCCTTCACCTTCAGCGCCGGTATTTTAAGGCCGGTATCCTCAAGAAGATTGTCTGTTTCGGGGCCGGCGACGCCCGAAGCCGCCTTCTTCAGCCAGAACAGGATGCGCTCCTTCATCTCCTTGGCGGCATTATTGGTAAAAGTTACCGCCAGGATGCTCTCCGGGGTATTGCCCGTGAGAAGCAGCCGCACATAGCGCCGCGTCAGGGCGTGGGTCTTCCCCGACCCAGCCGAAGCGCTTATAAGGATTATTTCGCTTTTCTTTTCCATAACTCCCCGCCGTAATAAAAATAGTATAGCACACCAACCCGACAAGGGCGTGTCGGGTTGATCCTGAATATATTTGGATCTTATTTACGGGGGCGCTTGGGTTTGGGGACCGGCAGGTGGGTGAGCGTGTAGTGCACGACCTCGGAGAGCTTCTCCCTGTCTTCAAGCCACTCAGCGTTCGCCTGGCAGGTATTCTTGCTGCCCGGGTAGGCGCGCGTGGTCTTGTCGCGGAACAGGTGGAGCGTTTCTGGCGAGGTTTTAAGGAAAAGAGTGTCGTCGCAGACCAAAGCGAACACCCGCCCGGCGCTGTATACGCAGTATTCCCCCATCATCGGGCGGAAACTGACCTCCGGAACCAGCGCCAGCGCGTCCCGCAGGAATTCAATGGTCTCTTTGGAGGTGGCCATGCGAGTATTTTAAGCAGCGCCCCTATTTCTTGCGCCAGGAGGCGCATTTATTTGACCGCCTGAAAATATCGGCGCTCAACACTTCGCCATCGTAGACTATCAGCTCGCTGAAATCGTTCAGATGTTTTGCCAGCCGCCCGTGGGCTATTTCGAACGGGTCTTTCTCCCGGTAAGAGTTCAGCAGGTCGATGTACAGCGCCTGGTGCTTCTGCGCAAAGGCAAGAATGAACTCATGGCTGGTAAATTTATCCGGCAGCTGTTTTATTACTTCCACAAGCTGCTCATCGAACCAGGCGTCAAATTTAAATTTAAGCGGCATATCAGCTTCCCTTTTCTTGTTACGAGCTACAGTCAATTATAGCATTGGGTGTTCCAGCGCCCGGACCATGGAGACGTGGCGCTAGATAATTAGTTTTCTTTATTTATCAGGTTCACGACCAGCCGCACCACCAGGTCTTTCTCCGGCGGGGCGCTTTCCGCTATCATCAGGGTTAAGGCCACCAAGGCGTTATCCGCCAGGCGCTTAGAACCGTCAGCGCGATAAAGCAGGCGGTTCTTCTCCATGAACCACAGGAACAGCGCGGCGGCTATGCGCTTGTTTCCGTCCACGAAAGAATGATTCTTAACGACAAAGTACAGCAGGTGGGCAGCTTTCTCTTCCGCGCTTGGATATAACTCCTTGCCGGAAAAAGTCTGGTAAATAGTAGCCACGGAACTCGCAAAAGAATTATCCTTTTCCCTCCCAAAAAGGGTTGACCCGCCGCCTTGAAGCTGGGCCACCGCTTTAAGAGCCAGTTCATATGTTAGATGGAATCCTGAACCGCGGCTTACCCCTTTGACCGCGACACGGTTATGGTCGTAATCGTCCAGCAGCCCCAGGGCGCGGCTATAGTCGCGGATCACGTCTAAAAGCCCCATCGCCTCCTGGTACTCCAGCGGCTTGCGGGCCTTCACCGTCTCGATGAGTTTTATAGCTCTCTGGAAAGCCAGGAATTTTTCCTCCTTGGCCTTCAGCAACTTCTGGTTTATAGTGTAGCCGTCCACTAAGTGCCGCCGCAGGATATTTGTAGCCCAAATGCGGAATTGGGTGGCGCGCTTGGAATTTACCCGATAACCGACTGAGATTACTGCGTCAAGATTATAGAACGCGGTTTTATACGATTTCCCGTCAGCCGCAGTATGTTCCAAAATGGAACAGACTGAATCTTCTCTTAATTCACCGCTTTTGAATATGTTAGCCAGATGCTTTGTTATTGCGGGCCGTTTAGTGCCAAACAACACAGCTATTTGCTTCTGGCTAAGCCACAGTGTTTCCCTGTCGATTTGAACCTCAACACCTGTTTTTCCGCCTTTATCCGTATAAAAGATCACTTTGCCGAAGTTCTCACCCGAATTGGCTGTGTTTTTCATAATTCCCCCTCGCCCAAAACAGTATAACAGGTCACCCCCGCAGCGTCGTGTCGGGTTAGCTACCGCAACATATCCCAGGCGCTCAGGCCCGGGCTGTGGAGCGTGCGCACCACCTCGCGCACTCTCGCTAGTATATTTGCTCCGACTTAACCTTTCCCTTGAATACAGAGTACCAGGCAATGTCTCCATTTTCATGCTTCATATGTAATCCCCGCGCGAATACCCCTGCTGCCCCTAACCCGAGGCTTTCCTGTGAGAATAAGCGGAAGATCTTTAGCGGGATCAAGGGTGCTACCCGACCTTGGATTTGATCCTGAAGGCATTCATCCAGCTGAATGTTCCCTATCCCCTGGCCATGAATATCCGCGGTCATCGTTACCTTGACCGCTGTGTCTTTGAAGTCTATGCCCTTAAACGCAAGTCCTGCTATATAGTTGTATATCCGGTCCTTGTTGAATGAAGGCATGGTATAAGCTTTCCACTTGTTCAAAGTCACCGCGTATAAGTCGAATTTAATGCCTTCTACGGTTTTATAGAAATACTTCTTTCTATACAGTGGCAGTGCGGCTTTAACCGCCGTGGCCAGAGCACGGTCGTTGCGCTGCCCCCTAAGCGCCAGCACACAGATGGTAAAGAAGCGGCTCGTATTCTTGTTAGCGAAGTCGAAGTCCAGGTCTCCGCTTTTGTCGAGATAGATATAAAGCATAATCCCTCCGTCTTTACTGAACCAAGTCCCAGGCGCTCAAGCCCAGGCTGTGGAGCGTGCGCACCACCTCGCGCACTATTTCAACGTTTATCCGGGCGGCTTTGTCGCTATTAAGCACGGTGGAGAGCATGGAGACGCCCGTTTCCGTGAATACCAGCGGCGGCCTGGCCAGGCGCACGAGCGCCGGCACCGCGGCCTGCTCGCGCCTGGTAAGGCGGAACATGAACGGCCGAGTGAACTTGCGCGGGTTGCGAGCCACGGCGCACAAAAGCGCATGGGGCGTAACCTCGTAGAAGGCGGCGGCGTCCGAGACCGCCACCACCCGCTGCCCCCGCGCCGTGAACACGCCTTTTTTTATCTTGATTACCGGGCCTTCTGTGTCCATAATTCCTCCGGATTTACTTCTTCTTTCTTTTTTGTGCCTTTATCATTTTCTTGTACTTCTCCGGCTCCCACTGCTCCAGGTAAAAGCCGATATAATCAGAGGTGGCCGCCGGGTCCAGGTAATAGTAATAGCGACAGAGTTTTTTAAACAGTAGCAGCATGGCCGGGTTGCCGCAGAATCCAAGCATGCCGTCAAACGTCCGTTGTATTTCCATGTGGTCTTTAGATCGCAAGGCAACAAGATCATTCACTATCGGCTCGTAAGCTGCCACCGCCGTCTCACCTAAGGCGACGAGAGACTTTGCGATCTCGCTGATATCGGCGAGCAAAGAGTCATATTCCGGATCTCCTTTCTTTGGCTGCGTTGCCGTTTTCTTCTTTTTCATATTCCCCCCTTTCTTTTTACGAAGGTTATTTTAAGCCGTCTGCCGAAAATGCCCGCTATTCTTATAAGGGTGATTAGCCGCATGTTGTATTGACCATTCTCTATCCTGTTTACGACTTCCTTTTTGAAATGGAGCTTCTTCGCCAGCTGTGCCTGCGTCACATTCGAACGTTCACGCAACGACCTGATCTTGCGCCCCACGCGAATCAATACTCCGTCAGCATCATAATGCAGCATAGCCCCTCCCCAAGTACAATTTAAAGAGTTTTTGATAACAACCCCAACCCTGGACCGGGCTACCCGACGGTAGCTAGAAGAATCTTGAAGCACCCCCTGCCACTTAAAATATACCATCTATAAGTGTTGTTGTCAACACCATCTATAAATTATTGTAAGTCCCCGTCAATTGGCCTACACTATCCCTATGAAGAACGACATCATGAGCGACATCGGCGCAAGGATCCGGCAATTGCGCGTAAAGAACGGCCTAACCTTAGAGGAGGCCGCCGAGCTGGCCGGCGTCCACCCCAACTACCTGGGTGATGCCGAGCGCGGCAAGAAGAATTTTTCCATAACCACGCTTGAAAAGCTGGCCAAAGTGCTTGGAGTCCCCGTTGCCGCCATGCTTTCGGGCCGGAAGGAGCCCTCTTCCGCCAAAGCCGCTCCCGTCGACCGGCTTGTGTCCCTTTTCAGGAACGCCTCACCTGAAGAACAGAATTTCATCATCCAGACGGCCAAATTCATTATCCGCAACAAGAAACAGACCGCAAAGTAAAACATCTTTCATGCGATATAGGGGCTAAGCCTTCTCTATCGATTCGATAGGGAGAGGTTAACCCAGCAGCGCTTTTAATTATGGCGAATTCGCCACAATTAAACCCGGGACAATACTCCCCCATTTACTCCCCCGCTTACTCCCCCAAGGTTCTTATGCCGATGTGTGAACACATAGGGGGAATATCGCCGGCCGCCCCATCTTGAGGTTCCAAATTGGAACCTCAAGTTCTCCAGCTCACTCACCTTCTGTTTGCACATAAAGTCCGGCAGGAAGCTATCAAGATTCCTTGAGACGGCCTTGTTCAGGTTCTTTGTCGTGACACCATACAGTGCCGCCCGGCGGCTGCAGTTTTTACTTTAGAACCTCCCAGTGGCCGCCCTTATCGGGCCCTACCCGGCGGATGACGCCTTTCTTTTTTAGTTTTGCAATGTTCTTTCCAACAGCCGTTGTGCTTATCCCGATGGCTGCAGCTAGTGATTTTATTGTGGAATACTTGCCTGTTTTTAAAAAATGGCATATTTTCGACTCGTTTTCTCCCAACTTTTCTACCAACTTATCTACCAACTTTTCTACCAACCTTTCACCCAACTTTTCACCCAACCTCTCCCTGCTGTTTTTCCCCCCTGCCTGCTTAAGCGCATACTCCGCGTCCCGGAAGAATATCGCTCGGAAGAATGACGTGATTTCAAATCGGGGCCTATGCAAACCCGCTTCCGCCATCAGGTCCCGCATACGTTTTATCCCGGAGCCCAGGCGTTCCACCTTTCCCATGCGGTGGAAGAGGTCGGCGATCACAAGATTTCTGCGGACCGACGCCTTGCCAAAGTCTTTAGGCGACAGGCCCGCGGGAATGCCGCCCGGGTTCTCGATCTCCACCCTGTCGTCGAACACGTTTACGTAAATGCTTGTGCCCCTAATGCTATAGTCGCGGTGAACAACGGCGTTCACAAGAGCTTCACGCAGGGCGTCCAGAGGCAGCTCGTAGATATCGTGGCGGTCCAGTTCATGTATTTCGCTGCGGATGTTAATATGTTTTTTAACAAACTCCATTGCCTCTCTCAGCTGAACAGGAAGACTGTCGCGCACGTCTTTGCGGTCATAGATGTGGGTTTTCGTGGTTCCTTTGAAAGCGCAAAGCACAATTTCACAGTAGGGGATAAAGCCGCCTATGTCCGCCGCAAACATCATCGCCCCCGCGTTATTAATATGCCCTTTGCTGCCTGCCCCGATGCTGGCAAGAATTGTTTCCAGGTTTTCTTTATCCACCCTGAATGAAGCGCCCGATTCTTTCAGGAAGCTCTGCACTTTCAGCAGGGAAATGTCGCTCATGCGGATACCCGGGCAGGGCAGGCTTTCGAACAACAGGTCGGTGGTTTCACGGAAGACGCCCCGGATCTCTTTTTGCGACATTTTCTGCGTTACAGCGTCCAGCCGCCGGAAATAGCCGGAAGAACAGCTGTATGGTTTTTCAAGACCTTCCGGGATCTCTACCGCCACAACTTCCCCGGCCTGAGAAATGCGGGATATCGGGATGTGCGGGTCGCAATTGCGGGCCAATGAAAGGATTTCCGCTTTCATCTGGTTGGAAAGGGTTTCTCCGGCTATTCTCCCATCGTCGGCTACGCCCAACAGAATAACGCCGCCGCGGGAATTGGCGAAGGCCGTAATGTCTCGGTCTATTTTTGTGGAATATCTTTCCTTGAATTCCACTCTGAGGCCCTCTCCCTCGCCGATAAGCAGCTGCACGTCTTCAGGTTTCATATGCCCCCCATTGAACCTGTTTTACATAAATAGCATAGCAGACGAACCCGACAAGGGGCTGTCGGGTTGATTTAGGGAATTTTGGCACAGCTGTCCGGTTAAAATTGAAACACCAACTGCTGCTCTTGACATTTGAGCC
>CAZUQT010000058.1:0-14662 GCA_964622585.1 uncultured Elusimicrobiaceae bacterium | reverse complement strand
TTGGCGGCCCCTACGGGATTCGAACCCGTGATCTCCGCCTTGAGAGGGCGGCGTCCTAACCGCTAGACGAAGAGGCCGTGAACTAATATTTTAGCAAATACCCGGCGCCGCGGGCAAAAATATAAGCCGACTATCGGATTTGAACCGATGACCTACTGTTTACAAAACAGTTGCTCTACCGCTGAGCTAAGTCGGCGACTTCATGGTTATTATAGGAATTTTGGAACCCGGACCGCTATCTGCAAAGGCTCTGGCCGTAATCCGCCGCCGTCCGCATGACGCCGGCGGTTTTAATGCCGGCCGAGATCACGGGGCCAGTATCGGCCAGGTCCCGCGCCTTGATAGCTTCGTAGAAGAAGCCGAGCGAGCCCGCCTGCAGGTTTATAAAGCCGTGGTCGAAACCGTCCCTGGCCAGCTTGCAGCCCAGGTACATGGCCGAGAAGGCTTTATAGGTCTTCCTTGTGCCGTCCGGGAGGCCGGGAAGTGACGCTGCCCCGGTGCGGGTGGCGAAAAGAAGCCTGGAAAGATTCGTTCCGTCGTCATATGCGGAGTATTTACCTGAGACGAACTGGCTGAGCGGCACGAAGACCAGCGCGTAATCTTCGAAGCGCCCCGCCCAGAGGAGGTCGGCTTTCAGGCGGTCGGTCTGCACCCCGTTGTCGTCCAGGCCCAGGAAGCCTGCAAGCTTCACGGCCTGGTATTTTTTTGTGCCGGCCGGCATCACGGAAGAAACGGCTCCGACCAGGTCGATGTTCCCGTTCTGCCCGGTCAGTTTTGCTACGGCGCTCACCGCGCTTGGGACGGCCTGTAAAAGTACCGGGTCGCTGAAGACGTCCTTGGCGGCTTCTATATCGGAAGCCATGCAGAAAGACCCGTAATAATCGCTGTCGGCGCGGCAATAGGGCGTTACGTAATCCAGGCTTTTCTTCGTGAAGTCCACCGGGAGTTTTTCAAGGAGGGAGATTATGCCGTCGAAGCCGGAGCTCGCCGTGGTCACGGGATGGTCCAGGTCTTTTATCCTCGCGGCTTCGGCGCAGTCGAATTCTACCACGGTCCTTACGGCCTCGCCTTCGGCGCCGAGGGCCGGAAGGCGCCTGTAGACGGCGGCCTCAGCGGAGTCTACGCAGGTCTCTTTTTGGAAATCGGCGGCCCAGCCCAGCGAGGCGAGAGAAAGTAAAAGTATATGTATCATGGTCCGGTAGCGGCCCCCCCTGCCGCGCTTTTGATAATTAAATCAAAATGCGGCGGAGGCCGTATGGGCCATAGGACCTTTTAAATAATGGGTCCAGCGGGAAGGAAGGCAGGGCGGCGCTTTCAGGCCGCGGCCAAAGCTTCGGCCAGGCTTGCCGGGATCACTACTATGGCTTCGCTGCGGGCCGTGTCTTCGCCGTACTTCAGGTCCAGCGTAATCGCGGCCACGGAGTAGCGCTGCTCGCTGTCCAGCGTATCGCAAAGGGCTTCAAGCAGGAACCGCGGTTCTCCCTGGAGGCATTTGGGCGCCGAGGGCAGGAAGCCGTGCTTCAGCTTGTTCGATAAGGCGCTTATGACGGAGTTAAGGATGATGTTCGCGAGCTCCGAGAACAGGAGCTCCTGCGCCTGGTTGAGCCCCGGCAGCTGGGGCAGGCCGAGGAAACCGAGGGAGACGACGTTAATATCCTCCGGCTTGAAGATTATCATCGAGGTGAAGGAATATTTTCCGCCCACGCTGAAATAGACGGCGAGGCCGGAGGCGCCGGAGACCGTGTGCCCGCGGACTATTTCGGCCATGCTGCCATGGGATACGCGCACGCTGACCACGGTCCATTTCCCGGCGGAGATGCGGGACAGCCTTTCCGCGCAGCGCTCCATGCTGGCGGCGGCGATCCCCTCGAGCGTGCCGGAGGGATCCGCCGCCTTCGGGGCCAGCCCGGTCATCAGCACTTTGAAATCGTCGAAAGAGAAAGGCTTGCGCAGCACGGCGTGGACGCCTTTATCGTAAAGGCGCTGGTCTATCTCGTCCTGGTCCACCGCGGTAATAACCACCACGCGGGCCCGCGGGTCCATTCCA
This sequence comes from uncultured Elusimicrobiaceae bacterium, assembly GCA_964622585.1. Classification (GTDB taxonomy): domain Bacteria; phylum Elusimicrobiota; class Elusimicrobia; order Elusimicrobiales; family UBA9959; genus UBA9959. The sequence continues at coordinate 12,615 of CAZUQT010000058.1, read as the reverse complement.
AGGATCTCTTCAAGCACTTCGAGGCCGGATTTTCCCGGCAGGATGATATCCAGGAAGACCACCTCGGGCTTGAATTTTATGAAATATTCCAGGGCGGTCTCGCCGTTCTCGGCCTCGGCCACGACTTCATGTCCCAGTTTGGTCAGCAGGGCCTTTATAGTGTGCCTGGTAAGCGCGTTATCTTCAACCAGAAGTACTTTCATGGATCCTTCCCCTTGCAATGGACTACCGCCCCCTGAAACAGCGTGGATAAACAAAGCTACTACGTATAATACAATAACTTGAGCATTGCGACCATATAGCCGGAAGCGGGAGGGGAGCCATATTGCGGCATACCTGCCGCGAATTGTTATAATTGGCGCTGGGGAGGATTTATGAAAAAAATAGCGATGTTTATAGCTTTCCATGGCTTCCGTGACGAGGAATATACGGAGCCTAAAAAAATTCTCGAGGCCGCCGGGCATAAGGTGGTCACCGTTTCCACGGCGAAGGGCGAGGCCAGGGGCAAGTTCAGGGCCGTAGCGCAGGTGGATAAGGTGGTCGGCGAGATAAACCCTGCCGAGTATGACGCGCTCGCGCTGGTGGGCGGGCCGGGGGCGCTGGAGCACCTGGACACGCCGGAGGTCCACGCACTGTTCAAAAAAGGCATGGAGCTGGGCAAGGTGATAGGCTCCATCTGCATCTCGCCGGTGGCGCTCGCGCACGCGGGGCTGCTGAAGGGCAGGAAAGTCGCCTGCTGGCCAGAAGGCGCGGCGGAGGTCGTGAAGTGCGGCGGGGAATATACCGGCGCGGAGGTGGAGACGGACGGGAAGCTTGTAACCGCGAACGGCCCCGTCCCGGCCAAAGACTACGGCAAAGCGCTTGTAGAGGCTCTTAAGTGAGGGGAAAAATGAAAACATTCGCCATTCTGTTGACGCTCGCGTTGCTTTCGGGAAGGGCGGCCGCGCAGGAGCAGGGGAAAATAACGGCTGAAGACGCCTGGAAATCCCGAACGTTCACCGCCGAGGAGCTTAAAAAATATAACGGCAAGGACGGGGCGCCCGCTTACGCGGCGGTGGACGGGATAGTTTACGACCTTTCCAAAACCAAGTTCTGGAAGGACGGCCGGCATATGAAGCTCCATAGCGCGGGCACCGACCTGAGCTCAGCTATTCACAGCAAGGCCGCGAAGCTCATGCACAAAGACAGGCCGGTAATGGATAAAGTCCCGAAGGTGGGAGTGATGGAGGGTTTTGCCCCGGTAAAGCCGGTCGCCGCCGCTCCGGCCTCCAAAACAAGCCAGGCGGCAGTTCCGGCGCCTGCGGTGCAGAGCGAACCGTCGCCTGCGAAAACCGCGCCGGCGGCAACCGCGCAGGAGGCCGCGAAAGCGCCGCTGGCCGCCCTGCACAAGGTGACGAAAGAGGAGCTCGGGCAGGAAACTTCCTGCCCGGTAACCGGTGAAAAAGTAAAGGTTTCTGAAAAAACTCCTGCCCTGGATTTCAAGGGAAAAACCTATTTTTTTTCCAGCCTGTCCAGCCTGCAGAAGTTCAGCAAGGACCCGGCGAAACTCCTGAAAGACAGGGCCGGGGCGCTGTTCAAGAAAAAGAAAAGCTGACCTGAAAATTGCTGCTGCAATTTTCCGCCCGCATAGCGGCGCCCTGCGGGAGGTATACACCTCGTCGGGCCTGGCGCGCATAGCGCTGGGCCCTCCGCCCGCTGCGCGGGGAATCCTGCAGTAATTTTTATAACACCTGATTTCTCTATGGAGCAGGATTCAGGTTAAAGACCTTTTTAAAGTCGGTCCAGAAACCCGGGTATGATTTGTTCACGCAGCCCGGGTTCTTTATTTCCAGCCCGGGGCAGACCAGGGAGGCGGCCGCCGCCGCCATGGCTATGCGGTGGTCGCCGAAAGTTTCCACGGGTTTGACCGCGGAAAAAGAAGGCCGGCCGGTTATCTTCATCGCGCCTTTGCCGTAGGAGGCTTTTACGCCCAGCGAGGCCAGCAGCGCCAGCGTGCTTTCTATCCTGTCGGATTCCTTGGCGCGCAGGCTTTCTATGCCGTTTATGACGGTTATCCCCCGCGCGCGGCCGGCGAGCAGGGCCAGCAGCGGGATCTCGTCTATCATCGCGGGTATTTCGGCCGGCCTTACGGTCCTGGCTTTAAGGGCTGAGGGAAGAACTTCTATTCCGCCGTAAGGCTCTGGGAAAGAAGCGGCGATCTCGAGTTTCATGGCGGCGCCCATTTTCTGCAGCGCCGCTATGAAGCCCAGGCGTGCCGGGTTGAGCCCGCAGGAATCGATCTTAAGGGTTTCTCCTGAGAGCAGCGCGGCGGCTATGAAAGGCGCGGCCGAGGAAATATCCCCGGGTATCGTGAAAGGGCGGGCGGTAAGCGGGCCGGGCGCAAGTTTTATCCGGGGGCCCTGCGTGCCGAGGCCGGCGCCCATCAGGGCCAGCAGCCGCTCGGTATGGTCCCGGGTCGGAACCTTCTCCGTTATTTCCAGGGGCTTCCCGGCGTAGAGCCCGGCCAGAAGGAGGGCGGATTTTATCTGCGCGCTTTTCACGCCTGAAATTTTCCCTCCTTTCAGTTTTGCGGGTTTTATGGAAAGAGGCAGCAGGCCGTTCTTTGTTTTGATCCCGGCGCCGAGGTTGTTCAGGGCTCCGGCCAGCTCGCCCATCGGCCTTTTCAGGAGCGAGCCGCGGCCGGTGATCAAGGAGGGGAAATTCTGCCCGGCCAGTATGCCGGCCAGGAGGCGCGCGAGCGCTCCCGACTCCCCCGCGTCCAGCGCCCCGGCGGGCTTTTCAAGGCCGCGCAGGCCCCGGCCTTCCACTACAAGGGCGTTGCCTTCAGGGAGGATCTTTACGCCCAGGGCTTTCAGGCAGCGGACGGCGGCCTCTGTGTCCTCGCAGGCCAGCGGGTTCTCTATGCGCGCGCTGCCGGCCGCTATCGCGGAGAGCAGAAGCGCCCTTATGGTCATTGATTTGTCCGGCGGCGGAGCGTAGCACTTCATTTCAATTTCGCGCAGAAATCCAGGGCCTTGAAATAAGAGAGCGGGCCCTGGCCCTTGAACTGCGCGCGGCAGACGGGCTTGATCACGGAAATTTTGCGGAAGGGCTCGCGCTTTGAAATATCGCTCAAATGGACTTCCACGGCGGGGAGCCCGAGCGCCTCGATAGCGTCGCGTATTGCGTAGCTGTAATGGGTGTAAGCCGCCGGGTTGATCACCAGCGCTTCGGCCCAGCCGGCATTCGCGGTCAGCAGGTCGATTATCCCGCCTTCCGAATTGCTCTGGAAGGCCCTGATCTTCATGCCGAGCCCGGCCGCGTGCTTTTTTATGTCCAGGTCGAGTCGCGCCAGCGTGGCCGTGCCGTAAATTTCCGGATTGCGCCGCCCGAGCAGGTGCATGTTCGGGCCATGGATGACCAGGACGTTCATTTTAAGGCTCCTTCGAAGGCTTTCTTCAAGAGCGCCGGCTTCAGGTTTTCCGCGGCCTGGAGGCGCCCGGGGGCTTTTATAAGCAGGAAGCGGTTCCCGGCCCCGCGCGCTTTTTTATCCCTCGAGACCAGGCCCAGGAACCTGCGGAAGTCCCGGCGGACGGACGCGGCCGGCGGCAGGCGGAGGGCGTCGAGCATGGCGTTCAGCCCGGAGAAAGCTTCGCGCCCGAGCAGGCCGGCCTCGCGCGAGGCTATCAGGGCGAAGCGCAGGCCCCGCGCCACCGCCTCTCCGTGAGGCAGGCGGCCGCCGGACAGGGCCTCGAAGGCGTGCCCGGCGGTATGGCCGAAATTGAGGGCCTCCCGGCTGCCGTTCTCGTCGCGCTCGTCCTTCGCCACCAGCTTGAGCTTATAGGCGGCGCAGGCGCTTACGCAGGCGGTCAGGGCCGACTTGTCCCCGGCTAGGGTTTTAGAAAGATGGCCTTCTATAGCGCGCCTCAAAGTCCCGGGGCCTATCATCGCGTATTTCACCAGCTCGCCGCCGCCGGAGCGCAGCTCCGCGTGCGGGAGGGAGTCGAGGAAAGCGGTGTCGCAGACGGCCAGGGCCGGCTGGTGGAAAGTTCCGGCGATGTTCTTCGCGCCGCCGAGGTTTACCGCGGTTTTGCCGCCCAGGCCCGCGTCGATCTGCGCCAGGAAAGTGGTCGGGACGCTGATCCAGTTTATGCCGCGCATATAGATGGAAGCGGCGAAACCCGCCAGGTCCGTGACGGCCCCGCCGCCGCAGGCGATTATAAGGGAGTTGCGTGAAAAGCCTTTGTCGAAAAGGAAGGAGCAGAGCTTGCCGGCCTGCTCGAGGGTCTTGGCCTTTTCCGAAGGCGGGAGCCAGAAGTAAAAATGGTGCGTCCTGCCTTCCGGGAAAAGCGCCAGGGCCCTGGCCCGCAGGCTGGGCGGCGCGTCGGTCCCGGTGACCAGGCAGATCTTGTCCGCCGCCCGGAACAGGGCGGGGAAGTCCGCGGGTATGCCGGCCATATCGCGGCCCAGAGCCGCTTTTATCGTCCGGGAACTTCTGAGGGTGTAGTTAAAAGTCTTCATTGATCAGCGCCTTTTTTATTTTTTTAGCGGCCTGCGGGGGTTTGAGGCCCGCCGTGTCCAGCGTCAGGTCGGCGCGGCGGTAAAAAACGAGGCGCGCGGCGTACAGTTTTTTGGCGCGCCGGAGGGCTTTGTCCCAGGGCCCGTCGAGAAGCGGCCTGCCCGAGCGTTCCCCTTTGAGCCTTTTGGCAAGTTCCGGCCACGGGCAGTTCAGGAAAACCGTCGTCCCGGTCCTTTTCAGCAGGCCTAGCCAGCGCCCGGAGGGGTAAACGCCCCCGCCGAGCGCTATGACCTGCCCGCCGCGGGCGGCCAGTTCTTTTACAAGGCCGGCCTCCAGGCGTCTGAAAGCGCCCAGGCCGTCCCTCCTGATGATAACGGCCAGCCTCTCGCCTGTTTTTTTTCTCAACAGGGCGTCGCTGTCCTTAAAAGGCAGCCGCAGGGCGCGCGCGAGGAGGGCGCCGGTGGAAGTTTTCCCAGCGCACATGAAGCCCGTGAGGTAAATGTTCAGAGCCGGGCCAGGATCTTTCCTGTTTTTTTGCGCCATTCTTTCACCCGCTGTTCCAGTTCCGAAAAAGAATCACCGCCGAATTTTTCCAGCAGGGCCCCGGCCAGCTCCAGCGCGGCCGCGTGTTCGCCCACCACGGCCGCCGCGAACACCGCCGTGGTGTCGGAGGTTTTAGAGATCGAAAGCTTTTTGCGGAAAGTCTTCAGGTCGGTGGAAAGCGTGCCGCCGGGCAGCCCCGGCACCGGCTTTACCGCGCAGCGCAGGACGAGAGCGCGGCCGTTGGTCATGCCGCCGTCCAGCCCGCCGGAAAGCCCGGGGTTCTTCGAGGCCTGGATGCCCCCGGTCGAAGCCAGGCTGAAGCCGCCGCCGACTTCGAAGCCTTTAACCCCGTTTATCCCCATGAGCGCGGCCCCGAGGCGTGAGCCCAGCCGCCGGTCCCAACAGCTGAAGCCGCCCAGCCCGGCCGGCAGATTTTCCACCGCCACTTCAAAAACACCGCCCAGCGTGTCGCCGGCGCGGCGTGCCTGCAGAATTATGTCGGCGGCCGACCGGGCGGTCACGGTGTGGATACCGCCGAGGCTGACCACTCTCGAATTGATATTTATATCCAGAAGCTCGTGCAGGCGCAGGGCGAAAGAGCCCAGCGCGGAGCGCATCGCGGTTTCCCGCGCGCTCGCGCGCTCGCGTATGAGCGAGGCGTTCAGCAGCCCGTATTTGAGCATCCCGGGCAGGTCGGCGTGGCCCGGGCGCGGCAGGCTGGACGCGGCGGGCAGGTCGCGGCCCGTATTATGGATGAGCAGGCCGATCGGCGCGCCGGTGGTGATATTTCCGCTGAGCCCTGAAATTATCTCAAAGCTGTCCGTTTCCCGCGCCTGGCGGGCGCTGCGCCCCGGGGCCTGCCGGCGGCGGCGGAGCTGGGCCGCGATGTAATCCGGCGTGATCTTTACGCCGGCCGGAAAGCCTTCGAGTATGCCCGACAGAAATTTGCCGTGCGATTCGCCGGCGGTGAGGTAGCGCAGCATTTTAATCCCCCTGCCCGAGTCTTTCCCTGAGAAGCCTCAGGGCTTCCCTGCTAAATTCTACAATATCGCCCCCGGGGAGGCCCGTCCAGAATTTAAGCGAAAGGGCCGCCTGCCTTACCAGGATCTCCAGGCCGTCTATAGTCGAGGCGCCGGCCGCGGCGGCGGTCCTGACGAAGTCCGTGCCGCCGGGCATATAGGCCAGGTCAAGGAAGAAGTCCCCGGGCTTCGGTTCCGCCGGCGGCTTTCCCGGGGCGTACATGCCGAGCGGCGTAGCGTTCACGAAAATTTCCGCGGGGCCCGCGGGCAGGGAGAAGGGGGCTGCTGAAAAAGTAGTTTTAGGAAAAACCTCCGACAGGTTCCCGGCCATTCCGAGCGCCGCGGCGCGGTTCCTCGCGCAGAATGTCACCGAGGCCGCCCGGGAGCGCCCAAGGGCCCAGCCCGCCGCGCCCGCCGCGCCGCCGGAGCCGAAGATGACGGAGTTCTTCCCGGCCGGCTTCGCGCCGCTTTCTTCCAGGGCGCATACCAGCGCGGCGGCGTCGGTGTTGAGCCCTTCGAGGCCCAGCCTGCCGAAGCGCACCGCGTTGACCGCCCTGATATCGCGCGAAGCAGGGTCCGGCAAATTGAGCATTTTAAAAACGGCCTGTTTATGCGGTATGGTCACGTTGAAACCGGACCAGCCCCCGGACCTGAGCGACTGGATGACCGGGGCCAGTTCGGCCGCGCCGCATTCCCGGGGTTCGTAGAGTATCTCTTCCCCTGTGAGGCGGGAAAAAATACGGAAGATCTCCGGCGAAAGGGATCTTGAAAGCGGAAGGCCCAGCAGGCCGGCTTTTATCTGCTTTTTTTGCACTTTATTTCCCGGTCAAGGCGCGGAAGGAATCAACGGTCATCGTCTGTCTGCCGTCCACCAGGGCGGTAGCCGGCGAGAGGCTGGCTTCGATGAGGAGGCCGTCGGCCCCGGAGCGCAGCGCCCTGAGCGCGAGCGCTTTGGCTACTTCCCTGTCCCTGGAAGCATGGCTGGGGTCGGCCAGCACCGGGAGGCGCGTAAGTTTTTTCGCCTCGCGCATCAGTTTGAAGTCAAGGCCGGGGCAGCCGGGGGAGAAAACGGAATCGCCGCGCTCGCAGAGGATAAGCTTCTTCGCGCCGTGCCTGAGAAGGTATTCGGCCGAAAGCAGCCATTCGCGCAGGGTGGCGTGCATGGTCCGCTTCAACAGCACGGCCAGCCCTGAACGGCCCGCTTCTTTAAGCAGCTCGTAATTGCGCATATTCCGCGCGCCGATCTGGAGCACGTCGCAGACGGCGGAGAGCCGCTCCACCTGGCGGGTGTCGGTGGCCTCGGTCACCAGCGGCAGCCCTGTTATTTTTTTAGCTTTGGCGATAATTTTCAGGCCCGCCCAGCCGATGCCCTGAAAAGCGTAGGGCGAGGAGCGCGGCTTGAAGATGGCCGCGCGCAGCGCGTGCGCGCCGGCCGCCTTGAGCGCGGCGGCGGCAGCCAGGTAGGAGGCCTCCTCCTCTACGGCGCAGGGCCCGGCTATGAAAACGGGCCCGCGGCCGAAGTTCAGCGGCGCTGAAAAAGAGGCGTGCTTCCCGGAGCAGGCCAGCGGGCAGAGTTCGGCCTCGGTCTGGAAGACCCCGGCCACTCCGGGCAAATTCTCTATGAGCGGCACGGCGTCGGCGGCGGGTTCCGCGAGCGTGGCGGCCAGGCCCGGGGCTTTGCGGCGCAGGACGCAGCCGGGAAGCAGGCGCGACAGGGCCGCTTCCAGGTCCCGGCGGCTCCCGGCGCTGAGGTTCTTTTGGAGGCTTATTATCATTTTCCGCCTTGCAGCTTCTTGGATTGCCTTATTATCTCGGTAAAAACGGCCCTGGCGGACGGAGCGTAAAGTTTTCCGGCGGCCGCGGCCGCATTTGCGAGCACCCGCTTCTCCCGCGCGCGGTCGGTAAGCTTCTTCTTCAGCCCCCTGAGAGGGACGGCCAGCTCGAAGCGGCGCGCCAGGAGGGCGGCCAGGCGGCGGTCCAGGCTGTCTATTTTCAGGCGCGCGGCGGAAAGTTTGTCCATAATCACAGAGTTCCGTCTTCCACGGTAGAATTCTATTCTATTAAAATACAGCTAGCCTGAAAACAGGTTAAGTTTTCCGCCCGCATAGCGGGCGCCCTTCGGGAGGCATACACCTCGTCGGGCCGGGCGCGCATAGCGCTGGGCCCTCCGCCCGCTGCGCGGGGAATTCCGCACTGCGGAATTCAGGTTAAAATTAAAATTGCTAAAATGATATCTATGGCAGAAACGCTGGAACTTAAGGATATAGCCAACAAGCTGGAGGAGCTCGAGTCGGCCCTCGCCGCCTCCGCCAAGCTTTACGGCCTGGACGCCAAGCGCGCCGTGCTGCGCGAAAAGGAAGCTGTTTCCGGCGCCGGCGATTTCTGGGACGACGCGCAGAAGGCCCAGGGCCATATGAAGGACCTGAACGACCTGAAGAAAGGCGTGGACCTGCTTGATTCCGTAAAGCGCGAGATAGAGGATTTTAAGGTGCATTTCGACCTGGCGCGCGACGCCGGCGACACCGCCGAGCTGCCGGTCATAATGGAAGGCCTCCGCGCGGTGGAGAAAAAGCTCTCCGCGCTCGATTTCGAGCTGAAGCTGGCCGGCCCGATGGACAAGCTGGACGCTATCATAAGCATCCACGCCGGGGTAGGCGGGACCGAGGCCTGCGACTGGGCCCAGATGCTCCTGCGGATGTATACCCGCTGGGCGGCGAGCAAAGGCTTCACTTTCTCGGTCACCGATATGCTCCCCGGCGAAGAGACCGGGGTGCGCGGCATGACCGCCATAGTGCGCGGGAAATACGCCTACGGCTACCTTAAAAGCGAGATCGGCGTGCACCGGCTGGTGCGCATCTCCCCTTTCGACGCCAATAAGCGGCGGCACACCTCTTTCGCCTCCCTGGACGTGCTGGCCGACATCAACGACGAGATAGAGATCAAAGTCGAAGACAAGGATATCAAGCTGGACACTTTCCGCTCCGGCGGCGCCGGCGGCCAGAACGTGAACAAGGTGGAGACCGCTGTGCGCCTTACCCATATCCCGTCGGGCATAGTGGTGGCCTGCCAGATAGAGCGCAGCCAGCACCAGAACCGCGAGACGGCCATGAAGATGCTGAAGGCCCGCCTCTACGAAGTGGAGATGGACAAGAAGCGCTCCGAGATGGAGCGCCACTACGACGCGAAAGGCGATATCGGCTGGGGCCACCAGATCCGCTCCTACACTTTCATGCCTTACCAGCTGGTGAAGGACGAGCGCACCGAATACAAGACCTCGCAGATAGACCTGGTCATGGACGGGGACCTGGACCCTTTCATGCATTCCTACCTCACCTGGGCCGCGAACAATAAAAAGAAATAATCTTCACCCGTAAATTATGAGTCCACGAACTTTTTTCCCCGGTTTAAGCGCCGGAATATTCGGGATAGCGCCGATACCGGGTTTCATGAGAAATAAAACCCTGAAGCTCCTGCTGTCCCTTGCCGCCGCGCTCGGTCCGGCTTCCGGCTTTGCCCAGGAGCTGGATCCGCTGCTGGATAAACTGACTGAAAAGGGGGTCCTCTCGGAGCAGGACAGGGAGGAGGTTCTGGCGCGGCGGGCCGGGGAAAAAAACGCGGTTCCGCCGTTTTCGCTCAAGATGGGCGGGTCGATCCAGTTCCGCTTCGCCGCGCAGCCTAATGACCCTCAGACCCAGGGCGCGGAAGACTCCTTCCGGATACGCCGGGCCCGGCTCAGCGCGGACGGAACCCTGGTAGAGGACGTGGATTTTCACCTTGAGGTGGATGTCAGCCGCGCCGCCGCGCTGGAGGAAGCGGAGATCCGCCTCCTTGTTCTCCCCGGGGCCAATGTGACCCTGGGCCAATTCAAGACCCCGTTCAGCATGGAAAACTGGACCTCGACCAAGAAGCTGGACATGGTGGAACGGACCCAGGTCGTCACCGCGCTCGCCCCCGATAAGGACATCGGCGTCATGGCGGGCGGCCAATTCTTCGCAAAGCGGTTCGGCTACCGCGCGGCTGTGGTCAACGGGAACGGGCACAATAACTCCGCGAACGATAACGACCAATTCCTTTACGTTCTAAGGCTGGAGGGAACGCCCCTTCAGCACCTGCCGTTATGGAATAAAGACCTGACGATAACGGTCGGCGCCAACGGCGCCTACAGCCGCGATTCGGCCGCCCGCGCCGACGCCGTCTTCGGAGTAAAAAATGCCATCGGCGTTACCAGCCAGGGGGCCCGGCGGCTCGCGGGAACGGACTTGTTCGCGCAGTTGGGGAACTTGTCCTTTAAGGCGGAGTATTTATGGGCTGAATTCACTCCGTACCTTAGCGGCAAGCGGCACATCCGGGCTTACGGATACTACCTGCAGGGCGGGTGGTACCTTACCCCGAAACTTCAGGCATTGGCGCAGTATCAGGCTTTCGATCCGGATAAGGATGTGCGCAATAATTCGGATATTCTCTGGACTACTCTGGGGCTCAATTACTATATTTACGGCTATAGCCTCAGGACGCAGGCCAACTATATTTTCAAGAGGGAAAGAACCAACAGCGTGCGGGACGACGCCCTGCTTGTCTCCATCCAGTTGTTGTTTTAGATCCGGTCCGGTTTCCAGGAGGAAAATATGAGGCGCATTCTGATCGTTTGTCTGGCGGTTACCGGACTCGTTTTTGCACGGCCCCTTCAGGCCCGGGAGAGCGGCGCGGAAGAGTTCGTCTTCGGCGGTTCCGGCACTAATACTCTCCTGACGGAGGTGCTGGTCAAAGCGTTCAGGGGGAAGCATCCCGGCGTCCGGATCAAGGTCCTTTCCTCTATCGGAAGTTCCGGCGGGATCAGGGGGGTCCATCAGGGCAAAATAGCGTTGGGCCTGGTTACCAGGCCCTTCCGTGGAATAGAACAGACCTGGGGCCTGAAAGCCCTGCGTTACGCGAGGACCATTATCGTCTTCGGGGCCAACCCCGCCGTTACGGACGACGATCTTTCGGCGAAAGACGTTGTTGATATTTATACCGGCAAGCGGAACAAATGGAGCGACGGGGGCAGGATAGTCGTGCTGGCCCGGGAAGAGGGGGACAGTTCCGCCGAAGTGCTGATGAAAGCGGTCGCCGGCTTTAAAGATGCGCTGGAGAACGCCTGGCGCTCCGGGATCTGGCGGGTGGAATACCGCGACGGGGACTGCAACGCGTCCATTGTGAGGCTCAGGAACGCGCTAGGCTGGACGGACCTGGGTTCGATCCGGCTTGGGAACCACAAGATCAAGCCCCTTAAGTTCAACGGGGTCGCGCCCTCGGAGGAGAGCCTGCTCTCCGGCAAGTATCCGTTCTACAAGGACCTGGCTTTTGTATACAGGGAGCCGGTTCCGGAACCGATCCTGGAATTTATGGCTTTTGTAAGATCCGCGGAAGGAACGGAACTCATACGTAAAAATGGCTATATTCCCGTTCCGTGATCCCGGCCGGTCGCCGGCGGACAGACATATCAGCGGCCCCTTCTCCAGGGTCATGCTGGCGCTGGCCTGTTTTCTTGTTTTCTCGGTGGCGGTGTGCCTGGCCGGCGTCCGGTATGTGATGATAAGCAGCCTTTTAAAAAGCGCCGCGAATAATTACGCCCGTTTCTGCGCCGATGAGATCGGGGAGCTTATCGGAGCCGGGGCGGATCCCGACCACTGGAAGCGCGATCTGGAAGGTCTCGGTCTTATTCTTGACCGCGTCATGCTCGTGGAGGGGATCGTCAAACTTCAGGTGCTTGACCGGGGGAGACTGCCGGTGGCGGAAAGGATGGCGGAGACGATGCCGCCTGGAATTGTCCGGGGGGAATATGAAATACGCTTTAACAACCAGCCGCAGGGCTGGCTGGCGGTTTCGCTGGCCGTCCCCGACCTGCACGAGTCCTGGGGGTCTTTAGGATTTTTCAGCGTAGCCCACCTGGCCACCCTGATCTCGCATAATTACGCCGTCCTTATCTCCGGCCAGATCTCGAGCATGACGAAAGACAGAGCCGGACCGGAAATATGGGAATACGACGCGGATAAGCTCGCCAAAATCCTGGCCGGTGCGCTCCGCCTGGACGGCATTGCCAGCGTGGAGATCTTTGATAAGCAAGGCCGCCTGGTATCGGAAGAAGGGAGCCGGGAGAAAGCGCTAACGGGTGTTCGCGCCGACATCGTCTATAATAACGACGTGATAGGCCACGCGCAGGTTTACCTTGATTTCCCCGGCATCCGCAGGACCGGGCGGATACTCCAGTTATTGGTCCTTTTTCTGGGTTTACTGCTCGGGGGCGTTATTTATCTGGTACCTGTCCGCGTCGTCAGCAGGCTCGAACGCTCCTTTGTGGCCCTGAATTCGGAACTGGAGGCGAAAGTGGAACAAAGGACCGCCCGGATCCGCGAAATCAACTGCGAGCTGGAGAAGGAGCTTGCCGGGCGCGCGAAACTTGAGGCTTCCCTCATCCAGGCGGAGAAGCTGTCCGCTATAGGGAAGTTAGCCGCCGGCGTCGCCCACGATTTCAACAACCTGCTCACCGCCATCCTGGGCAACGCCGGGTTCCCCCTC
>CAZUQT010000057.1:0-14879 GCA_964622585.1 uncultured Elusimicrobiaceae bacterium | reverse complement strand
GCCCTCCGCGCTTACGCAAGCGTCGGGCTCCGAGAGGGTTTTGCTTATCCGATCGCCACGGTCTCCGCCCGGAATACTCGGTTCAACGGAAAATGTGCAGACGAGAAAGCCGTACGGAGGGGAGACCACAGGGGCCAGGTTAGCAAAAGCCCCTCGGAAGGCGAGGCTTGCGTAAGCGCCGAGCCTGGGTGGCCGCACCGGCCACTGCAGTGAGCGGCAGGCGCGCGCACGGTGTGCGCGACGCCGGTTTTGCGATCTGGCCCCTGTGGTAGGCCCCGACTTCGCATCCTGTTAGATACAGTTGAATTGTGTCGCTTCGCTCCACCCGCGGTTATTTCTTTCAGTTCGTCAGCGAATTGGAATATATTAAAAACGGCGGAAGATGATGGGGGGGCCGCCGGAGGCGAGGAGTTTGAAGAGGAGGACGAAGACGGCGGCGCCGATGAGCATGAGCGGGATGCCTATTATGGCGCCTATTACCGTGGAGGTAAGGAGGGCGCCGACCGTGAAGAGGGCTATGCCTAGCAGGGCCAGGCCGGCGGCCAGCAGCATTTTGAGGCGCGTCAGCAGGCCCGGTTTTTCGGGGGGGCGCTGGGGGCGGGGCTCTTCCCCGCGCGGTTTGAAGGAGCCGCCGCCTGGGCTCAGGAGCTCCGGTTCGACATAGTCTTCTGTAGCGGCTACTTGCCTGTTCGTCATGTACTCATTGTATCAAAACTATGTTTGTGCCGTAACAGGCGCTATGCGCATCAGACGGCCAAAACTCCGTAACAAATCCGTAAAACGGCTGATTTATAATATAGAAGCGGTGACCGGGAGACGTTATGATAAAATTGCATATTCTGCTGGCTTTTTTCTTCTTATGCGCGCCCGTTCGCGCGGCCGAGGAATCGCCTGCGAACGCGCTGCTGGTAGTTCCCTCCGAGCGGACGGCCTTCGACCGGAAATTCCAGGACTTCCTGGAAAAGAACGGCGCCAAATTGCTCCAGTCCCACCCGCCCAGCGTTTTTATAGGCTATATCCCCAAGGAGCTCGACGAACAGCTGAACGAGAAATTCGGCGCGCTGGTTTACCGCGAGAAGGTGGACGACTGGAGCTCCTTCGCCCGCTACGGCGAGAACGCGGTGTTCGCCGTCAATGCCTGGAACAAGCGCTTCGTGGAGGATCCGCCCGAGGCCCCTTTGGTGGTCAGCTCGAAGGTGCAGCAGGTAGGGCGCAAAGGGGACGCGCTCAGGCTTACCTGGAACGAGGTGATGAAAGCCAACGCCTACCGCCTGCAGATAAGCTCGGACGCGGGCTTCGAAGCTATCGGCCTCGAAACGGTCCTGGCGCGGAACAGCTACAGCCTGATCCCGTCGTTCTGGAAGGACGGTATCTATTACTGGCGCGTGGCCGGCCTGCTCACTCTTAATACAGGTGAAACCAAGGAAGGGGCCTATTCCGACGTTTATTCCTTCGCCATCTCCAAGCCCGCCCGCGCTTCCGGCGCCCGGCTGGCCGCGCCGCAGGTCCCGCCCAAAAACAGGGTCAAGGGCAAGCCGCTTTCCTGGGCCGCCCCCGCAGTTTTCAAGTATTACCACCTCCAGCTCTCCGAGACGGCCGATTTCGAGGCGCCCCTCCTGGATGTTTTCACCGACACCTGCGCCTATAAGCTCTCGGGCCTGCCGGTAAAACGGGATACACCGTATTTCATGCGCGTGATGGGCTCGGACGGCGCGGCCGCCGGGACCTGGTCGGAGGTTTCAGAGGTCGTGATCGAGTCCCCCGGGCCGGCAGTCAACGATACCCGGATGTTCAGACGGAAGAATAAATGAAAAAGACGGCCGCTTTCCTGCTCCTCCTGGCCTGCTCGCAGCGGGCCGCCGCCGCGCCGTACGGGGCGGGCTTTTACGACACCAGCGAATACCTGATAGGGAAGGTGGCGGTGAATATCGTTTTTGTCCAGAGCGACGGCTCCATCGATCCGAAGACCGAAACCTCGGGCTGGACCCTCAGCAAAAGGAACGCCGTGGTCAACGGGGTGACCGAAGCTATGAACTGGTGGGCAGCCCGCAACTCCGCGGCCAGCCTTACTTTCGTGCACAATAATATCACCCTGACCACCGGCTACGAACCGATAAACCACCCGAGTTCCGACGAGAACCTCTGGATAGCGCAGGTGATGGGCAAGCTGGGCTACACCGAGGCCGACTACGGCGACAGGGTCTTCCACTACAATAACGATATGCGCCTGGCTAATTCCGCCGACTGGTCTTTTACGATCTTCATGGTCGACAGCCAGCAGAACGTAAGCGGGACCTTTACCGACAATTACTTCGCCTACGCCTATATAGGCGGGCCTTTCATGATAATGACCTATGATAACGGCGGCTATGGGATAACCAATATCGCCGCGGTCGCCGCGCACGAAACAGGCCATATCTTTTACGCGCTGGACGAATACGCGGCTTCCGCTTGCGCTACCTCGGACAGATCGGGCTACCTGAACGTGCCGAATACTAACTGTCAGAACGGCGGGACTACGTCCAACTGCATAATGCGCGGCGATATTTATCCGTATTACCCCAGTTCAGGCTCCTGTCCGACCTGCAATGGCCCGGTGGTTTGTGCCGCCAGTACCAGGGCGCTCGGCTGGAGCGACGATAATCCGACGAACGGAACACTCGACCTGATCGACCTGCCGCCGACTACCGCGCTTACCGTTTATGCCCCGGACCCTACCACAAACACTTCGCCGGTATTTTACGGTATCGCCCATTCTACCGCGGCTTATGCAAACACCAATACCTACGCTCAGTGGGGCGGCCCCCGCACGCCAAATAATATAAGCGTAAACCGCATTGCCACGGTGGAGTATAGCGTGGACGGCGCTGCCTGGACCGCCGCCACCCCGCGCGACGGCGCCTTTAACCAGACCATAGATAGTTTCACTTTTACCGCCGCCGGGCTGCTCACCGGCGCTCATACCATGCAGGCGCGCGCCAAGGACAACTTCGGCGCTTATGACGCGACCCCGGCCGCTGACACTCTTTCGGTGGACACCGGTCAGGCGGTCGATATCCCGTACATTTACGACGGGACCGGAGTGGACCAGGATTATACGCGCTCAAAGAACACGCTTTCGGCCAATTGGGGCGCTTCCTCCCATTGGAGCGGGATAAGCAGTTATACCTATACCATAGGCACCGCGCCCGGGGCCGCCGATACGGTCGCTATGACAAATGTAGGGACCGGGCTGAGCGTAACCAAGACCGGCCTCTCCCTTGCGGAGGGGGCTTACTATTATTTCACGGTCAGGGCCTATCCGGTCAACGGAACCGTCTCGGGCCCGGCGACCTCCGACGGGCTGAGGGTGGACACTACCAGCCCTACGGCCGGCGTACTTATAACTTCGCCCGTTCCCGTTAAAACAGGGCCTTTCAGCGCGAAGGTAAGCGTAACCGAGTTGAACGCCGTGGCGGGAACCCCCCAGCTCTCTTTCACGGATTCCAGCGGGCAGTCTGTTTCTCTTACGATGACCTACCTCGCGGATTCCACCTGGACGGCCTCCGGGTATATAGAGTCCTATCACTCTACCAATACCGCGACTTTCCATTTCGGCGCGTCGGACCTGGCGGGCAATACCGGAAACGCGATAACTTCCGGCGGGTCCTTCGTTATCAGCCCGGCGCTTACGGGCGGCTCCAGCGGAACTATCTCCAACGGCGACGGGAATTCCGTGACGGTGCCTACCGGCGGCTATACGGGTACCCTTTATATTTCCATCTCGACCGTGCCGGCGGCAACGCTGTCCGGCCCCGACGCCGCTTCGCCGGATTCAAGAAAGATCTTTTCTTCCGACCTGGCCAGGCAATTTACCGCCAGGGACGGGAATGGCGCCGCGGTCACCACCTTCCTGACCACGGTCACAATAACGATGGCCTATCCCGACGCCGACAGCGACGGCAGGATAGACATGGACCTGATCAATGAATCCACGGCCTGGCTTTATTACCTGGATTCCGCGCTCGGCAAATGGACGCCGCTCCCGGGAGTCGTGCGGAATACCGCCGCCAATACTTTATCGGCCGAGGTTTCGCACTTTTCAGTCTACTCGGTCAGGTCGGCCGGCGCCGCCGCGGCCGATATCGGCTCGATCAAGGCCTACCCCAACCCGTGCGATTTCCGCTCCGTAGCCGCCCTGACGCTGGAGGGGATCCCGGCTGACGCCGCCGGAACCCGGGTATATATTTACAACGAGGCCGGCGAGCTGGTCCGGTCCCTTGCGCCGGGCGACGGGATAAACGGCCTTAATATCGCTTCCTGGGACGGCAAGCTCAAAGGCGGCTCGCGGGCCGCAAGCGGGCTTTATATCTACCTGGTAAAAACAGCCAACTACGGAAAAGGGAGGGGCAAGTTCTTCATAGTCTGGTAAATCATGAAAGCCGCCCTCGCTATTTCCTTCCTCCTGCTTTACGCTCCGCCCGCCAGGGCCGGCGCGGGGGGAGAGGCTTTGCCCTTTTTAAAGCTGGACACAGGAGCGCGCGGCGCCGCTCTCTCCGGAGCCTACTGCGCCGCCGGCGACGACGCCCTGAGCGTTTTCTATAATCCCGCCGGCACCGCCCTCGTAAATAAAAAAGAGATATTGCTCGGACACAATGAGTGGCTGGAAGGGATACGCAATGAAACGCTGGCGTACGTCCATCCTCTCGGCGCGCGCCTTACCGCTTTCGGCGGGATCAACGCGCTCTTCAGCGGAAGCATGAACAGGTATGACGCGGTGGGAGACAAGAACGGAACGTTCAGTTCGCTTGAAGGCGCTTTCTCGGCGGGCCTCTCGGGCGACCTCGGAAATGAATTTTACGGCGGGGCCGCGCTCAAAGCCCTGTCCCAGCAGGCGGCGGGCCGCAAAGCTATGGCCTGGTCCGGGGACGCCGGTCTCCTGAAGGTGATAGGCGGCTGGCGGGTAGGTGTTTCCGCGGCTAATTTCGGAGGCCGGCTAAAGTTCGGGACGCGCAGCTTCGACCTGCCGCTGATGCTCAGGGCCGGTATTTCGCGCAGCTTTACCGAAGATTTCCTTGTCAGCGCCGACGGCGTAAAGGCCGGCGATTCCGGCGCCGCGGCCGCGCTTGGCGCGGAAGGGCGGCTGCACGCCGGGCCGAAAGAATTCTTTTTTATCCGCGCCGGGTACAAGACCGGGCGCAGCCGCTATGCCGGGCCGGGCTTTACTGTCGGCGTGGGGCTTAAGAACAGGGACCTGCGGGTGGACTACGCTTTCGCGCCCTACGGCGACCTGGGCGACGCGCACAGGGTCACGGTGGCTTTTAGTTTCGGCGCTCCCCGCCCGGAGGAAGTGAAAAAACATCCTTACGGCGACCTGCCGGTGCCGCGGCAGAGAAAGCCGGCGCCGGCTTCGCTCAAGCCCCCGGCTCCTAAGAAAGCTGAGGCCGAAAAGAGAGAGAAGAGCAAGGATAAGAAGAAAGAGAAAAAAGGCAGCGAAGTCTATTTTATGTGGTAGGTTTCAGCAGTTCCAGCCAGAGCCCGGCGGTTTTTTGCAGGTCGAAGTCCGCGGCCCGCTTAAGGCCGGCCGCGGCGTAGCTCCGCAGCGCCGCAGGCGCGTCCAGCATTTCCCCTAGTTTCTGCGCCCAGATCAGTTCATCCGCTTCAAGCGGCGCCCCGGCCCGCAGCCTGGCGCCGGAGAGCACGGGCATAAGGAGGCCGTAGGGCGCGTGGTCCGGGGTCGGAGCGGCGCCAGCCAGGCCTGTGCCGGGGGAAAGTATCTCCCTCGGTCCCGAGGCGCAGTCGGCGGAAGCGACCGGGGTCCCGCAGGCCATCGCCTCGAGCAGGGCGTTGGGGAAGCCTTCCCACAGGGAGGTGAAGGCGAAAAGACCGGCTTTAGCGATGAACAGGTAGGGGTTCTCTCTGTAGCCGGTAAAATAAACGTCGGCGTCGGGAGGCGGGGCCCCGGGGCCGGAAAAAGTTTTAAGGCCAAGGCCGGCCGAGAGTTTGAGCAGGTAGGCTCGCAGTTCTCCCTCCCCAATGAGGACCAGGGCCGCGCCGGGCCTGGTTTTCTTCAGCTCGCTGAAGATCCTGAGCAGATGCCAGTGGCCCTTCGCGGCGGTCAGCCTCCCTCCGGCGGCTATCACCTGTCTTTCGAAGACCGGGGCCCAGCCGGCAGGAAGCGGGGCGGCCGCCAGGGCGGCTATCCCGGAAACATCGCAGCCGTTGTTGATGACGCGCAATTTTTCAGGCGGCACCGCGAAATTTTCGGCCAGGTCTTTTCCGACTCCGGCTGAATTGGCAACTACCAGGGCCGCCCTGGGGTAATACCGCCGGATAAGGGGGCGCATGAGGGCGCCGCGCAGCCCGGAGAATTCTCCCGAGGGGCTGGTGCGTTCGCAGATCACCGCCCTATGTCCGCTCTTCTCCGCCGCAAGTATATTGACTATATTGGCCCTTTCCATAAAGGACAGCACGGTGTCTCCCGGCCCGGTAAGGGCGGCCAGGCGGCGGGCATACAAATGTATCGAAGCCGTCTTAAGCAGCGGGCTGGTGGACCGGGTGTGGCCGGAAAGCGTTTTTATCGCCGAGGCGTCAGCCGGCTGGGCGACCTCGTTTTCAAGGAGGATCAGCGCGTCGTGGGGGAGCAGACGGGCCAGCGCGGCGAATTGTTTCTCGGCGCCGCCGCGGAAGAGGGAATTTATCAGCAACTTCAGGCCCATACCCAATTTTAGAATATTTTAGGCGGCCCTGCTTTTTTTGCGGCGCGATATTGTAAAATATCAATTACCGGAAGGGGCTCCGGACAAATTCAGGGGGGATCATGAGATACTTTACCTTTGTGCTTTTATACGCCGCGGCCCAGGCCGGAGCGCAGACGCCGCTTACCCTTGCGGGACACAGCGCGCCGGTCGAGGCCGTGGCTTTCTCGCCGGACGGGAAGCTGCTGGCCTCCTCGGGCGTTGATACCAACGTGATCCTGTGGACCGTCAAGACCGGGAAGCTGAAAAAATTGCTTGTGGGGCATAAGTACCCGGTCTGGGGCCTGGCTTTCTCGCCTGATGGGGACCATCTTGCGTCCACGGACAATAAGACCGTGGAGATCTGGGATATGCCGGGCGGAAAGAACTCCGCCAGCTATAACGGCCAGAGCATCAATCTTTACAGCGTAGCTTTCACTCCCGGCGGGGAATACCTGCTTTCCGGAGGTTTAGGCTGCGTAGGGATCTGGACCTTCCCCGAGGGGGAGGTTTACCGCGCAATGAAATCCGGAGTGGAAACGGTGAACGCCGTGGCGGGGCTGCCCAAGGGGACTTACGTGGTTTCCGGGAACGCCAACGGCACGATCACGACCTGGAATATGAACGACGGGAAGATCACCAAGACCATCAGCGCGCATAAGGACGCGGTCAGGGGACTGGCCCTTTCGCCCGACGGGGCTTACGCGGTTTCCGCCGGGCCCGACGGCTACGTCAAAGTGTGGCGGCTGGCCGACGGCGCGCTGGTAAATTCCTTCGCCGCGCACGCCGGCGGGGCCAAGGCCGTGGCCGTTTCCCCGGACGGCAGGCGTTTCGCGAGCGGCGGCGGGGACGGCCTGATCAAGCTCTGGTACCTGCAGGGAGCGCAGAAAGGGCCGGCCAAGGAGCTCAAGGACCACGATGCCGGGGTCGAGGCCCTGGCTTTCTCTCCCGACGGGAAGCTGCTCGCCTCAGGCTCCAGGGACAAGACCGTGAAGCTCTGGACCCTGCCCTGAACTCCCTTTAAAAATCCGGACCGGCCGGGCGGTCCGCCCCCGCCTTTTTGACGGCGCTAAAGCCCCGGCGCCTCTTTTGGTATAATTCTTTACTACGATCATGGAGGCTCAATGAGAAATTTACCCGCGGTTTCCCGTCTGGCGAAAATCTGGATCTTTTTCGTGTTCAGCGCTCTTGTCGGCTATGCCGGCATGCAGGTCTACGCTGCCACCAACAAGGCCGTAGTCCCCGAAGTGAAAGTCTCCACCGCCGCGGAAAAACCGGCGGCTTCAACGGCGATATCGGAGCAGATCGAGAAAATGAAGAGGGAGCACACTCCCTCCAGCCCCGCGAACCGCGCCGTTTCCTTCCTCGGGCTGTTCGCCCTGATAGGCATCTGCTACGCCATGTCCGACAACCGCTCCAAGATCAACTGGAAGCTGGTAGCCTGGGGCATGGGCCTGCAGCTTTTGTTCGGCGTGCTGGTGCTTAAGACCGGCCCCGGTCTCTGGTTCTTCGAGAAGCTCAATACCGGGGCGATGGCGCTGATCGGCGTCGGGCAGCAGGGCACGAACTTCCTTTTCAGCTCTTTTATCACCGGGAAAGTCGATTCCAGCCTGGTCAACTTCACGTTCAACGTGCTCCCCACTATAATCTTTTTCTCGTCCCTGATGACGCTGGGCTACTACCTCGGCGTGATGCAGTGGATCGTTAATTTCTTCTCCGTGATAATGCAGAAGACCATGAAGTGCTCGGGCGCCGAGACGCTTTCCACCGCGGCGAATATCTTCGTCGGCCAGACCGAGGCCCCGCTGGTCATCAAGCCTTATGTAAAGGATATGACCAACAGCGAGCTGCTCTGTGTCATGGTCGGCGGCTTCGCCAATACTGCGGGCGGCGTCCTGGCGGCCTACGTCGGAATGCTCTACCAGTACTTTCCCGATATAGCCGGCCACCTCATCGCCCAGTCGGTGATGTCCGCCCCCGCCGCGCTGGTCTGCGCCAAGATAGTGATGCCCGAGATAGGCAGCCCGGTCACGGCCGGCGCGCACGTCAAGATGATCAAGGAAAATATAGACGCTAACGCCATCGACGCGGCCGCGCGCGGCGCCTCGGAGGGCATGACCCTGGCTTTCAACGTGGGAGCCATGCTCCTGGCGTTCATCGCCCTGATCGCGCTCGCCAACGCCCTGCTGATCTATATCTCCACGTCGCTCGGCGCCCCGGCCATCTCGATAGAGATGCTGCTCGGCTTCATCGGCACGCCGATAGCCTGGATCATGGGCGTGCCCGCCCAGGACTGCTGGACCGTGGGCAAGCTGATAGGAGTGAAGACCGGCGTCAACGAGTTCGTAGCCTACCTGCAGCTGGCCGACCTGCTTAAAGCGGGCAACCAGCTCTCGTACCGCTCGATAGTGATAGCGTCCTACGCCCTGTCCGGCTTCGCAAACTTCTCCTCGATAGCCATACAGATCGGCGGTATTTCCGGCATAGCGCCTACGCGCCGCCACGACCTGGCCAAGCTCGGCCTTAAGGCGATGATAGTAGGCTCGATCGCCACTTTCATGACGGCTACGGTAGCCGGGATACTTATCCCCTAGGTTTCCCGGACGTGAAGAAAGGCGGCGGGCTCGGGCCCGCCGCCTTTTTTTATCTTAATATATACCGCGTACCTTGCCGGTGACCGCGGAGAGGGGGAGGAAATAGAGGGGCTCGCCGGTGTCCGGGTTTTTTCAGGAGGCGGAGTCGTTGGAATTGTCCCTGTTGTCGCCGAGGACGAAGACGTGGTCCCGCGGCACGGTCAGGGGGCCGAGGGTGTCCCCGGCCAGGGTCTCGCCCTTGCGCGCGTAATAGGCGTGGCTTTCGTAGAGGTGTTCGCCGTTCAGATAGACCTGTTTCTGCCTGAGCTCTATGGTGTCGCCAGCTACGGCTATCACTCGTTTAACCGATTCGTGCTCCTCACCGACCGGGGAGCGAAAGGCGATTATCTCTCCGCGGCGGGGGGAACGGAAGAAATAGGTGACCCTGTCCTGCACCAGGTGGTGGCCCACGGTAAGCGTTGGCGCCATGGAGTCGCTGGCGATGTAGATGGGCGCGGCGACCCATCGGCGCACGCCGAGCGCGGCGGCCAGGGTAACGATCGCTATTATGGCGGTGCGCAGAGGTTTCATAAGGCGAAGCTCAGGCTACTTCGGGAGCGAGACCGGGAGTTTTCCCGTCGGGGATAATTGCCCGGTCAGCACTTCCCCGGCGGCGGACATCGACGGGGCGGTCATCCCGTAAAGCGCTATAACCCCTGCCGCCCTCCTGTAGTAAGGAATATCGTAAGGGTTCATCAGGCTCAGGATCACCGCCGGCTTGCCGGAATTGATAAGAGCGTTTATCGCTTCCCGCTGCGTGGCGTTCTGCGCGCCTGTCCACTGGAAGCTGCCAAGCACCAGGAGGTCTGCGCCCTCGGCGGCCTCCTTTATCTTTTTCAGGTCGCCGTTCTTTACCCCTATATCGAAGAAGGACTGGCTTACCTTGTACCCGCTCTCGAGCAGCGTGCGGTAAAGGTGGATGGCGTTCCCGGCGAAGCGCTGGGGGGAGAAAATAATGACCGCGATCTTTTTATCTTTCGGCAGGGGGATGATCCCGCCGTCCCTGACCAGGGTTACGGCTTTGCGGGAGAGGTCGCCCGTGATCTCCAGGTACGCCTTGTCGAAAGGCGAGGACGTTTCCGCCGGTTCGAAAAGGCCGGCGGCGCGTTTCGCGTTCTGCACTTTGCCGTAGGCGTCGTCGAGGCGGGCTTCGTTGATGGCGCCGGAGCGCACCTGCGCGGCTATCTCGCGAACGGCGGCGCCGGGATCGCCGGTACCTATCAGCAGTATGTCTGCCCCCGCCTTGAGGGCGGCGGCGGCCGCTTTGCTCACCGGCATGCGCGAGGTAATGGCGCGCATATCCAGGCTGTCCGTAACTACGAGGCCCTTGAAACGGAGGTCTCTTTTCAGGAGGCCGGCGAGGACCGCGCGGGAAAGAGTGGCCGGGTTCTTTTTATCCAGCGCGGGATAGCGGATATGGGCCGTCATGATCGCGGGAATTCCCAGCTCGACCGCTTTTTTGAAAGGTACGAGGTGGGTGGCCTGCAGCTCGGCCGTCGAGATCGAGATCTCGGGCAGGGTTTTATGAGAGTCCTGCTCGGCCGCGCCGTGCCCCGGAAAGTGCTTTCCGACCGCTATCACGCCCGCCGCTTTAAGGCCGTTTATGATGGCCCCGCCCAGCCTCGAGGCCTCGGCCGGGTCCGAACCCAGCGAGCGGATGCCTATTATCGGGTTCCTGGGATTGGTGTTGATGTCCAGCACGGGGCCGAAGGCCATGTTTATCCCGGCGCGCTTCAGCTCTTTCCCGGCCAGGTAAAAGAGCGTGGCGGTATTGTTCTCGTCGGCGGCGGCGCCCAGCATCATATTGGTGGGCAGCTCGAGCAGGCCCAGTGTCGTGGGCACGTAGACGCTGCCTCCCTCGTAATCGACCGCGATAAAAAGCGGGGTTCCCGCCTGCGAGCCGGCGGCGGCCGCCTGCAGCGTTTCGGTCAGCTTGCGGGTTTCCTCCAGGGAATAGGAGCCCCATTGCAGCTGCACCCCGCCCAGCCCGCCCAGGGCCGCCGCGGTGGCGGCCGAGATATCCGCGGCTTCCGCCGAGATGATCAAAAGCTGGGCCGCCTTCTCCTCGATGGAGGGTTCGGCGGCCCGGAGCTGAGCGGCCGGCAGCAGAAGCGAGGCGAGGAGAAGCAGCCGGCGTGAATGTGCCATTAAGTTACTGCGCGAACTTGTAGCCGCGCCGCGTGGCCTGCTTCCTGATGGAGTCGATCATGGCCCTGTCCAGCGTAGCGGCGCCGGACTTCTTCTTCTCCTCGGCGGAGATATAGGCTTTGCGCTGCGCCTGCAGGGCGTTGATCTCTTCCTTTATCTTCCTGCGTTCGGCGACTTTGTCGTCCAGGTATTTGTCGCGCGCTTTCTGGTCGAGCTTCTGGACTTCCTCGGGAAGCTGCTCGGTCTTTATGTCTTCTTTCCTCACCGAGCCGCTCTCGATGGCCGAGACGGCGTCCCAGGAGGCCTCCGAGGCCAGCTGGGCCGGGGCCGCCGCGGCCTGGAAGGCGGCGCGGCTGGCGTATATAGATTTTCCTGCGCTTTGGGCCGCCACTTCCGCTTCTTTCTTTTCAGCCAGCTTGCCGCCCGCACCCGCTCCGTAGGTGACGTAGGTATTGTTGAGCTTCGCGCTGAGCTGGGAGATCTTGTCGTCCTGGGGCGCGGCTATTTCGTAAGCTACCGCGCTCTGGTCGATGTTCGAATAGTCGCCTTCAGCGAGCTCCGCGCCCGCTTTCCACTGCTCCGCCAGGCCCTGCTGCCGCGCGCCGCAGTAGATCGTGTTCACGAAGATGCTCTTCGCCTTGGCGCGGGCGACGGCGTCCTGGAAAGGCACGGGACCCTGAGTGAAGGGCTCGTTCCCGGCGATAAAGATAGCCTTGTAAACGTCGGACTTCGGGCTCCATTTAAGATCGTCTACGGCGACCTTGATGGCCTGGCCGCAATATTCGTCCCCGCCATTGGTCTTAAGGGCGAAGAGTTCCCTGGACACGGCGTCCATGTCGGGAGTAAAAGGCAGAACCTGGCGTATCCAGCCGGCTTCCCTGCTCAGCCCGGAGTTGCCGTATTCGTAAAGGGCCACCTCTATCAGCGGCTTCGACCCGCTCTTTTCGGCGGAAACGAGCTCGCTGACTATCTTCCAGAGCTGGCTGCGGGCCTGGTTGATCAGGCCGTCCATAGAGTTGGAAGTGTCGAGCAGCACGGCGACCTGCACCAGCGGCTTCGAGCCGAAATCTTTCGGGGGGGGATTTACGGGAGGGGTGACGGTCACCTGGGCGGAATCTTTCCAGGTTTTTTTTACGGAGAGGGAGGCCGCGGTGAGTATTTTGGCGGTCTCGGTCTCGACCACGCGGGCGTTGATCTCCGTCTGGCTTTCCTTAAGGTCGTTGAGGGTGCCGGTGACTATCGCGTCCGCGCCGAGCATTTTGCCCAGCTTCTTCACGGTTTCCTCGTCGATGGACCCGGAGGCCTGGAGGTTCAGCTCCCCCAGCACTTTTTTAAGCAGCCCGCGCTCTATGAGGGTGATCTTCTTGTTCTGGGCGAGGGCGGTAGTGAGCCTTTCCTGGACTACTACCGGTCCTTCGGAGGCCTTTCCCCCGGTGTAGGGGAACTCGAGCACGGCCAGTTTGATAGAGGGCCGGTCTTTAAGCCCCGCTGTGAGTTTCCCGGCCAGCTTGTCGAGCGACTGCGCGAGGGCGCCGCCGCAAAATGTCATAAGGATAAGGGTACTTAATATACAGGTTCTCATAAACGCCTCCAGTTGTTCCCGGTCCCGGCCTAGTCAAGGATACAAAAGAAAGCAAAAGAAAGGCAAAAGCTCTTGCTGTTTAATACCAAAAGATGTAATTTAGTAGGGTTGGTCCCAGGGGAATAATGTGACAAGAACCGCCTTCAAGCTTACGCTGATATTTTCGATCGCCCTCCTCGCCTCCGCTTGCGGTGAAAAAGAAGATCCCGCTTACAAGCAGACCGCGGTGGTCATGGGCGTTCCCGCCGAGGTCAGGGTTTACGGCGCGGACGAGGCCGCGGGAAAAGCCATAGCCGACCCGATCCTGGCCGAATGGAGCCGGATTTCCGGGGATTTTAATTTTACCGATCCCTCCAGCCTGACCTCCGTGGTTAACGCCAAGGCCTACGGCGAATGGGTGAAGATAAACGACGAATTCCTTTGGCTGCTTATGCTCTCGCTGGATTATTACAGGCTTACGGACGGAGCCTTCGATATCACTTTCGCGCCTCTCTGGCCTATCTGGAAGGAGGCCGCCTCCACGAAAAAAATGCCGGCTAAAGAGGAGATCTTTAAGGCCCTCTCCAACATGGGCTCGAACCAGGTGCAGGTCGACCCGGAGCGCAAAATGGTGCGTTTTTTGAAGCCGGTGCAGATAAATATGGGCGGGATCCTGCGCGGCTATTGCTTCGTGCGCGCGGCCCGGATGCTGAAAAAGATGGCGCCCGCCTACCCGGTGGAACTGCGCCTCGGCAGCAATATGCTGGCCTACGGCAAAAAGAACTGGCATTACGACGTGGTGGACCCCTTCGACGAAAAGAAGGTCTTCGGCCGCTTCGTCTTCGACGAGGGCGTCGTGATGTCGTCCTCGGGGCGCGAGCACTTCGTCCAGATAGAGGGGAAGCTTTATTCCCATATCCTGGACCTTAAGACCGGCTACCCGCTGGACAATTTCTCGAGCCTGGTGGTCTATTCCCCGCGCCTTGAAAGCGACACCTTCCTGGCCTCGGCCGTTCTAGCCGTGATGGGCAGGGAAAAAGCTTTCGGCCTGCTTTCGAAAACGAAAGGCGCCGCCGCCGTCTGGATAGACGGTTCGGGGAAGGAAAGCCTGTTCATCAACGCCGCCAGCGGCACCAGGTGGGAGAAAGAGAAGAAGCTGTTCTGAAGCCGGCCGCACTCCGGTTTCGCCGGAAAGGTCAGGACGGAAATAAAAAAACCCGGGGTTCCCGGGTTTTTTTATTCGCTTCTCCGCAGTTCACTTCGCCCCGCGCCTCACCTGCTCGAACTCGCCCCGTACTTTGTTCTTGCGCACATTATCCCAGTTGAAGCACCTGCCGTTCATGGCTATATAGACTCCCGGGGGCAGCGCCTGGGCGAATGAAAGGGCGGAGCCCAGGTTGAACATCCCGTCGGAGGAGCCGAACTTGTAGGGGACCATCGCGCCCGTGAGCACCACGGTCTTGTCCTTTATCTTCGGGCCCAGCAGCCTGGCCGTCTCCGGCATCGTGTCGGTCCCGTGGGTAATGACTATCCGTTTTTCTTTGGCGGCCAGGCACTCGCCGAGTATCTTCCGGCGGTGAGCCGCGGTCATGAGCAGGCTGTCTATCATCATCAGGGTCCTGGCCTTCACCGGTACGCGCGAGCGGCCCAGCGCCAGCATCTCGTGAAGGTGCGTCCCGCGGAAGAACAGTTCCCCGTTCAGCTCGTTGTACTCCTTGTCGAAGGTCCCGCCGGTGATAAGAAGCTTTATGGTCACTTTCTCCCGTCCTTCAGGAAGGCCAGGTAGCCCTTATAGGCCATATAGATGTCCAGCTTGCCGGC
>CAZUQT010000056.1:0-15067 GCA_964622585.1 uncultured Elusimicrobiaceae bacterium | reverse complement strand
GGGAAAGCCGCTACTACGAGGCCGTCCTGGAACTTAACGGGGCGCTTATCCTCGACCCCGGCAATAAAGAGGCGCTTGATCTTATGCGCAAGGCCCGGGGGCTGGTGGAGGTTTCTAAATAATGCCCCTGCTCCCGCTGGGATTGCTGCTTGGCGCGCTTCACCTTGCCGCCGCCCAGCCCGCGGGAAGCGGGGTGGAGGCCGGCGCGAAAGCGCCCCAGGTTATTTACGCGGCGGACGATACCAGGGCCGTTATACTGAAGCTCATGGACCGGGTGATCGCCGACCCTTCCGACGAGGCGGCGCGGAAGGAACTGCGCGCCGCCACGCTGCGGGCGGTGCAGAAGGAAACCCGGGCTTTCGACGCGGAACGGGCCGCGCTTATAGCCGGCGCGGGAGCGGACCGGGGGAAGATCCTGGCGATGCGCGCCGCTAAAAAAAGGCGGCTTGACGCGTGGAAAAGGGATTTCGACAAGGCTTGCTCGCTCGCTTCGGGGGCGGATACCGTGAAAGAGGCTGTGGCCGCCTACGAGAGCCTGCTCGAGACTTTCCCGGTCTACTCCGATACCAGGGAGTACATGCTTTCTTCCGGGATCAAGATAAAGAAGATCTTTTTCGGTGTCATAAAGAAGACTTACCCGTACCTGCTGGCCGGACGGGACACTATAGACGAGCGGACCCTGGCCGCGCTGCAGTTCTCCAGAGTGGCCGCGCTCCAGGAGTACGGCGGGCATCCCGATACGACCGCCGCCGATAAAGAGCTGAAGAAAGCGGAGCGGTTCAGGCGGCTGGAGCGGGAGCTGGTGCAGAAGCACGAGAATATGAAGACGGCCATGGACCTCTACGAGATAAAGAACTATCCGGAGGCCATTAAATGTCTCGACAAAGCGCTGGACTTTGACAAGGATAATGAAGAAGCGCTGTTCTACCTGGCGCTGGCCAGGAAAAAAGCGGGCCTGAAGGACGACGAGAGGTGAGCTTGTGAAGATAAAACATGGAATTGCGGCCGCCGCCGCGCTTGCTTTCCTGCTTATAACAGGGGTTCAGACTTTCGCCGCTTCGCCCGGCCGCGTGAGCTACCAGGGCACGCTCAGGAAGAACGGGATACTTTTCAGCGGCACCGCCGCCATGGAGTTCCGCGTAACCAACGCCGACGGCTCCGCTATCTATTGGACTTCCGGCTCCACCGGCGTGGTGGTCTCCACCGGCCTGTTCCGCTACCCGCTCGGTACGCCCAATGAAGCGTCTTTCGACGCTATCTCCTGGAAAGAAATAACCCCTTACGTGCAGATGAGCCTGGACGGCGGCTGGCTGCCCAGGGAGCCCCTTTATACTTCGGTCTATTCGCTGCACGCGAAAACCTCGGAATCCTCCACCGGGACTTTCACCATCAACGGCGGGGACCTGCGGCTCGTGGCCGCCTCCGGGGGCAAGGGTATTTATTTCCCGGACGGAACCTCGCAATTCAGCGCGCCGGGCTGGGTCGTCACCGGGGCCTATACTTCTTTCGCCGGAGGGGCCGGCGTGGGTACCCTTACCCCGGCCACCAGGCTGGACGTAAAGGGCGCCGTGGCCGATCCTTACGTGCAGTTCTGGCGCGACGAGAACGGGGTAGTAAAGGCGACCATGACCGCCGCGGGCTTGCTTTACGCGGACGGCTCGCAACTCAGCAACCTGCCGGCTGGGGCCGATAATATGGGCAACCATACCGCCACCCAGGCTTTGAACATGGCGGGCTGGCCTATAAATAATTCGGGGTCCATCGTAGCCAACGGCCAGGTCACTGTTTACTCGAGCGCCACCGTTACTTCCTCTTTCGGCGTCGGCGCCGCGAAACTCAAGCTCGCCGGCGGGGTAGAGGTATCTTCCTACTCGGCGGGCGGGGTTTTTATTTCTTCCAACGTGACCCTTGCGTCCGGCGGGAAGTATTTCGGCAACGGCTCCATGCTTACCGGGGTGAACGACAGCCTGGGCAACCATGTCGCTACCCAGACGCTGAATATGGCGGGCTTCCAGATATTGAACGTTTCCACGGTAGTCGTGACCAGGTCTTTGTGGTTCAATAATAATGTCGAGATCTCCTCCGCCGCCGGCGTTTACAGCGGCGTGTATATTTCCACCAATATCAGCATCGCCGCCGGGGCGAAATATTACGGCGACGGCTCGGGCCTTTCCGGGATAGTCGGCGTCGACAATTTGGGCAACCACGTGATGACCCAGAACCTCGCTACCGGAGCCAACTGGATCTCCTCCGACGGTTCCCCCGCCGGTATCAATATCGACGTTTTGGGCAATGTGGGTATAGGCCAGGCGGCCGGTTCCGCTTCCCTGGACCTGCGCGGTACAGGCGGAACCTATACGCAGATCTGGCGCAATAATGCCGGAGTAATAAAGGCTTCGATGACCG
Organism: uncultured Elusimicrobiaceae bacterium; assembly: GCA_964622585.1. GTDB lineage: Bacteria > Elusimicrobiota > Elusimicrobia > Elusimicrobiales > UBA9959 > UBA9959. Next base: position 12,661 of record CAZUQT010000056.1, on the reverse strand, counting down.
CGGCGGGCGCTTTCTACGCCGATGGTTCACAGCTGCGCAATCTTCCCGCCGGCGGAACCGCCACCCAGGCGCTGAATATGGCCGGCTATAACATAGTCAGCGTTTCCACTATTTCTCTGAGTTCCGTGACCAGCTCCGGTGTCGGCGTGGTGTTCAGTACCAATGTGCTGCTTATGAACGGCCGCCTTGGCGTCAATACGTCCCTGCCGCAGGAAAGCCTGGATATTAACGGTAATTTCAGGAGTTCCAGCCTTGCAGGTTTCGGGAACCAGTGCGTTTACGCCGATAATTTGGGCAAACTTATGCTGTCCGGCGGCGGCCTATGCGGAAGCGCCGCGGGCACTGATAATATGGGCGACCGGATAATGCTCGGCAATCTTATAACCGGGAGCAACTGGATCTCTTTCGACGGGAGCAATGGCGGTTTATCGGTCAATGTCAGCAGCAATGTCGGCATAGGCGTCCTCTCCGCGGCTACCCGGCTGGATGTGAAGGCGCGGACCGGGGACACTTATGTCCAGATCTGGCGCAACTCCGCCGGTGTCGAACAGGCTTCGATGTCGGCCACGGGCTTTATCTTCGCCGACGCCTCCAAGATGCGCAATTTGCCTGCCGGCGGGGACAGCTTTGGAACGCATACCGCCACCCAGCCGGTGAACATGGCCGGGAACCAGATACTGAACGTCTCCTCGGTCAACTTTACCGCCAATATCGAGATCTCCTCCTCCACCGGCCTGAACCGCGGCATTTACGTTTCCACCAATATCTACATAGTAGGCGTCGCTTCCGCCACCAAGTATTACGGCGACGGCTCGGCCCTGACCGGGGTTATCAGTTCGCCGGACAACTTGGGCAATCATACGGCCACCCTGAACCTTAATATGGCAGGGAAAGATATAGTCTCCATTTCCACAATAACGCTCAGCTCCGTGACCAGCTCCGGGATCGGCGTGGTGTTCAGCACTAATGTTCTGCTTATGAACGGGCGCCTGGGCGTCAATACGGCCCTGCCGCAGGAAAGCCTGGACGTGAACGGCAATTTCAAGAGTTCCAGCCTGGCGGGTTTCGGGAACCAATGTGTTTACGCGGATAATGCCGGCAAGCTTATGCTTTCCGGGGGAGGCTTATGCGGAAGCGCCGCGGGCACGGATAATCTGGGCAACCGGATCATGCTCGGCAATCTTATAACCGGAAGCAACTGGATCTCTTTCGACGGGAGCAACGGCGGTATGTCGGTCAATGTAAGCAGCAATGTCGGCATAGGCGTCCTGTCCGCGGCTACGCGGCTGGACGTGCAGGCGCGGAGCGGCGATACTTACGCGCAGATCTGGCGCAATTCGGCCGGCGTGGTCCAGGCTTCGATGTCGGCGGCCGGGCTGATGTTCGCGGACGCGTCGCAGATGCGGAACCTGCCTTCGGGAGCGGATAATTTGGGGAACCATACCGCCACCGCCAACCTGAACCTGGCCTCTTTCGATATCACCGGCGTGTCCACCATGACGGTCGGCTACCTGACCAGCTCCGGCGTCGGAGTGGTCGTCAGCACTAATTTGCAGATCATGAACGGCAACCTCGGCATCAATACGCTTTTCCCCCAGGAAAAACTGGACGTCACGGGGAAGATCCGCGCTTCAAGCCTGTCCGGCTCCGGCCTTAAATGCGTCCAGGTCAACGATTCCGGCGTAATGGGACTTTCGGCGGACGCCTGCGGCCTGGCCGGGGTGGGCGGCGACAATCTGGGCAACTATACTATGACTTTCAACCTGATGACCAACGGCAATTGGCTTTCGGGCGACGGCGGGAACGAAGGACTGCGGGTGGATTCCGTCGGGAATGTTTCGGTGGGCGGCCTTATCACCGATATAGCCGCGGGGCGGTTCGATATCGAAGGCGCCGCCGGAACCCCGATACAGGCCTGGCGCGACAATGGCGGCGTGGTGAGGGCTTTGATGAGCGGCGGCGGGGGGCTGACCGCGAGCAGCGCTACCGTCAACGGCCAGCTCACCGTTTATTCCAGCGCTACCGTGACCGCGGCCCTGGGCGTAGGCGCGGCCAAGCTGCGCCTTAAAGCGAACGTCGAGATCTCTTCAGAAACGTCCACATCTTTGGGCGGCGGCGTGCGCATTTCTTCGAACGTCTATATAGTGGGCTTCTCCTCGGCCGCTAAATATTACGGCGACGGCTCGGCCCTGACCGGCCTGACCGGGCTGAACGCCTCCAATATCAATTCCGGAACGCTTGCGGACGCGCGTCTTTCCGCTAATGTTCCCCTGCTCGATTCCGTAAATACTTTCTCAAGCAGCTTTACCGTGGCCAACGCCGCCGGCGCGGCGCTTTCCCGGGTCAGTTTCAGCGGGGGGGCGGAGATCTCTTCCGCCGCGGCCGCGAACTACGGCGGCGTGCAGTTCTCCACCAATGTCTATCTTCCGGCCGGGGCCAAGTATTACGGCGACGGTTCGCAGCTGAGCGGCGTGAGCGGTTCGGACAACCTTGGGAACCATACCGCCACCGCCGCGCTGCAGATGGCCGGCAACCAGATACTGAACGTTTCCTCGATCACCGTAACCGGCGCTCCGGGCCTGGGCGCCGTCAGGATCGCAATGCTGCCCGGCGTGGAAATTTCCTCCGCCGCGGCCGCGAACTACGGCGGCGTGCAGTTCTCTACCAATGTCTACCTGCCGGCGGGGGCTAAATATTACGGCGACGGGTCGCAGCTGAGCGGCGTGAGCGGTTCGGACAACCTTGGGAACCATACCGCCACCGCCGCGCTGCAGATGGCCGGCAACCAGATACTGAACGTTTCCTCGGTCACCGTAACCGGCGCTCTGGGCCTGGGCGCAGTCAGGATCGCAATGCTGCCCGGAGTGGAGCTCTCGTCCGCCGCGGAAGCCAACTACGGCGGCGTGCAGTTCTCCACCAATGTCTATCTGCCCGCCGGCGCTAAATATTACGGCGACGGTTCATCTCTTACCGGGACCGGCCAGAACGCTTCAAATATCTTCTCGGGCACGCTTGCGGACGCGCGGCTTTCGGCCAATGTCCCGCTGCTTAACGCAGCTAATACGTTCTCCTCCAGGGCTTCTTTCACGGCCCAGGACGGATCTTTGGCCGGGGTGGCTATCTCCTCCGGGCTGACCGTCCTTAACGGCGACGTCGGGATCGGGACCTTAAGTCCCCAGGCGAAGCTGGACGTTAACGGCGGGATCAGGATAGGCTCCACTGAAAACACTATCGCGGGTACAATAAGGTATAACGGCGCCTTCCAGGGCTTTAACGGCTTAAGTTGGGTTACCTTGAGCGGTGGTTACACACTGGATGTTTCCACCATGTGGAGCAGTGCCGGCAATAATGTCTATCTCGCCTCGCTTTCTTCAAATGTGGCTATCGGCTCCACGGACGCCGGCACCGATAAATTGCGCGTCAAAGGCGCCACCAATGATTTGACAACTAACGCGGTCTTTATTGAAAATTCGGACGCGACGGGCATTTTCACCGCCCGTAATGACGGGAAGGTCGGCATCGGCCCGCAGGCCCCGGCCACCAGGCTGGACGTGCAGGCGGCCGGCGCGGACGCTTATGTGCAGATCTGGCGCGACTCCGGCAGCGCTTATATAGCTTCGATGACGGCCACGGGCATCCTGTACGCCGACGGCTCAAAGCTGCGCAATTTGCCTCCCGGGAATACCGTGGATACTCTTTCAGCTACGCTTGGGGCCGGCAATGACGCCGGCGGCCTTAACCTGATTAATGTCGGCGCTATAACGGCCGGCGGGCAGATCACCACTTATTCAAGCGCCACCGTAGCCGGCGCGCTGGGTTTGGGAGCCGCCAGACTTAGCCTTTCTCCGAATGTGGAGATCTCCTCGGAAGCGACAGCCGCCCTGGGCGCCGGCTTGCGGATCTCCTCCAATGTTTATGTCGTGGGCTTCTCCTCGGCCGCCAGGTATTACGGCAGCGGTTCGGCTCTGACCGGTTTGAGCGGTACCCAGTTCGGCCTTGGCAATGTGGCCAATGTGGCGCAGCTGCCGCTCTCCTATCTCGATACCGACACCGCCCTGACCGCGAATTCCGACGCAAAGGTCCCTTCGCAGAAGGCCATAAAGGCTTATGTGGACACCGGCCTGAGCAACTCTACCATTGTAAGGGAAGCGGACCTGACCGCGGCCGACTTTAGCGTGGCCGGCGGCATAGTATCTTTGAACTACGCCCTCGCGCAGACCGCAGGTTCCGGTTTAAAGGGTTTCCTCTCAGGTGCCGATTGGGACAAGTTCAACGCAAAACTGTCCACCAACAGCGATATTAACCTGAATAATACTTATAACGTGGTCAATGTCTCCTCCATTACCGCTTATGGCGCTGTAACTTCGTATTCCAGCGTTACTGTGATGGGCGGTTTGGATGTCGCCGGACCCAGCTATTCGCAGATCTGGCGCGATTCCTCCAACGTCATCAGGGCTTCGATGACCGCCGGTGGTATCCTTTATGCCGACGGCTCCCAGCTCAGGAATGTGGTCGGCGGTGGTGGCGGCGGCAGTTTGTCGACGATACTTGCGTCCAACCCCAATGCCGGCAATGGCTCTATAGTCAATGTCAGCAGCATGGCTATCGGCCAGGTCACCGCGAACGCGGCGCTGGACGTACATGCGTTGGGAGGCCAGAATATGGTCCAGACCTGGCGCGGTTTTGACGGCGTGTCTTTCGCGAAAATGACGCTGGAAACAGGGAAGGGGCAGTTCAACGCCGACGATATCGTAGCGCGTACGGTGGAAGTCAGCTCGAACCTGGCGGTGGGGAACGTGTCCGCAATTGACAATACGATGGTCGTAAATCTTTTCGCGTCTTTTTCCGGCCCGGCCGTCGGCGTGCGTAATATAGGCATTAACTCCTCCGTCGGTGTAAACCCTGACATCGACAAAACCGGGAGCGAGGAAGTGGTAGGCGGTCAGTTCGCCGCGGCGTTGGGATCGAATACCACGCCGCACATCGTAAGCTTCCCTACGCTGGTGGGGCTGAGAGCAGGCGTCCTCTCCAATACAAATGCGGCGAAAACCGTGACGACCGGTTACGGCATCTATGTGCAGAACGGGCACCTGGGCGGGACGCTGAGCAATAGTTATGGGATAAATATCGCGAGACCCAATATATCCGCCGCCGTGACCAATCTCTATGGCCTCTATATAGAGGACCATTCAGGGTTTGGCGCTACTCAGGGCAACAATATAACTTCGAAAGGCGCAAATACGTTTAACACCTTTGAGGGAACGGTCGTGGTGGGCAAGCTGCACCTGCCTTCCAGGACCAAGGCCGCTATCCAGGGTATTACCCCCACGGCGGCAGGCGAGATATATTATTGTAATGACTGCACTCCGAAAAAGATAGCGGTTTCAACCGGGACCGTGATCGGAAGTTTCGCGGATGCCGTAGGCGCGACGCTTAACTGATCAGTTCATTCCCTTTCGAAGACCAGCAGGGTTTCGGCGTGGGGGGTATTTGGGTAGAAGTCGAAGCCGGCGGCGCGGATTATCTTGTACTTCTCCATGAAGAAAGCCGCGTCGCGGCCCTGCGTGATAGGGTTGCAGGATAAATAAATTATCCGCTGTGGCAGTATTTCCATTATCTGCTTTATGACTTTCCCGTGCAGGCCCGCGCGGGGCGGGTCCAGCACCAAAATGTCCGTGCCGTCGAACAGCCCTTCTTCGGTCTTCTCCGAAAGCGAGCAGACCATCTCAAAATTATAGGCCTTGTTGGCGGAGGCGTTCAGCGCGGCGTATTTCGCCGAATTGGCCGAGGATTCCACCGCGTAAACCTTGTCCGCGAGGTCTCTCAGCGTCAGGCCTATCACGCCCACGCCCGAATAAAGGTCCACGATCTTCCCGCACTTAAAGGAAGCGTCACGGATCTCCCTCAGCGCTTCCGCGAAAAGGTCCATATTGTTCTGGAAGAAGCAGTCGAAGCCGTAGGAGAACCTGGTCCCGAGCAGCTCCTCGGTGACGAAGTCATTGCCCCAGGAGTTCACTATCCCGTCCACCTGGCTCGTGGAGCTTATCGGGTTCGAGTAAATAGCCAGGAAGCCGTCCAGGCCTTCTATGTTCATCTCGGGCAGGACGATGTCCTGGCGCTTCATGTACAGCGCGGCCACGCGCGAGCCCGGGTTCTTAGCTTCGCGGATGATCAGCGTCTTCAGGTCGGCCGTGGAAAGCTTGAGGTCGTTCAGTATTTTCAGCACCCGCAGCGCGGCGGCGTTCGTGCCAGGGCTAATAAGGGCGCAGCCTTCCGGCAGGAGATATTTTTCGCGGTAGTTCCCGCGCTTGTGGAAGGCGAAAGAGAGCGCGCCCGGCTCTCCGGTGAAGCTGTATTCTATCTTGGTGCGGTAGCCGAAGGCTTCCTTGGCGGCGTAGAACTTGTCCAGGCGGATGGTTTCTTTGGTGGTCTGGTAAAGCAGGTCCTCGATAAGGCCTTTCTTGGTTTCGCACTGGAAAGCGTAGTCCATGACCTGCCAGGGAGAGCAGCTGAGGTAATGGTCCTCCCTGGGGGCCACGCGCTTCGGCGAGGGTTTTATGATCTCGATCAGCTCGGCTTCCGCGAAATTCTTTTTTTCGAAGGTAATATTCACGCGGGCGGTCTCTTCCGGCAGGACGCCGTAGCAGAACACCACTTTGCCCTCGCTCCTGCCCAGGGCCTTGCCCTCGCCCACTATTTTCTTGAATTCCAGGGTGATTTCGCGCATGTAAAGTCCTTATACAGTCAGCCGGTTGTTTTATATACTACAATTAATAACAGGGGTTGCCAAAACTACGATGGAGAAATTGCTAGAGACCCTCAATAAATTCAACAGGGACAGCGTCTTTGCCGGGACGCTCACCGTCCTTGTTGCCGCCGCCCTTCTTTACAGCCTGGCGGCCTCGTGGAAAGTCTACAGGCATGAACCTTTCAGGGAGGCCGCTTCGCGCTCCCTGCTGGCCGTCCAGTCTTCCTGGTTCTACGATTCCGGTGTCGCCGAGCCTTTGCCCGTCTTCGCCCTGAAGCTGGCTATGGCGGCCGGCGCCGACCCCGACGCCGCCGTAAGGGCGGAGGGGCTGGCCGTTTTCGCGGCCGTGGTCCTGCTGACGGTCTTCGTGCTGCGCGCCCGCTTCGGCTGGCAATGCGCCCTTCTCGCGGCGCTTTTCCTGGCCGCGAACCCGCTTCTGTGCTTCTATGCCATGCAGGGAGGTTCCCACCTTTATTCGCTTTTTTTCCTTCTTCTTTTCTGGCATTACTCAGGCGCCCCGGAGCCGTCGCGCCGGGCGGCGCTGCTGGCCGGGCTTTACGGCGGGCTGGCCTGCCTGAGCCGGCTGGACGCGGCCTGGGCGCTGCTGCTGATCGCGGGCCTGTCCTGGGGCGCCAGGCGCTCCGCCGCCGGGCTTAAGTCCGCCGCGCTCACACTGGGCCTTTCTTTGCTGCTCGTGCTGCCCTATGTAATTTACCAGCGCGCCAAGTACGGCAATTTTCTCTACGCCCAGGAGCTCAGCCTGCGCCGCTGGGCGAATATCGATAAGTACGCTTACGGGTCCTGGGACGGCGCGCCGAAGGGCCCGCTCAGCGTCACCGCTTTCGTTTTCCGCGACGGGGCAGCCGGGGCCGCGCGCGGCGTTTTCGCCGGGCTGGGACGCAGCCTGGCCTATGAGCTGCCGAAGGTTCTTTATTACAAGTGGCTGTCGATCTTCCTTTTCCTCGGGATCTACGCGGCCTTCGTCCTGAAAAAGGACAGCCTGCTCATCTTCCTGGCGGCCGCGCTGCTGCCCGTGCTGCCTCTTGCGGATATAAAGCAAGTCCCGGCCAGCGGGGGAATAGAATTCAGGTATTATCTCTGCTCCCTGTGGGCGCTTTGCGCCCTGGTAGGGCTGGGCTTCCAGGAAACGCTGGCCTGGTTCGAGGGCGGCCTGCAGAAATGGGCCGCGGGAAAAACGGCGGCCTCGGGCCGCGGCGGTAAAGAATAGGAACTTAAGGATGGCTACAAATGACCGAAAATAACAAATATAAATTCATCGCCGCGGTGATCGCGCTTTTCATGGCGCCCTTCCTGATCCTGAGCAGCCACTTTATCTACGGGGAGAGCGAGCTGCAGAAGAAAGACACGCTGAGCTACCTCGAGCTGCGCACCAATACCGGCGCGGGGATAATTTCCGACGTGCTTAACCTGAATTACAGCCTTTACAGGCTGGCCGGGAGCAAGCCCGCGGCCGCGGCGATAAAGGAAGAGCTTGCCGCCAGGGTCAACGCCAACCCGTTCATCTATTCCGAGCTCGCCCTGCTCGGCCCGTCCGGCTCCGAGCTGGCCCGCTTTTCGGCCGATAAAAGCGTAAAGTCGCGCCTGGATTATTCCAAGAGCCAGGTCTTCTCCGAAGCGAAGCAGACTCTTTCTCCCGCGGGGGCCGTCGAGTACGGGGAGTACACGCCCCCGGCTTTGGTGCTTGCCGAACCGCTTATTAACAGCGGTTCCGTCCCGGCTTTTTACCTGGCGGGCAGGCTCAGCCTCGCCTATGTGGGAGAAGTGGTCCGCCTGATGGGCCGCAATTCCTATGGTAATTTCGGACTTGTGGATATGGGCGGGCAGGTGATAGCGGATTCGATGAGCATGTCCATAGTGAAGCCCGGGCTTAAAGCCCCGGCGGAGGTCGTAAAATTGCTTTCGCTGGCCGCCGAGCGCGATACTTCAAGTTTCGCGAGCGAGGTCTATTTCCGCGGCCGCGTGCTTCTGGTCTCCGTCTCCAATGTTGGCGGCTCGAAATGGTGGATCTACGAAATAATGGACGCCGCCGACCTGCCCGCGCGCAAGTCTTCTTCCTGGGCCTGGCGGGTGGTGCTGTCAGGAATTCTCCTGATCCTCCTCTTCAGCGCCTTAACCTATAAACTGGCCCTGTACTGGCTTAAGCCGGAAAACAGGGTTTAAACCGGGCTTGGGCCTTTCGGGTAAAAAGGAAGGGCCTTTCTGCCCTCGTTCTCCGGTTTCCCGCGTGGTATAACTTCTACGATGGGGTTATACCGTCTTCTATTAAGCTCTATAAGCCTGCTGCTGCTGACGCTGCCGCCGGGCGTTCTTGCCTCCGGTCCGGAAGCCGAGCGCAGCGGCGCGTCCGCGCTGTTCGACGGGAATTCGCCGCTGCCGGCGCCCGAAGGGACGGCGGCGGGGAAAGAGCGCGACGCCAGCGCCGATTTTCTCAGGCAGATGAAGGAAGTCCTCTCCACGGGGGCCTGGGACGGGCCTTCCCCGAAAACGCGTCATTTTATCTTCAGGAATTCCGGCGAAGGCTGGACGGCGCAGGCGCAGAGCGTGGGGCTGGAGGGTTTCCTCTGGACCAAGAAAGAGCTTGAGGGAAAATACGGCGAGGCGGCCTTCTCCGGGCAGCTCGACGATTATTTCCTTTACCTGGACGGGCTGCTCAAGCCCGCCTCCTGGACGGGAGAATTGCGCGCCGCGCTTTCCGAACTGAAAAATTCGCAGCTGCCCGACCGCGAGAAGAACGCCCGCCTGAACGCCATCCTTGAAAATTACGTCTCCGGCCTGCAGGCCAATATGGAGCGGTATGACGGCGCGGCCTGGGCGAAGAAAGCCCGGATCTACGAGCTTTTCCCGCGCGCCTATAACCTGGACGGCCGCCGCTCGGCTTCGGGTTTCAAGTCGCCGCCGGAGCCCTCTAAAACCCTTTTCTTCAGGGAATTCCGATCCTCTGATTTCGAAGTTATCAAGCGCATGGGGTTCGATACGGTGTGGCCCATGGGGATACTTCCGATAGGCGTGAGGGGCCAGACCGGGACCGGCGGCGGCTCGCCGTATTCTATCAGCGACCACGGGACCGTCAACCCGGACCTCGGCACCGAGAAGGATTTCAGCGATTTCGTGAAAAAGGCGCACCAGGCGGGCCTGAAGGTTATCGTGGATTTTGTCGTGAACCATACCTCGCTCGACTCCAGGCTGCTGGCGGAGAACCCGGACTATTTCGTCAGTTTCCGCTACGACGGGCCCTGCCCCAAAGACGGCTATTTCGAGAGTTATTGGAACGGCGGTAAATATTGCGTGCACCACGGCGGCTTCGAGTACGGCAACGGGGTTTCCAGCTGGATAGATACCGCCCAGGTGAATTATTCCAATACTGCGCTGCGCGCCCGCATGACGGACACCGTTAAAGGCTGGGTGACAAAGTTCGATGTGGACGGTTTCCGCGTCGACATGGCTTACCTTGCGCTGAACAACGTTTTCGCCCGCACCTGGCAGAAGAGCATGCCGCACGAAGAATTCTACCGCCAGCTCATCTGGACGGTAAAGGCGGCCAAGCCCTCCGCGGCTTTCATGGCCGAGGCTTACGCCTACCAGGAAGACCTCGGGGCCTGCGGCTTCGATACCATATACAGCAAGCAGGAAGACGCGAGGCCCGAGGGCCAGACCGGCTGGTACAATTCCACCGAGGCCGGAAGCGCCTCACAGATACAGAGTTCCCTCAACAGGCAGGCTTTTCTCGCCTGGCAGACGGGCGGCGCGGGCTCCGTCATGTTCGTCGGCAACCACGACGAACCGGCCCCCGAGAAAATTTACGGCAGGCGCCTGCCCGCGGCTCTCGCTCTGACTCTGCTTTACCCGGGCTCCGTCATGATGTATTCCGGCGCGGAGATAGGCTATGACGCGGCCGTCCCCGCGGAGCATAAGCCGCTCCCTTTCAGCGTGCCCGCCGAGGTTAACTGGAACGGGGGGGATCCGGCCGTTAAAAACACCTATAAGGAAGTCCTTGCCCTGGCGGCCCGCGTCCGCGCGGAGCTTGGTGATTACGGGATCGAGCCGCTCTGGCCGGCCCCCGGGCAGGCCTGGGCCGGCTATATACTTAAGTCCAAGGCCAAGCCCGGCTTGCGGCGGGCCATTATAGGCAATATAACCTGGAACGGTACGGCGGCGGAAGTTCCGCAGGCCGGGTTCAGCGGCCGCCTGGAGCCGGGAGAATACCGTCTTTTAGAGCTCCGCTGATGCCGGATTTGCTATAATTATCCGGGGATTTCCGATTTTTAACCGTCAACGAAAGGGAGGGATATGCTGCGTTCAAACCCGCATTTGATAGAGATCAATACCAGGCTGTGGCTCAAGCAGCTGCGGGTCAAGTATTCCCTGCCCGAGATGAATCTTTCCGCGGTGCCCGACGATGAGTGGCAGGAGCTCCGCCACCTCGGTTTCGACATAATCTGGCTGGTCGGCGTGTGGGAGCCCAGCCCCGAATCCGAGCGCATAGCGCGCGAGGACAAGGCCCTGCTGGAGGACCTGAAAAACCTCCCGCCCGGCTTCGGGCCTGAGGCAGTCGGGCCCTCTCCTTATTCCGTCCACTGGTACCGCCTTAACGAAGACCTCGGCTTCGAATGGGAGCTGAAAGCCCTCAAGGAGAAGCTTAACTCCATGGGCATGAAGCTGATGGTCGATTTGGTCTCCAACCATACCGCGAAGGACAACCCGTACATAAAAGAGTGCCCGGACTGTTTCATAAACGGCACTGAGGAAGATTTCAAGGCGCACCCGGACTGGTTCTTCGAAATGGCCGACGGGGAGAAAAAGCGCTACATAGCCTACGGGCGCGATCCTAATTTCCCTCCCTGGACGGACAGCGCGCAGCTCAACTATTTCAACCCGGCGACCCGGGAACGGATGCTTTCCGTGCTCCTGCGGATCGCCGACATGGCCGACGGCGTGCGCTGCGACATGGTGATGCTGACGCTTAACGAGATCCACGACACAACCTGGGGTCCCCTTCTCAGCCGCGGCGGCTACAAGCGCCCCCAGGACGAGTTCTGGGAGAGCGCTATCAAGGCGGTGACCGAGAAACACCCCGGTTTCATCTTCCTGGCCGAAGTTTATTGGGGCCTGGAGTGGCGCGTGCAGCAGATAGGCTTCGATTATACCTACGACAAGGGCACCTATGACCGCCTCCGCTTCCAGGGAGCGCAGGAGCTCCGCGGCCACCTGCGCGCCGAGAAGCTTTACCAGAAGCGCTCAGCGCGGTTCATAGACAACCACGACGAGCAGCCTTCGATCAGCGTTTTCGGCAGGCAGAAATCCCTGGCCGCCGCGGTCGTGGTCGCCACTATAAAGGGCCTGCGGTTCTATAATGACAACCAGCTGGACGGCATAAAGACGCGCATCCCGCTGCAGCTCAATGAGCTTTATGAGCGGACTCCCGACCAGGAAGTGAAGAAGTTTTACGCCAAGCTTCTGAAGATCACCGACCACCCCGCTTTCCACGGGGGGGAGTGGGCGCTGATCGACGTGCGGCCTTGCGACCAGGAAAACACCACCAATGCCAATATGCTGGCCTGGTCCTGGGCCCAGCGCCGGACCCTCAAGGTCATAGTGGTGAATTATTCCCCCGAGGTCTCCTGCGGAGTGGTGAACGTCAATATCAAGAGCGAGGGCGAGACCACCGCCATCTTCGAGGAGCTCTCCGACCGCTTCTTCTCCTTTAAGTCCTCTGAGCTGGCCGGCGGCCTCCGCCTCCAGCAGATGCCCCCCTACTCCGCCTACATCTTCGACGTAGAATTCTAAAACCAAGAAAACAAGGAATGGCCGGCGCTAACCCGCCGGCTTTTTTTTATAACGGACCGCGGGTGGAGCGAAGCGACACAATTCAACTGTATCTAACAGGATGCGAAG
>CAZUQT010000055.1:0-15249 GCA_964622585.1 uncultured Elusimicrobiaceae bacterium | reverse complement strand
TAGGCCGAGTATCGGGCCGCTGGCCCCGGTTATAGCTACTGCGATCATAAGATCTCCATTATCTTAAAAGGCTGTCGACAAGGGCGCCCGCGAGCAGGGCAGGGGACACGTACATATTGACCCTGAAGATCTTCGGCATGGCCGAGAGGATGTCGGGGCCGCGGGCGGCTCTCTGCTGGTAAGTGAACAGCCCGGCGACGCAGGCCAGCGCGGCCCAGTAAGGGGCCGTCATGCGCGTCATCAGTCCCGCCGTGATAAGCGCGAAAAAAGAGGCGCCGTAGCAGAGCGCGGAGGTGGCAAGCGCGAGTTTGTCGCCGTAAGCCGCGGGGATAGAGTGCAGCCCGGCCTGCCTGTCGAAATCTTTGTCCTGCAGAGCGTAAACTATATCCAGGCCCGCTATCCAGAGCATTATGGCGGCTCCAAGCACCAGGGAAAGAAGGTCCAGGCAGCCGGTGACCGCGAGATAGCCGCCTATAGGGGCGGCGGCCTCGGTAAAACCGAGGCAGAAATGCGACGACGCCGAGAAGCGTTTGAAGTAGGAATAGCCGGCGAGGAGCGCCACCGCGACGAAAGAGAGGTAGAAGCAAAGCCGGTTCAGCATGAAAGAGGCGGCAATAAGCGCGAGGCAGGAGATAAGCGCCAGCCCTACGGCTTCGATCCTCTTCACCTCGCCTTTGGGAATGGCGCGGTCTTTGGTGCGCGGGTTGGCCGCGTCTATGCGTGCGTCTATCGCCCTGTTGAAAGCCATGCCCGCCGTCCTTGCGGCGGCGAGCGCTATCGTGACCAGCAGCCAGGTGCGGAAGCCGTGGCCGCGGGCGAAGAGGACCCCGAGCCAGGCGAAAGGCAGCGCGAACAGCGTCTGCTCCGGCATCAGCAGGCCGGAGAGTTTCTTAACCCGAATCCCTACGTTAGAAATGGTTTCCATTTAGATACAAGGCGGACAGATAAAAACGGGATTCCCCGCGTTAGCGGATTGCGGACCCAGCGCTATGCGCGCACGGTCCGCAAGGGTGTATGCCGCGCGGAACGCGCACTCGCTATGCGAGTGGAAAGTTTCAGTGGAAACTTTCCGGCTAAAATCCATACTCCTTCCAGCGGCGCGTGACTTTCTCTTTTACTTCGGGGGACATTACTATCTCTTCCGGCCAGTCCCTGCCCATGCCTTCCTCCCGCGTCTTGCGGGTGGCGTCTATGCCCATCTTCCCGCCGAAGTTGGCGTGCGGGGCGCTATGGTCAAGCGCGTCCAGGGGGCCTTCGGACATAAGAAGGTCCCGCTTCGGGTCGGTATTGTTCAGCAGTTTCCACAGTACCGTGCCGGAATCGCGCAGGTCTATGTCCTTGTCGAAGACGGCGATGAATTTGGTGGAGGCCATCTGGCCCAGGCCCCACAGGGCGTTTATGACCTTTTTCGCCTGGCCCGGGTATTTCTTGTCGATCGAGACGAGAGCGCAGTTATGGAACACGCCCTCGATAGGGAGCTCCATATCCACGACTTCGGGGATGACCATTTTAAGCAGGGGCAGGAAGAGCCTTTCCGTAGCCTTGGCCATGTAGCAATCCTCCATCGGCGGCTTCCCCACTATGGTTGCCGGGTAGACGGCGTCGTTCCTGCAGGTCAGCGCGGTTACGTGGAAGACGGGGTATTTATCGGCGGCGGAGTAAAAGCCCGTATGGTCGCCGAACGGTCCTTCGATGCGCTCCTCGGCGGGGTCCACATAGCCCTCGATTATAAAGTCGGCCTCGGCGGGAACGAAAAGATCGACGGTTTTTGCCTTCACGATCTCGACCGGCTTCGAATCTATGAAGCCGGCGAACAGCATTTCGTCTATGTCCGGCGGCAGCGGCGCGGACGCGGCGTAAGTGACGGAGGGCGGGCCGCCCAGGGCCACGGCTACTTCCATACGCTGGTTCCGCGATTTGTATTTGTCGAAATGGCGGGTGCCGTCCTTATTGTACTGCCAGTGCATGCCGGTGGAGGTATTGTCGTATTTCTGCATCCGGTACATCCCGACGTTCTGGGCGCCGGTATCGGGATCTTTGGTTATCACGGCGGGAAGGGTGATGAAAGGCCCGCCGTCTCCGGGCCAGCATTTAAGGATGGGCAGCCGGTCCAGCAGGGGGCCGTCGGTATAAACTTTATCCTGGCAGGGCGCGCCGCTGACTTTTTTCGGCATGAAGCCGGCCAGCTCTTTAAGCGTAAAGAGCATCTTTATTTTCCCGAGCAGGCCTTCGGGCGGGCGCATCTTTATATTCGCCTCTATCCTGGCCGCGATCTCGTCGAAAGAGCCGCAGGACAGCGCCAGCTGCATGCGTTTGTAGCTGCCGAAAGCGTTTATCAGCAGAGGATATTCCGAGCCTTTTACATTTTCAAGGAGAAGCGCGGGGCCGGCGGTCTTTGAAACCCTGTCGGCTATCTCCGTGATCTCGAGGTCGGGATCGGTTTCGGCTTTGATACGCCGCAGCTCGCCGGACGCTTCGAGCGTATCTATGAATTTCTTCAGGTTTTTATAAGGCATAAGAAGATCTGCGGGTATCGGCGGCCTGGGGTCCTGGCGGAGCTTTGGGCGGGTGCCGCCCGACAGGTGTTTTCCGCCGTATACAGTCATTGTATCAAAGTTGTTTTGTGGATGGCAAAAGGCCCGCCGGACTTCTTCAGAAGCGCCTGGCGGCGCATGTCCGGGGAGCCCCCGCCCTGTCAGCGTATTTCTTTCAGTATGCGGGCCGCTATCTCGGCGTAGGCGCCGCCGAAATGATGTCCCCCGCCCAGCTTGACTACGGTGAAGCGCGCGGGGTCCAGGATTTCGCACAAATTGCCTTTGTCGGCCTTGCCGTAGAAGCATACCACCGGGGAGCCGGACCAGGCCTCCGCCTCAGGCTTTATCGGCGCGCCGCCCCCCCCGTCGCCGAGCCAGTCGGTCAGCTTGAATTCGAATTCGGCCTTGCGCCCCGGGCCCAGCAGGGCCAGAAGCGCGACTTTGGCCTTTGCTTCAGGCATAAGCCTGTTGGCCGCGAACGGGAGCACTTCCGCGCCGCGCGAATAGCCGACCAGGAGGACCTTTTCCTTCCCCCAGGCTTTTGAGAAATGGTCTATGACGCGGGAGAGGTCAGCCGCCACTCCCTCGGGCTTCCTGGCCTTCCAGAAATATTTAAGCGAGTCCAGCCCGACTACCGGAACTCCGTCCTTTACCAGCGCCGAGGCCACCTCCCGGTCTATGCCGGCCCAGCCGCCGTCCCCGGAAATGATGACCGCGAAATAGGGGCGTTCGGTCTTTACCGGCAGCTGTATCAGCGGTAGGTCGGCCACCGCGGCGGGCGGGGCCGTGGACTTCTCTACCGCCGTGAGGCGCTTGAAGACCGCTTCGAACTGCGGCACCCAGCGTTTCTGCACCCCGAAGCCGTGGCCTACTTTCGGGAGCAGCACTATATCCCCGCCGCGCACGTCTTTCACAAAACTCTCTGTGGCGGCCGGGTCGCAAACCTTGTCTTCGAGCCCCTGGAAGGCCACCCAGGGCGCCGACATTGCCGCCGGGGCGTAAACATAGCCGGTCCTCGGAATGAAAGGCCCGTGGGCGAGGCCTGAACCTTTACACAGCGGCTTCGGCGTATCGAGGTCGGGACAGAAGCCGAGGCTGACCGCCGCCTTGAAAGTGTTGGGCGGGGCCTGGGCCAGCAGCGCGTAAGCCAGCGTGGCGCCCGAAGAGAAGCCGGCCACTACGGGCCTGATATATTCGGGCAGGCCCAGGTCTTTCTGCGCGAACTGGCTCAGGGACTCGAAGTCCGCCGCCGGGTACCAGCAGTCGTCCTTCGACGCGCGCATCGCCTTGAAGTATTTAGTTATGTCCACGCCCAGGACCAGCGCCCCGCCGTTGCGAAGCATCCGCGCCATGTCCACCACGCCCAGGTTCCAGCCGCCGTCGCCTGAAATGAAGATGACCACGCTTTCTATTTTTTCCGGCCTGTAGACCGCCACGGTCCCGAAGCGGCCGAACTCGAGCGAACTTTCGGCCGCATACGCGGACGCGCCGGGCAGGGACAGCAGGGCGGCGAGCAGGAAAGCTTTCATCTAGAGACGGCTCCTTTGATGCCGCCGGAGACCAGGGCGGTGACGTCCATTATTATCCCGGGCAGGGCGAGCCCTCCCGGGGAGGCCAGGTAGCGAGGGGACCAGAGCGGGTCGAATTTCTCCTTGTAGGAGCGCAGGCCCTGGAAGTTGTAGAAGTTCTCGCCGTGGCGGTAGAGGAAGCTGCCCAGCCGGCTGCCCAGCGGGGAGAGCGCGTGGACCTGTATCCCGGAAAGTGGCGCCATGCCCAGGTCGAAAGCGGCATAGCCTTTCTCTTTTCCCCACAGCATCAGTTTCGCGAAAAGGTAATCCATAACGCCGTTGGGAGAGCCTGGCACGTAGCGCATCAGGTCCACCGAGACCTCCCCGGCTCCTGTCCAGATATTCGCGAAGGCGAAAAGCGCCCCGTCCTTCTTTACGAGGGCGCAGGGGAAATGTCTTATATAATCCTCGCTGAAATAGCCGAGAGAGAAGCCTTTCTCGCGGGTTTTCTTCTCCGCGAGCCAGCCGTCCGAAATACGGCGGAGCTCCGGCAGGAGAGCCGGAACCTGTTCCTTCGGGACAACTTCGAAGACGAACCCCTCCTTCTCGACCTTGGTCACGGTCTGGCGCAGGGCTTTGCGCGCGCCGCCCTCCAGGCTGAAACCGGAGAGCGGGACTTTCCCCTCCTCGCCCAAATTAAGGAAGGTCATGCCGAGGTCCGCGAACGACGCCAGGTCCGCCGCCGGGACCTCGTAGAAAACCGGGCGGCCGCCGTGCTCGTCGCAGAGCTCCGCGAAGCGCCACAGGAGTTCCTTTCTCTCCGGGTCGGGCCCGACGGGCCCGCCCAGGCAGACCCAGCTGCGGCCGCGCACCGCGTACATCAGGAAAGCGCCTTTCTTTTCGCTGAAAATAATTTCTTTATCGCCGAGCAGGGCCAGCCAGGCCGAAGTGTCGCCCGAGGCCGCGGCTATTTTGGCCGCAAGTTCCAGGTCGGGGGCCGACGGGGTAGTGAGCCCGGGACGGGCGGTCCTGAAAAGCCGTGAAAGCGCGAACAGCAGCACGGCCAGGGTGGCCCCGGCGCTGCCGCGCAGGAAGCGCGGGGCATTATGCGCCGCCTCGAACTGCCACCAGAGGGAATTTGAATACTCCACGTGCTTGAAGGAGAAAAGTCCCAGCCAGACCGAAGCGCCGACGGCCAGCAGGACCGCGGCTATCCAGGCGGGGCTGAAGCTTTCGGCAAGGAGAGAAGCCTTGCGGTAGAACTCCCGGCGTGAAACATAGAGCGCCGCGAGCATCGCGGACAGAAGCAGGGCTTCCTCTACGTCCAGGCCCTTGAGGAGCGAGAGCACTATGCCGGCTCCCAGCAGAAGCGTAGCGGCGTGATAAGCGGCGTCCAGCCGGCGTTGGAGGCCGCGCGCTATCACCAGCAGCGCCGCCCCCCCGACGCTGGCTAGGAAATGGGAGGCCTCGAGCACCGGCAGGGGCAGGAAAGCGCCGAGCAGCAGAAGCCGGGCGTGAACCCCGGGCGTCGCGCCGGAAAAAAGGAGAACCGCGCCGCCGGTAAAGACCACGACGGACAGGGCCTGCGGTACCAGCCCCGGCGCGAGGCGCAGCAGTGCGCCGGCGCGGCGCGGCAGTTCGTGCAGGGTCAGGTAGCCGGACGCGGCCAGCAGCGGCAGCAGGTAGTAGACGACGCGATAGGCGAGCAGGGCGCCCATGACCTGGGCAGGGCCGGCCTGCCGGCCCGCGAAGACGACCATTATGGTCTCGAACACGCCCAGGCCGCCCGGGACCTGGCTGGCGAGGCCGGCGACCTGCGCCAGCATGAACACGGCCAGAAGGTCGAAATAGCCGAAACTGCCGGAAGAGGGAAGGAGAACGAAAAGAACGCCGGCGGCCACCGCCCAGTCCACGGCCGAGACGGCCAGCTGAAGCAGGGCCAGGCCGGGGCGCGGCAGGTTCAGCTCTAAGCCGCGCAGGCTGAAAGGCTTCGCGCGGACTGCCAGCCCCAGGTAGAGCCCCGCGGCGGAAAGCATGAACAGCCCCAGGGCCCGCAGCGAGGAGAACGGGAGAGAAAAACCGGCCGGAAGCGCCGGCGGGTGCAGGAGGAAAACGGCGCCGCCGAGCGAAAGCACTCCCAGCCAGAAAGTGGCTATGCCGAACCCTATTATCCGGGCTATGTCGAGTGAGGACAGGCCTTGCGCCGAGTATAGCCTGAGACGGATGGACCCGCCGGACAGGGCGGCCATTCCGATATTATTGCTGAAGGCGAAGGCGGTAAAGGAGGCGGGCGCTATTTTGGAGTAGGGCTGTGCGCGGCCCAGGTATCGGAAAGCCAGGAGGTCGTAACAGGTCAGTATGGCGTAGTTGAGACCGGTCAGCAGGACGGCCAGCAGGATTCTCCAGTACGGCAGCGATCTGAACTCCGCCGCTATCTGGTGGTAGGAATAATGCTGCAGCTCGTGGTGGAGCGCAAGCATGGCCGCCGCGAAAAGCGCCACGCCGAAGAAGGGAACCGCATACCTGGCGATCTTTTTCATAACAAGGAGCTTCTTTGATCCCTGCGGAGGGCCGCCGCTCAGCGCTTGACGGCGATGCAGTCGTACATTGCCCGGTCGGGCTTGTAAAGGGTCCGCGACCGCACGAAGACCTTATAGCCCCCCGCCTCGAAATCCTGCTTTTCTGCCAGCTGTCCGAGATCGGCGGTCTCGATGGCGCGGACCAGTTCCGCGTCCTGGGCCAGCGCCATGTTCTTAGACCCGTTGCCTGTGATCACGTAAAAAGGCAAGAGCCGCTCGAGGCCCTGGGCCGTGAAGCAAACCTCTCCCGCGGCCTGGGCATGCTTCGCCTCCAGCTTTATCATGCGGGCCTTGGCCTGCGGCATAGTGTTGTCTATGGAAGCGGAAACCCAGTTCAGCAGCTCGTTGCGCACGTCGTTGAGGGACGCGGCCTTCTGTATATTCTCTATCCCCTGGCCTTTCTGTATGGCCTTGGCCAGCCCGGAGAGTTCCTTAAGGTAAGACATCCGCTGGTTGCCGGGTATGTAGTACATCACCAGCAGGTGAACCTTCGCCTTGTCGGGGGCGCCGTAATCTATGCCGGCCGGGCTCCAGCCGAGCACCGAAAAAAGCTCGCCGTCCCCTTCCACGCGTATATGCGGGCAGGCCCAGCCTTTCCCGATGCCGGTATTGGCCTGGCTCTCGCGCTCGAGCACTCCCCCGGCCACGTCGATATTAGAGCTGACCTCGGGGATGGCCTCCATGATGTTGGCCATGTAGCCCAGGGCCTTGTTCTTATCGGTCTCAGGCAGCTCTATAAGCCTGCCGTCCTGAAGCGCCGTTAAAATACTTTTCATTTAGTCGTCTCCAAACTTGCGGTAGAACCAGACTTTTACGTTATGAGTGAGCACCGCGTAAAGAAGCAGGAAGCCCCCGAGCCACAGCCAGTAGACGCCGGGCAGAGGCACGAAGCCCAGCTTGTCGGCGAAATGCGTATGGGGCAGGAACACGCCTATGGTTACCGCCATTACCGTGGCGAACACCATCGGCAGGCTGGGCACGCTTTCCAGGAAAGGGATCTTTTTAGTGCGGATGATATAGACGATGAGGGTCTGCGTCAGCAGGGATTCCACGAACCAGCCCGTGTGGAAAAGCTTCTCCAGGTGGACCTTGTCCGCAAGCGGGGCGCCCGGGGCGGAGAAGGCGATGCAGCCGAAGAAATAAAGCATCAGGAAATAAGTGGCGTAGTCGAAGACGGAGCTGATCGGCCCCACGACCAGCATGAACTTCTTTATATTGGCGATGTTCCATTTCTTGGGCTTCCTGAGATACTCTTCGTCCACGTTGTCCGTCGGGATGCCTATCTGGGAGATGTCGTAGAGCAGGTTGTTCATCAGGATCTGTATCGGCAGCATCGGCAGGAAAGGGAGGAAGTAGCTGCCGCCGACCACGCTGAACATATTGCCGAAGTTGGAGCTTGCGCCCATCTTGATGTACTTGGTGATATTGCCGAAGACCTTGCGCCCTTCTATTATCCCCTCCTCCAGCACCATCAGGTCCTTCTCGAGGAGGATGATGTCGGCGGACTCCTTGGCCACGTCCACCGCCGTGTCGACGGAGATCCCCACGTCCGCCAGGTTCAGGGCGGGCGCGTCGTTTATCCCGTCCCCCATGTAGCCGACCACGTGCCCGGCCTTCTGCAGCGCGGCGATGATCTGCTCTTTCTGGGAAGGCGAAAGCCGGGCGAAGACGGTGTTCTTCTCCGCGGCCGCGGAGACGCCCGCCTCGTCCAGTTCCGCCAGGGCCCCGCCGGTTATCACGCTCCCTGAAGCCAGCCCTACGTCGGAGCAGATCTTCTGCGTGACCAGCTCGTTGTCGCCGGTAAGTATCTTTATGCTTACGCCCATCTTCTCCAGCCCGGCCAGCGCCTTGGCGGCGGAATCCTTGGGCGGGTCGAAGAAGGCGAGATACCCGAGCAGAACCAGGTCGCCCTCGTCCTGCACTCCGAATACGGTCTTGTCCTTGGCGAATTCCCTGTAGGCGACGGCCAGCACCCGGTAGCCGGTCCTGGAAAGGCGCTCGTATTCCTCCATCAGGTCCCGCTTCATCACGTCTATCAGCGGGAGCGCCTCGTCGTCGATCTGGCACGAGCCGCAGACGCTGTAAACGTCCTCCACGGAGCCCTTGGTGATCATCACGTGGGAGTCCTCGTATTCAATGATCACCGACATGCGCTTGCGCTTGAAGTCGAAAGGGATCTCGTCCACCTTCCTGCAGGTCTTCTCCACGTCCAGCTCGGTATGCGAAAGGATGGAGCGGTCCAGCAAATTGCGCAGGCCCGTCTGGTAATAGCTGTTCATGTAGGCGTAGCGCAGCACGTCCTCGCTGGAGCGGTTCGTCACGTCCACGAACTTCTCCAGCACTATCCTGTCCTGGGTGATCGTCCCGGTCTTGTCCGTGCAGAGTATGTCTATCGCGCCGAAATTCTGTATCGAGTTCAGGCGCTTTACTATCACTTTTTTCTTCGACATCACCAGCGCGCCCTTGGAGAGGTTCACGGTGAGTATCATCGGCAGCATTTCCGGCGTGAGCCCCACCGCCACCGACATGGAGAAGAGCAGCGCGCTCACCCAGTCGCCCTTTGTGAGGCCGACTATCAGGAAAACGCAGGTGACCATCACGGCCATGAAGCGGATCATCAGCCAGGTGAAATCCTGTATGCCCCTGTCGAAGCTGGTCTGTCCCTTCTCGCCGGTGAGCTTGGCGGAGATGGAGCCGAGATATGTATTCTCGCCGGTGTTCACGACTACGCCGCGCGCCGCCCCGCTGACCACGTAGCTGCCCTGGAAGCAGGCGTTCGGCAGCTCTATGACGTTCTTCGGCGCCGGGCCGGGCAGCTCGGTGGACTTCTCTATCGGCATGGACTCGCCGGTGAGCGCCGACTGGCTCAGGAAGAAATCCTTGGCCGAGACCAGGCGGAGGTCGGCGGGGATTATTGCCCCGGCGTGCAGGACCACGATGTCGCCGGGAACCACCTCTACCGTGGGGATCTCCGTCTCCTTCCCGCCGCGGATGACAAGCGTGTTGGCCTGGACCATCTTCTGCAGCTGCTCCACGGCCTTGCCGGAGCGGGTCTCCTGCACGTAGGAAAGGATGACGCTGAGGAAAACCATCGCGCCGACTACGACCGCGGAGCGGTCGTCACCCATCCAGAGAGAGATCCCGCCGATGATGAGCAGCTGCACCGCGAGCGGGTTCTTGAACCGCTCGAGGATCTCGAAAACGAAGAATTTCTTTTCTTTGCGGGTGAGGGCGTTGAAGCCGTAGAGCTCCCTGGCCGCCCCGGCCTGGGCGTCGCTTAAGCCGTCTTTGGAGGTCTTCAGCTCCGAGAGGGCCTTCTCGGGCGGCAGGGAGCAGCTGTCCAGGAGCCTGTGGTCGTTCTTCGACAGTACGGCCGCCTGCGATCTTACTCCCTGCCTGACCAGGGACGGGACCAGTTTAGTGAAGGAAAATCTCATACGTGCGTTGTGCCGGCATACCGCCAGGCGCCCATCGTGAAGGCCGCGCTAGTTAGCGGGCGCGTCCGAAGCCGGAAGATAAAAACCGGCTTTAGTTCCCTTTCCTTTTTCGCTTTCTATGTTAAGCGAGCTGCCGTGGGCCTGTATTATCTCCCTGCACAGGTTAAGCCCTATTCCGAAGCCTTTCGCCTTTTTCTTGCCGTCCTCCGTCCGGTAGTAGGGAGTGGCTATTTTTTCCAGCTCGTCGCCGCTCATTCCTATTCCGGTGTCCTCTACTTCGAAGAGGGCTTTTTCTCCGTCAAAGCTCAGGCGTATACTGATCTTCCCGTTCTTCGGAGTGTATTTTACGGCGTTCCCGGCCAGATTCGTGATCACCAGCAGCAGCGCGTCCGGATCGGCCAGGACAAGCACCGGGCTTTCCGGCCTGCTTATGGTCAGTTCCAGCCCCTTGTCCGCCACCAGCGGGCTGATCAGGTCGGCGGTGCCGGAGATCACTTTCAGGGGATCGGTCAGCACCTTGTCCATGACGAGTTTCCCTTCCTGCATGCGGGCCTGGTTAAGAAAATTCAGGGAAGTCTGCCTTATGACGGAATAGACGCTGGCAAGTACGTCGTACATGGCTTTTCTTCTTTCCGGAGAGGACGTCAGGTTCTCCTCGTCCAGGAGCGCCAGCGTCATGTTCATGCTTGTCAGGGAGTTGTTAATTTCGTGGCTTACAAAAGATATCATCCGGGTCTTCATTTCAGAAATGGATTTTTCCTTTTTCAGGGTGCTGTTCAGCTTCGAGATAAGGACTGAAACCACTACGAAGAAAGCGCACCCGACCAGCGAGTTCCAGTAGGAAACCCGCGAGTAGCCGTATTTCTGATGATCGAGAAGGAAATCGATGCCTATCCATACCGCGCTCCCGGCGAGCGAAACGGAGATCCCGACGTTCCGGCCCATGCTCCAGGCGGCAAAGGAGATGGGCACCAGGTAAAATATGGAAAAGCTGTACTCTTCACCCGTCGCGTAATCCAGAACGCCGACGCAGCACATGGCGGCAAGCACGAAAACGATCGCTATCCGCCGGTCTTTCTCCAGAAAAGCATAAAGGTCCTTTAAAGGGCTGAGGGGCTTTGCCGGCGGCTTGGCTTGAGGCATAAAAGTTCCGTTTCAGGAGATCCAGATACACTGTTATTGAAACATATTTTGAGCTTGAAATATTACGGCCGGGGCGGGAGTCTTCGGGCCGGAGGGCTAATAGCGGAGCATCCCTTTCTCCATCTTTTCAGCCCAGGCGTCAAGGCCGCCTTTCAGGACTGAAACTTTCTCAAAGCCTTTCGCGCGGAGGGCGCGGAAGGCCGCGGCTGATTTGCTCTGGCCTTTGCAGTAAAGGACGATCTCTTCGCCCGCGCCGAGGCCCGCGCCGTTCTTAAGAAGCTCGTCGAAGTCGATCCAGGCGTCGCCGGCTATATGGCAAAGGTCATGCTCCCAGGGATAGCGGAGGTCCAGTACGCGCGGCGGCTTGCCGGAAGCTAATCGCGCCTTGAGCTCTTCCGGAGTGATAAGATCGACAGAGAGGGCTTCTATAAATTTATTATCCGCTCCGGCTTTCGCGCCGCAGACGGGGCAGTCCGGGCTTTTTTTCAGCTCAACGACGTTGAAATCCGCCAGCTGGAAGTCCAGCATAGCGAATTTGCCCTTCAGGGTTTCAAAGCCGAGTATCAGTTTAAGGACTTCGAGTGCCTGCATTGAGGCTATGGCCCCGGCGGCCGGGCCCATCACGCCGGCTTCGGCGCAGGCCTGGTTCTCCTGGCGCTCTGCTCCGGGGGCCAGGCAGCCCAGGCAGGGTCCGCTATGCGGCTCAAAAACGGCCAGCTGCCCCTCGAACTGGTAAACCGCGCCGTGAACGTAAGTCTTTTTCAACTGCAGGCAGGCTTTATTGATAGCGGCGCGGGTCAGGAAATTATCGGTGCAGTCGGCGATATAGTCATAGCCGGCCAGCGCGGCGCCGATATTCCCGCCGGTAAGGATGCCTTCGTTCGCGTTAACTTTTATTTCCGGATTTATCTCAAGCAGGCGCTTCTTTGCCAGCTCTGTCTTGAGCTTCCCGATATCTCCGGTGCCGTAAATAAGCTGGCGGTGAAGGTTTGAAAGCTCTACCGGACCGAAGTCGAAGACGCCTATCTCGCCGACACCGGCGCCGGCGAGGTAGCCTAGAACCAGCGACCCCAGGCCGCCGGCGCCGACCACGGCTATTTTCGCGGCTTTGAGCTTCTGCTGGCCTTCCGGTCCCACGCCGGGGATGACCAGCTGCCTTGAATACCGTATAAGCTCTTCTTTTGACAGGTTCATACTAGTCTATGGCTGTGCCGTATCGTGCGCTATGCGGTTCAAACGGCCTACCGTTTCAGGGCGCGCTCCAGGTCGTTTATAAGGTCGTCAGAGTTCTCGATCCCGGCGGAGAGGCGCACCAGCCCGGCGGTTATCCCGCGCTTCAGGCGGTCCTTCTCCGGGATAGCCGCGTGCGTCATCGTCGCCGGGTAGCAGGCCAGCGATTCAACGCCGCCGAGGCTCTCGGCAAGCATGAAGATCTTCAGCTTTTTAAAGAAGGCGTCGGCAGCGGGCCTTCCCCCCTTCAGTTCGAAGCTTACCATGCCGCCGAAGCCGTACATCTGGCTGTCGGCAAGCTCGTGCGCGGGATGGGTCTTGAGGCCGGGGTAATATACTTTGGCTACCGCCGGGTGCGCCGAAAGGAAATCCGCTATCTCGAAGGCATTGGCCTCATGGGCCATCATGCGCACCGCGAGGGTCTTCATCCCGCGCAGCGTAAGCCAGGAGTCCCAGGGCCCGGGGATACCGCCGGCCGCGTTCTGGTGGAATTTCACTTCCTCGTAGATACCTTTGTCCGCCACGGCCATCAGGCCGCCTACCACGTCGCTGTGGCCGCCCAGGTACTTGGTTGAACTGTGCACCACGATGTCCGCGCCCAGCTCTATCGGGCGCTGGAAGTAAGGCGTGGCGAAAGTGTTGTCCACGGCGAGAATGGCCTTGTGCTTTTTCGCTATCTCGGCCAGCGCCGCTATATCGGTTATGTTCAGCAGCGGGTTGGTGGGGGTCTCCGCCCAGATAAGGCGGGTATTCCGGCGCATCGCTTTTTTGAAGGAAGCGGGATTCTTAGAGTCCGCATAGGTGACTTCCAGGCCCCATTTCTTGAATACTTTTTCGAAAAGCCGGTAGGTTCCGCCGTAAACATCGTCGCCGGACACGACGTGATCGCCCTTCTTCAGCAGGCTCAGGCAAGCCGTCGCCTCGGCGGCCAGGCCGGAAGCGAAAGCCAGGCCGTACTTCGCCCCCTCGAGCGCGGCAATGCAGTCCTCCAGCGCTTTGCGCGTGGGATTGCCGGTGCGGGAATATTCCCAGCCCCGGTCCTTGCCGATAGCGTCCTGTTTGTAGGTGGAGGTCTGGTAGATCGGTACATTGACCGACCCTGTCTGCTTATCGGCTTCCTGCCCCGCGTGCATCAGCGCTGTTTCGAATTTCATTTTACTCTCCTTGAATTACTTCAATTACGCCAGCGAGCGCCGCAGGTGGTTAAGCAGGTCCACGCGGGTTATAAGGCCGTAGAACTTCCCGTCGCAGTTGAGCAGCCCCACCAGGTCCTTGTTGAGGATAGTGGTGATCTCTTCGAGGGAGGTTGAAGGCTGCACCGTGACCAAATTGTGGGTCATATGCTCTTTTACGGGTTTGCGGTAGTTGGAGACATCTTTATGAACGGCCAGAAGTATATCCGACTCGTCCAGCAGCCCTACCACGCGGCCGTCTTCCATCACCGGGAGCTGAGAGTATTCGTACATCCGCATCCGCAGGAAGGCGGTTACCAGGGCGTCCCCGGGTTTTACAGAGACCACCGAGCCGGCGGAGCAGGGGCGCCCGACCAGGTCGCGCAGATCGCCGAACTCGGTTCTCTTTATGAAGCCCTGGTCGGCCATCCAGTAATCGTTGAACATCTTTGAAAGATATTTGTTGCCGCTGTCTCCGACGACAGTGACTACCCGCTTGGCGGTCTTGCTCTCGCGGCAGTATTTAAGCGCAGCGGCGAGCAGGGTGCCCGTAGAGGAACCTGCCAGGACTCCTTCTTTTTTGAGCAGTTCGCGCACGGCCGTAAAGCTCTCAGCGTCGGTTATAGTATAAGCCTTCTTCACCAGGGCCATATCCGCGACCGAGGGAATGAAATCCTCGCCTATGCCTTCTACGTACCAGGAGCCCGCTTTTCCGAGCTTGCCGGTCTTTACATAGTCGGCCAGCACCGAGCCGGCCGGATCGGCCAGCACCATTTCGGTTCCAGGCGAAACGCGCGAGAAAAAGCGGCCGAAACCGGTCAGCGTGCCGCCGGAGCCTACGCCGCAGACCACGGCGTCCACGCGGTGCTCCATCTGTTCCCAGATCTCGGGCGCGGTGCTTTCTTCGTGCGCCGCCGGATTGGCCTGGTTGGCGAACTGGTTTATAAAGTAAGCGTTAGGAGTTTCTTTGGCTATCCTTTCCGCCATGTCCTGGTAATACTCGGGGTGGCCTTTCTCCACGTCAGAGCGCGTATTTATTATCTGCGCGCCCAAGGCCCTTAAATGGGAGATCTTTTCCTGGCTCATCTTGTCGGGGATGACGAGGATGAGTTTGTAGCCTTTCTGGGCGGCGACCAGGGCTAGCCCCAGCCCGGTATTCCCGGCGGTGGCTTCCACCAGCGTTCCTCCCTTTTTAATTTTGCCTTCTTTCTCCGCGGCGGCTATCATGGAAAGGGCGATGCGGTCTTTTATCGAGCCGCCTGGATTCTGGCACTCCAACTTAAGGAAAAGTTCGCATTTCCCGGTGTCCAGGTGTTTTACTTTAAGAAGAGGGGTATTGCCTATGAGGTCAAGCACGGAATCTACTGTCTGCATATTTTCGCCTGTTTTTAAGATCATATTTTCCTCCACGCGGTGTATAAAGACGCTCCATGTCTTTGCTTAACTTTAAGGCGTTTTCCGCCGTATAGAGTCATTGTATCAAATGTATTAATCTTTGTTGAAAAGGTGCGGGTTCGTTCCCTGTATTTTAAGGATCGTGGTTGACAGTTCAGGAAATACCCTGGTCGCGCTTATTTTTTTATTTTAGTCTAAGGCAGGGCTGTCCCAGGAAAATCCGTAAAACAAAGGGAATCCTCCGTTAATGG
>CAZUQT010000054.1:0-15534 GCA_964622585.1 uncultured Elusimicrobiaceae bacterium | reverse complement strand
AGGACCACGCTTTTCTTGGTGCAGCTCTGGAATTCGTTCTCGCCCTGGGGGCAGAGGCAGCCGGCTTTGCAGTCGGTGGATTCCATGGAGTCATGCGGTTTCTTATGCTGCTCGAGGGTACAGACGCACTCCACGCCGAATTTACCTTTCCTCGGGAAATCATATTTCTCGCGCAGGATATTGCGCACGGCCCGGGCCAGCGGGTCCATCTCGGTCAGCCCCAGGTCCATCACCCGCACCTGCGTGGGGTCCATGCGCCCGCCGGAGCCGGTGGAGACCACCAGCGGGATCTTTTTTTTATGGCAGTAATCTATCAGGAAACATTTGGAGGTGATATGGTCGATAGCGTCTATCACGAAATCCGGGCGTTCGGCCATCATCGGCTCGCAGGTGGTATCGTTGAAATAGTTGGCTATCCCGTCCACCCGCGCCTCGGGGTTCACCAGGCGCAGGCGCTCCGCCAGGAGGAGGGCCTTATGCTTGCCTATGGTCCCGCTCAGGGCCTGGAGCTGGCGGTTGAAGTTGCGGATGCAGACGGTGTCGAAGTCGACCACGGTGATGCGCCCGACAGCCGCCCGCGCGACGGTCTCGGCCGCCCAGGACCCCACCCCGCCGCAGCCTATCACCATGACGTGGGATCTCTTAAGCTTCTCCATCGCATCGGGCCCCACAAGCCGCGCCATGCGGTCGAAGCGCCGCTCCGGGTCTTCCATCTGCGAAAAATTTACAGGTTCGTTCATAGTCGCCTGTATCTATTTTATATTTTTTAGCTGCTCCGCCGGTCGACAATCCTCAATAATGCGCCCCGCTGTGTTTCAGCTCGGCTTCCCCGGTCATGGGGACGAAGATCACCGGGATAAGCGATTCTTTTTTGAAGCCGGTCCCCGTCCTGCGTATCAGGACCAGCTCCTGCGAGAGGCGCGTTCCGACCGGCATGACCAGCCTGCCTCCGGGCTTAAGCTGGTCAAGAAGCGGCTGCGGAACGTGTTCGGGCGCGGCGGTGACCATAATAGCGTCAAAGGGCGCCTCCTCCGGCCAGCCTTTATAACCGTCGGCGCAAACCGTGCGCACGGAGGAATAGCCCAGGCGGAGCAGCGCCTCTTTTGCCGACCTCTCCAGCTCGCAGACTATTTCGACGGAAAAAACCTTGCCGGCCAAATTAGCGAGCACCGCCGCCTGGTAGCCTGACCCGGTCCCTATTTCAAGCACCTTGTCCCCGGGCTTCAGGGCCAGCGCCTCGGTCATATAGGCCACTATGAAAGGCTGGCTTATGGTCTGGCCGAGGCCTATGGACAGCGGCCGGTCGTCATAGGCCGCATTTCTCAGCTCGACGGGCACGAACTCATGGCGGGGGACCTCCCGCATCGCTTTCAGCACGCCGGGATCCTTCACGCCCCTCGCTTCTATCTGGCCGGCCACCATAGCCTCCCGCCTGGCCCGGAAGATATCTCCGTCGGCAAAACCCCCGGCCCGGTTCTTAAGTCTCGGCCCCAGGAACACGGCCAGGACGACAACCAGCCCCGCGGCAATAGAGGCCGCCAATATGTTTTCCATTTTCATTATCCCCCCAACCCCGATTATAACAATTCGCGGTAAATAATCAACCTGAAAGTGGAAGAAAGTCAGGGGAAATGGGAAACCGGCAATTGCGGGAAAAGCTCCCCGGCTGTATACTTAATTTGGGGAGGTATTATGAAAGGCCGCGGGTTAAAGATATTTATCGCTCTCGCTATTTTTTGCGGGGCGTCCCCCCTTGGTGCGGCGGCCGGGGAGGGCGGAGGCGACTGCAAAGGCGTTTCGGCGCGGATCGTGAATTTCTCCGTGGCGCACGACATAAACAGGATCTCCGTGCTGGGCTTCGCCGGGAAGGACGGCGTGGAAAAGAACGAGACGGATTATATATCGGAGAGAATCGGCGCCTGTCTGGCCGGGCATGAAAAGCCCACCCTTATCGAGCGGGCCCTGCTGGAAAAAGCCCTGAAAGAGGCGGGGCTTTCCTCCCTGGCCGCGGACTTTCTTTCCATCGAAGCCGTAGTTACCGGCACGGTATTCGCGGCGGGAAACAAACTGAAAATTTTAACCCGGCTTATAGATACCAAAACGGGCAGGGTGCTGCTGGCGGACCAGTCCGAATCTGAGCGGGAGCGGGCGCAATTCCCTGAAGTCCCTGACGTAGAACTGGAATGGGACAGCCCGGAATGGCCCCTCCCACCTTCGGATTTCAGGGACGCCATTTCAGATCCCGGTCAGGGCTCATGCGCCGGCCGCAAAATGCGGCTGACCGGGCTGAATTCGGAACTTGTGGAAACGAAAGCCAGGTACTGGGCGGCCAAGATGAAAGAACCCGGTTTCACTATCCGCGGCCTGAGCAGGAACCCCGGCACCGAGATAACGGACCCCGAAGTAAAAGCCAGGTTCTATAAACTGCTTGGCTCTTACTATAGATCCGAATACGAGGAACCGCCGGACCCGGACAGGCTGACGGCGGTCCTGGACCTGATCGCGGAAGAAACGAAGGTTTATAACGAATGCGGCTCGCGCTAGAACCGCGCTATTTGTTTCAGTCCGGGAAAACGATATCTCCCGCGTCGCGGGCCGGGTTTTCGAAGTAGGCTTCGTAATCCAGCGCGGCGGCCCCGCCGTTATCCTTGCCGTCCGGGCCGAAGCTGTAAAGCCGGAAATTCTTGCCGTTTTTAACATAGACCAGCGGCGCGAATTTATTAAAGGGATCCTGCGGCACCGCGTCGAGGAAACCGGGGACGAGCTGGTCGAGGCTGTCCGGCAGCCGCTTCTTCGCGCGCTGGTAGAATTTCACGGCCAGGGCCGTACGAAGGATATTAAGCCTGGTCAAAAAGAGATGGTAGCGCGGGATGATCTTTTCGTAGGCCGGCGTGCCTATAATGAGCATATTGTCCACTATGATCCGGGCCATTCCTTTTTTTGCCTCTGGCCCGCCTTTCAGCCCGTCGATGATCCCGGAAAAAGTTCCGATCTTCTCGCGGGCCTCTTTCCGGGCCTTGATCTCCTGCCCGCGCCTCTCCAGATACGCCGCGACGGGGGCGGGATTGTTGGCGCGGAAAGCCCCGACCAGGACCCCGGCATGCGCGTCGACGGCGGCATTATAGTCACGGTAGATCCAGGAGAAGAATTCCTGGTCCTGGAGTTTCTTCGCGCCCAGCCGCTGCAGAAAGCCGAGCTTCGCGCGCTCCCCTACCATCGTAGCCGGGTTTACCGCTTCCAGTATGGAGCCTTTCGACATCTCGGCCTCTTCAAGCATGGCCGCCCGCATAAAATCCTGGTTCTTATAAACCTTATCCAGCCTCGCCCCGAGCTCCTTAAGATAAGCCGGCTTGGACGAGGGTGAAGCAAGGCTTTCTGCGAAGGCCGGGGCGGCTTTCAAGATCACCAGCTGCTCAACCATGGAGCTGAGGATAAGCGCCGATCTCTGCGCCGACAGCTGCGCAAGGAACCCGGCCACCGCGAGAAGGTCTTTTTCCACCAGGGCGTCCTGCTTCCGCGCTGCTCTTATCTTCGCTTCGATAAGCAGCAGCCTGGCCAGTCTGGTATGCGCGGCGAACTTGGGCTGCGGGGTCTTGACGCTCAGTTTCTCCGGCTTCGGGGCCAGAAGATAACCGGCATTGGGCTCTTCGGCGGCCTCCCTGAACAGCTCCATAGCGGCCTGGTTTTCGGCGAGAAAGGCCGCCGCGCGCGCGTCTTTTGCCAAAGCCGCGGCGGGCAGAAGCAGGAGCTCATCCAGCTCTTTGCTTATCTGGCCCACCTGCGGGCCCTGCATATCCTTAAGCGCCCCCTCCACCTCTTTATACCCGGCCGCCGCCGCCCCGCCGATACCGAGAATTATAATAAGCGCTATGGTTTTCATTTTTAGTCCTCTTGACCGGCATTTCCGCGGTACGCCGCTGCTTACCGCGGCGAGTTCCGGCTAATCCGCCTTGCTGATCATATCCGTATAAAATTTTTCCAGCGTCCGGGTTTCAGGCTCCGGCAGCTTCCTTATGTAGGAAAGCCTGCAGCCCCTCATAAAATCCTTCGAGGCTATGAATTTATAGTTTATGCTCCGGCTATGCAGGACGGCGGCCAGCTTGCCGCGGTGGAAGATCAGAAGCACCCTGAACCCGGGCGACGGGTCCTCTATCCAGTTCTCGTAAACTCCGGAAGACTCTACTCCTTCATAGCCGTACCATTTCCGGTAGCCGAACTTTTTCAGGTGCGCGGCAAGCCCGCCGGGGGCCAGCATGCCCATCGCGCCCTTCAGTTCGCGCGCAAGCGCGTTCTCGATTATCGAATCCTGCTTTATGTCCTGGTAATAGGCCAGCAGGACTATTTCGACCATGGCCCGGCCGGTCCTGGCGTCGGGCTTTCCCGGGGTGAATTCCAGCGGGAACGGCTCGGTAACCCGGCCGAAAACTTTGCCGGCCTTGTCGTAAAGAACGGCGCCTTTTTTTATTTTAAGCTCCGCCTGCTCCAGGTACGCGGCTTCCACGTAAGCGGTGAAGCCGGCCTGCTTCCAGGGTTCGGTGGATTCGACGCATTCAACCTGGACGCCGTCATTAAGGGAAACGACGGCCCTGCCTTTGGCCTCGAACCTGAGCCCGGCGGGGCCTTTCAATACTTCCGCCCGCAGCGTTCCGCAGAGGGCAAAAACCAATACCCCGAGGGCCGGGATCATTTTTTTCATTCGCATAGGTTCAGTTCTCTTTGAAATAGGAAACGCAGGGAGAGAGCGAAGGGGAAAGGTAATACTCCCTCGTTTTAGGCCTGACGGCGTCCAGCTTCGAGGCCCCGCGGTTTATAAGCCAGCCGTGCAGGCACCAGGGCCCGGCGCAGCCGGCGCCTTCGGCCTCAAGCCCGATATAATATTTGCCGCAGCCCTTCATCGAACCGATATTAGGAGCCGCCGGGCCGCCCGGCTGCGAGGCGGAAACGCAGCTGAAACTGAAACCGGAATTGCCCGGGTCGTCGGCGTATTTCCGGCAGGGGCCGCAGGGCCCGCCGTCCAGGTCGTAATAGGAGATCTTATGGAGCAGGCCTTTCCTGCCCAGCTTTTCCAGCAGCGCCATGAATTCTTTGGACACAAAACTGCCGGAAGAGTGCGCAGCTATGATTATCCGCCCGGGCGCCAGCCGCGGGATAAGCTCTTCGAGGATGCGCTTATTCGCTTCCAGTTTTTCATTGTCCTCGTAATAAAGCTTGTCCGGGCCCGCCACGGCGACCGTCATCCCCCAGCCCTTGGCCGCGGCTACGGCTGAAGCCCAGTTGCGTGCGCCGGCCCCGTCCGCCCCGTAGCCGGCATAGCCGATAAAAAGCGTGCCGCCGGGCGCGGGCGCGCCGGAGAACCAGGCGCCGCCGCCCAGCTCCTCCCAGCCCGCGGCCGCCGCGGCCGGCGCCGGGGGCGTTTCGGGAGCTTTCACGCCGGCTTTTTCCAAAAGGCTGATGCTCCCGGCCAGTTTAGCGGCGCATGAGCCGCAAGGCTTCCCCTCCGCCTTCTC
Source organism: uncultured Elusimicrobiaceae bacterium (assembly GCA_964622585.1). Classification (GTDB taxonomy): domain Bacteria; phylum Elusimicrobiota; class Elusimicrobia; order Elusimicrobiales; family UBA9959; genus UBA9959. The sequence goes on along the minus strand of CAZUQT010000054.1, from coordinate 10,027 downwards.
TACCGGGAAAGCGGCCCGGGGCAGGGCAAAGAGGAATAAAGCGATTAGAGCCGTCTTGATTTTCATACCACCTAAACAGTCTACCACCCGCCGCCCCGATTCGCAAGCCCATGCAGGATATCGCGATATCTCCAACTTTATCCGCCCCGCAGGGAGGATTCCTGTATTTGAGGAAAACCTGAGCTTTTGCTGAATATTAGCTGAGGAGAGGGGCGTAGACTAGTAAACAAGGCGGTATCATTATGACCAACGGCACACCCTCCTCCGGAATGACCTTTGAAAATATCAGGAATATAGAGGCCGAATTATTCGCCAGGAACCGTAAAAGCAAGGCTCCGGCGGAGAAAAGGAAGACGGAGGAAACCAGTACCGGCCGGGACACCTGGAGGCTGAACCAGGAAGTTCTGGACGCGAAGAAAGAAAGCGCCGCCCTGAAGCATGAGCTTGAGCAAGCCAGGGTCCAGCTTACGGAGCAGGACGTGCTGACCGCTTCCTCGCTTTCAGCCCTGAAAGAGCTGAATGAAGATTTTAACAGGCAGAAAACCCTTTTAAACGAAAGTGAATCCAGCCTGTACGAGCTGCGTTCTGAAATACGCCGGCTTAACTCCCAGCTCAGCCTGAAAAAAAGAAACGCGATGGAACTCGGGGGAGACCTGGCCCGCGAGGCCGCGCTGAGGAAAGAGGCTGAAACGCTTCTGCAGGAATCCCGGGAAAGAGAAGCCGACCTCAGGCGGCAGGCGGGATTATCAGCGGTGGAACTTAAGGCGAAATTCTTCGCCGTATCCCGCCTCCTGAGGGAAGAGAAGCCGCGCAGGTTCGCGCGCGGGAATTTTTAGCCGGGAAAAGCCAGGTTCAAGCCGCCGGATCAGGATCCGGCCAGCAGGTCTTCCGCGCCGCGGAATTTGCCGGAGGGGACGTTAGGGGACGCCATCATCAGGTATTGCTCGCGGCTCATCGGCGGTTCAGGGAACAGGCCGAACAAGGGAAGAAGCGGGAAAAATAGTTTGCGCGGCAGGCCTATCACCGGCCTGCGAAAGCCGGAGGCAGCGAGGGACTCCGACACCAGCTGCCTGAAGCTAAGCACCCTGTCCCCGGCCAGTTCGAAGATCTCGTCTTTTATCGCCCCGTCCTCGGCGGCCCGCCCGAAGCAGGCTGCCACGACCGCGGCCTCCACCGGCGCGACGAGAGCGTCCGAGGGAACCGCGAAGACCGGGAGAAATCGCGCGAGTTTCTCCAGGTCCCTGCCGAATTTCTGGCCCGGGCCGGTTATAAAGGAAGGTCTGAAGATAATATACGGCAGGCCGGATCCCCTTACCGCGGTTTCTCCGGCGAACTTGCTGCGATGATATTCCGACGGAGCGTCCGGAGCGGCGCCGAGAGCGGACATCTGTATGAATTTTTTAACGCCCGCCGCGCGCGCCCCGGCCAGCAGGCGGCGGGTGTACTCCCTGTGCACCAGGTCGAATGACGCACCCGGCGTTTCGCGTATTATACCGAGCAAATTGATAACGACTTCGGGGGAATACCCGGTCACGAGCTTTTCCAGGTCTTCCGAGAAAACGGGGAAGGTTCCCTTCACCCCGGCCTTCCGGAACTTTTCCGGTTCCCGCGACGGAAGGACAAGCTCGTGCGCGGCCAGCCTTTCGAGCAAAGCCCCTCCCACGAATCCTCCCGCGCCGGCGATCAGTATTCTCATAATAAAAAGCCGCGCCGCCCTTTGCCTGTTTACCTGACTATCTCCACGGTGCTGCCGGCGGTGCGGGCGAAAACTTCGGGCTCGTACATGCCCTCCACCAGGCCCGACGGGGCGTAATACAAGCCCGGGCTTGTCGCCTGCACAACGTAGGAATACTTATGCGTCCCTGCCGTCAGGTAGTCGGCGAAGATCAGCATCCGGTCGTCATAGCGCTCGGCCCGCTCGAACTCGCCCCAGCCGCCTCCGCGCCCGCCCTTCTGCGCCAGCGCCCGCGCGTCCTCCGCGCCTTCGACGGCGAACTCGGTGTTGACTATCTCGAAGCCGGCCGGCACGGGGTCGTTAACCGCCACGAAAGTCCTGTCCTGCGGCGTCTTGACGGTAATGGTCACCACCGCGCGGGCTCCGGCTTTGAACGCTTTCCCGCCGTCCATCGGCTTTATCTCCCGGCTCAGTTCAAAACCCTCGGAAGCCGGCTTGTCCCGCTTCTCCGGCACGAAGCCCATACGCAGCGAATAATACATGCGCCCCGTCCCGGTTTTAGAGAACAGCAGTTTCGCGGTATCCCCTTCGGTGAACACCGAGTCGAAACCGAAACTGTCAGCCAGGGAGAACAGTTCCCTGCCCTTGAACTGCTGTTCCAGCAGGGGCTTGGGCATTCCTCCCATCACCAGCACCGAGCCCTTAAAGTCCGGCTCGTCCTTCTCGTAGCGGAGGAAATAAGTCTGGAAAGCCCGCATCGCCCAGGAATTTTCCTGGGTGGTACGCCAGCGGCCCTTGTTCTTTTTTTCCGTGGTCAGCCACTTTACCGCTTTCTCGTCGCCCGGGAAACCGCCCTCGGCCTCGAGCAGCGCGTCCAGCATCACCGCCGTGGTCTGAACGGCGGAATTATGTATCCAGGGCATGGGCTCGGCGTCCTCGAAGTGCATCTGCGTCGGCGAATACCTGGCCTGCGCCATGATCTCGGCCGACAGTTTCTTCGACGCTTCCGCGTCGAAGCCCAGAAGCTTGGCCGCCATGATCATATAGCCCTTGGCGAGATAAGGAACCTGCGCCCGCTTGAGATAGAGCTGGTCCAAATAAGGGCTCTCGTTCCACCCGTACAGGGCCAGCGCGTAAACCACGTAAGCCCGCGCCGCGTAATCCTCGCTGGTACTGTAAGGATAAGCCCAGTCGGTTTTCTGCGTGGCCAGGTACCGCTCGAGCCAGTCGGCGTCCCGCTTCAGGACTTCGGCGTCCGCCTTGTAGCCCTGCCGCTGCGCAAGCATCGCCGCCTCCAGCGCGTAGGCGCTCAGGTAGGGGTCGGGCTGCCTGCAGCCGCCGGTCCAGTAGCAGAAGCCGCCGGCCGGATGCTGATAATCCGAAAGCTTGTCAAAAACTTTCTGCACCTCCGCCTTGAGCGTGCCCTGGGAACCGAGGCCGAAGGCCTCCATAAGTTCGGCCCAATAGATCACCGGCATGGAGCGGGACAGTTTCTGCTCGAGGCAGCCGTAAGGGTACTCCAGCAGGTAGCGCGCGCCCTCGTTAAGACCGTTCAGCGCGGTAGGCGAGATCTCCACGGCGACGTCCCCGGCCGCGCCGGGATAGGGGCGCTGAAGCGCTTCCTCGGCCGTACCGGCCGTGACCCCGCTGGCGGCCGAATACTCGCGGGGCTCCCAGGTCCGGACCGGAAGCTTCCATTCCAGTCCGTCGGTTTCTTTTCCGGCCGAGGCGCGGAACTTGAACACCGTCTCGCCCGGCTTTTCGGCCGCGCAGTTCCAGGTTATTTCGGCGGCCTTGCCGCTTTCAACCGGAACCTCGCGGTTCGCCTCGCTCTTGACGCTGACCGAGCCGCCGGCGGTCTCTATCGAAACCTTTACGGTCGCGGCTTCCGGAGCGTAATTATGGGCCACCACGCCGCATTCAAAAGTATCCCCGGCGCGCGCCAGGCGCGGCATGGAGGGCCGGAGCATAAGCGGCTTTGAAACGGTCACGGAAGCTTCCCCGGAGCCGAACCTTTTCCCGGAGTTAGCCACCGCCATCAGCCTGAACCTGGTGAGGCTGTCCGGCAGTTTGAAAGAAAGGCTCGCCTTGCCGTCGGGGCCGGTCTTTACCGACGGGTTCCAGTAAGCCGTCGGCACGAAGTTGGAGCGCAGGTCTATGCCCGCGAGGGAAGCGCCGCCGCCGCCGCCACGCGCCTCGCCCTTTTCCCCGTAGTTGCGCTGCCCGATAACGTGCAGGCGCGAATCCGCGGTGAGTATATTAAGCGGGCGCGGCCCGTAGAAGCCCGAGAAAACGTCGGGGGTGGAGTAGCCGGTGAGGCTGAGCACGCCTTCGTCCACGGCGAACACGGTCAGTTCGCCGGCCGCGGGCTTCCCGGCTTCGTCCAGCGTACTGATGCCGAGCTTTATTTCCTGGCCCGGGCGGTAATCCGCTTTATCGCTCTTCAGCTCAAGCGCCAGCCGGCGCCCTGCCGGGCTCACGTTGAAAGAGAGGTAGCCGAACTTGGCCTGCGGCTTCGAGAGGTCCGTCTCTCCGTCTTCGGAGAATTTCTGCTCGCCGGCGCGGCCTTTTATCAATATCACGCTGACATAAGCGTTCGGCAGGTATTTTTCTTTTATCGGCACATTGATGAAGTCCGCGCCGCCTTTGGTGGCGGTCAGCCAGCGGTCCAGCACGCCCTCGCGCTCCACGGTAACCAGCGCCTGCGCTTCGTCGTAGGGCGACTTGACCATTATTTTCGCGACGTCGCCCGGCTTGTAGTCGTATTTCTCCGACACCAGCTCTATGATGTCGGAATCCTCGCGCGCCCACCAGGCGTCGCCCTTGCCGAAAACATAGAAGCTGAAAGAGGTTTCCGTGTCCCGGGCCTCCTCGTCCTTCCCGGCCACGGTGAAAATGTAATAACCGCCCTCGTCGGGGATGAAGCTCCAGGTTTCGGTCGAAGCCGAGCCTGTGAAAGTGAAGCTTGAGACCTCTGTATCTTTGGTCTCGGTCACCCATTCCAGGCGCCCGCCCAACCCCGCCCGGCGGGAGCTCAGCCACTGCCGCTTTATCATCCTGCCGGCGCCTGTGAGGCCGGCCGCCGGAGTCCCGTCGGGGCGCACGGCGATAAGCTCGGCCGTCCACGGCTTGCCCGCTTCGACGAAACCGCCCGAGGCTTTAATGCCGAAATAGAGATCGGCCTTGTGCACATAAGCCGAGGCCCGCCCGAACAAACGCTGCCGCTCCGGGTCGCTGATCCCTGCCTCGAAAGAGGCGCTCAGGGCGTTTCCGCCGCCGCCGTAGCTTTTTTCAAGCTGCACTTCTATGGAGGCCTTCCCCTTGGTATCCAGCTGCGCTCCGCCGGAGCCGGCCAGCTTATCGGTGGAGCCGCCGCGGAATTCCCGCCCGAAACTGAAGCCCTCTTTGCCTGGCGGTTCATAATGCGAACTTTGCAGCCGCAGGGTCCAGTCGGCTTTGCTTTCGCTCATCGGCGCGCCGAAAAGGTACCAGCCCTCCACGGAGGCGCGGAACTTGCCGCCAGCCAGGTACGAAGCGTCGAGCGACCGCGCTTTCACTTCGAAAACGGCCGGCTTGAATTCTTCCACGCGGAAAGTCTCGGTGAACAGGAAAGGCCGCTCTTTGCCGTCATAATTACGGTATTCGTCCTCTTCGTCGCCCTCCACGGCGCGGGCGCTGGAGGGGTCGTCCTCGTAAGGTTCGGAGGCTTCCACGCTCCACACGCCGGTGGGCGCGGCCTCGGAAAGTTTATAGGCGTAATCGAAAGAGGAGAAATCAGCGCTGACCGGCACGGTGGTCTTGAAAACCCGGTTCCCGCGGGAATCCCTGATGGAAAGCTGGACTACGGGCAGGTCCAGCGCGGTCCAGTCCCCGTCGGCGAGCTTGCGGCCGAAGCCTTTCATGTCCACGGTCTCGCCGGGGCGGTAAACGCCCCGCTCGGTGAACAAAGCGGCGGAGTAATTCCTGGGCCGCGGAGAGCTGTTGTAATTCACCGAGAAGCGCCAGGGCTCGACGCCGCCCGTCCAGGCGCTGTTCATCACGGCGGCCCCGTTCTTGTGTTTGGCGAAGATCCACAAAGCGGGCCGCTGCCAGCGCGGCCAGTCGGTGATCCCGAGCTTAAGCCAGCCGGGCGCGTCGGCGAAACCCTGCTTGTCGGTGACCCCGGTCCACAGAACTTTGTTCTCGTCGCTCCTGATCTCCACCGGTACCGCCACGGCCGGCTTGCCTGTTTTAAGGAAGCTGGTCCAGATAAGCGTTGAATCCTGGGAAGTCTTGAGCGTTATACCGATCCGGGTGATATTATCCAGCGCGCGGAACGGGGTCCCGTTCTTTGCCGGCACGGATAAAAACCCGAAGCCGCCTTCCTCCGGCCCGAAAAGGCCGGTATAGTCGAGGTAGGTAAGCAATTTATAGTTATGCTGGCCCTTGGAGGGGTCCCAGCCCTTTTGTACGGGGAGGCTGAGCAGGCTATTGTCCTCCATCCTGCCGCGGAAAAAAGGAATGAAGTTGTCCTGGCTTACGGCGCTTTTAAGGATATTCAGTTCGGCGGCGTTCACCGAGGTGAACGGATGGCGGGCCGGCAGGTAGCCTTCGAGTATGCCGAAGCCGGTGGGCATGTCCCAGTACGGGCAATAATCCATGGGGCCTAATTTAAATTCCACGCTTTCGCCCAGTTTATTCCCGAAGGTATCGGAAAAATCCGGGGAGATCTTGAAAGAGTAAACCTTTCCGGGGCCGAACATCCCGTACGGCAGCGCGAGATGGGCCGCCCGCTCCTGCGGGTTGCCGTAGCTTTCATAATCCTCTCTTTCTTTGTCCAGCGGCGGCATAGCCGATGGGGGCTCTACCGACATATGCTTGTACAGCTCGGTATATTTGACCGGGTTGGTGAAGACCAGACTGAAATAGTCAGGCAGGCAGGCGTTCTGCGGCAGCTTTTTCAGGCGGAAAGTGTAGTAAGGCTCGAAATTTATGACCCGCTCTTCGCTCAGGCCTAAATTGCCTTCGGCCGCGGCCAGGCCGGCGCCGAATTTAAGTTTATAGGCGCAGTCGGGCTTAAGCTTCGCGGCCGGGCGCACGGCGATGACGGTCCCTGTGGAAATATCCTGCCACGGATTCGGCCAGAGCTTCTTAACCTCCTCGTCCCTGGCCAGGCGCACCCCGATGAGGACTTCCCTGACGCTGCCGTCCGAAGCCTTCTCCTCGAGCTTTATGGAATCCCGGGCCCGGGCGGAAGCCATAGGCATGTTGAAAGCGGCGTAGAGCACGGTGTCCAGCGGCAGCCAGCGCTCGTCGTTGTCAGGCTCGCTTTCCTTTATAGAGGGTCGCTGGGTCTCGAAGAACCAGGCGGCATCCTCTTCCAGGGCCTGGCCGCCGTACGAAAAACTTTTTTTTATCCTTGCGGCGTAAAGGGTCGATCTTTTAAGCGGATAGGCCGGCTCGAAAGAAACGGTCTGAGTGCCCTGCCAGCGGCAGCGCCCCTCCACCGGCTTGAGTTCCCTGAAATCTTCCAGCGAGGCCGAAGAAAAATCCTGATAGTTGGCCGCCGTCAGCCTGTCTTTTACTTCAAGCACTTCAAGCGGGCAGGCTTCGCCCATTTTTTCCGCCGAGCCCAGGGCGGCCATGGGCCGGCTGAAGGTGGCGGCTATAGCCTGCGCGGCGTTCATGTCCGCTATCGGGCCGTACGGAGTTTTGGACACCACCTGCACCTGGGCGGAAGCGCCCGCGGGAAGAGAACAGATAAGGAAAAACTGCAACAAGAAAGATTTATTCATATTTGGCCCCTGACCGGTCAAAATCCAATCCAATTATGCTTGTTTTGCGGAGCGACTGGCAAGGTAAAAAATGTTTTGACATTTATAAAAAATTTTGTATGCTGACCTTGGGTAGGGGACAGCACGCACCGCAGCAAAGCTTCCTTTGTAATCCCATGCCCTAAAGATCAGCCGGGGGGTGCGATATGCATTTAATGACAAGAGATAACCTGGAAGAACTGCTTAGGGACGGCGGTGAGACCTGCGTTTCCATCTTCATGCCAGCGGTAAAGGGCAGCGAAGGCATAGAAACGAAGCAGAACCCGATAAGGTTCAAAAAACTCCTGGGCGAGGCCGCAAAGAAACTCGAGACGGCCGGACATAAGCCGGCCGCGGTGAAAAAAATACTTGAACCCGCCCAGCCGCTCCTGGAGGACCACAAATTCTGGCAGTACCAGAGCGGCGGCCTGGCCCTTTTCCTGTCCCCGAAGCTGAAGCGGATCTATAACCTCCCGCTGAACTTCCGGGAACTTACGGTAGTCTCCGACCACTTCTGCGTCACGCCGCTGCTGCAGCTCTTCGCCGAGGACGGCAGGTTCTACGTCCTGGCGCTGAGCCAGCATTCCATAGAATTGTACCAGTGCAGCAGGTACAGCGTGACCAAGGTGGACCTGAGGCAGGTCCCGAAGAGCGTAGCGGACCTGCTGGAGCTTAACCCCAAGGAAAAGCAGCTGCAGTACCACTCCAATACGGAAGGGCGCGCCGGCGGGACCGGCCGGGCGGGAATGTTCCACGGCCACGCCGAGGACAGCAACGAGGCCAAATCGAACATCCTCGTCTACTTCCAGAGCGTGAACAAAGGCATTACGGCAATGCTGAAGGACGAAAACGCTCCTTTGGTTACCGCCGGCGTGGATTACCTGAACCACATCTATGCCGACGCGAACACCTACAATAACCTGTACGTGCGCAGCATTCCCGGCAGCACCTCGGGGCTGAGGCCTGAGGCGCTGAGAGACAAGGCATGGGAGCTTCTCCAGCCCCTCTTTGAGGCCGAGGCCAAATCCGCGGTGCACAGGTATGACCAGGTCCGCGGAACTCCGGCGGCCGCCTGCCACATCAAGCCTATACTCCTTGCCGCGGAGCAAGGCAATGTCTCCACGCTGCTGGTAGCGGCCAACGCGCAGAAATGGGGCATGTACGATCCCTCCACCGGCATTTTGGACCTGCACAAAACCCAGGAACCGGCGGACACCGAACTGGTGGACCTCTGCGTCACCCGCACTCTAAGCCACGGCGGCAAAGTGTACGTGATGGAAGAGTCGAAAATGCCCGGCATCACCCCGATAGCCGCCATCTTCAGGCACTGACAAAAAAAGGGTACAGGCTGCTTTTTTCCAGGCACCCCGAGGCCTGTTAAAGTAGCCTGTCCCCTTTTTACTATAATTGTTGAATGAAACTCTTCACTTTTTTCCTGTTTCTCCTGCTCCCTTTAAGCGTTTACGCCAAGCACGTGAAGAAGCCGGAAGCCAATATTGAAAAGCGCGCGCCCATAGTCAACCCCGCCGCGCCGGTAATTCTGAAGCAGGATAAGCCTAATTTCTGCATAATCGGCGCCCAGTCCGGCAAGGATTTCCGCAGCGAGGCGGCCTTCAAGTCCATAGTCTGGAAAAGCAAAGTGGTTTACGTCGGCGAGACCCACGACGAACCGCTGGACCATATGGCCCAGCTGGAGGCGCTGAAAGCGATGAAGATCGCCCGCGGCGCCAAAATAGCCGTCGGCTTCGAGATGGTGGTCTCCACCCTGCAGCCGGTGCTCGACGACTACGCCGCCGGCAAAATAACGGAGGAGGAATTCAGGGAAAAAGCCGATTGGAAAACGGGCAAAGGCTTCGACTTCGCCCTCTATAAACCCCTTTTCGATTTCGTGATACAGAACAAACTCCGCGCCCTGGCCCTGAACGTGCCAAGAGCCGTTATAAAAAAGATCGCCCGCACCGGCCTTGAAAGCCTGACCCCGGAAGAGAAGGCTTTCCTCCCCGAAAAAGTGGAAGTGACCAAGCACAAAAAGTACAACGAATACCTCAAAGAATCCTTCGGCGGGCACGGCAGCACCTCCACGGTCACGACTTTCGCTTTCGATAACTACCTCGCCTCCATGGCCGCCTGGAACGAAGGCATGGGCAGCCGCATCGTCACTTTCCTGGAACAAAACCCCGACTACGCAGTCCTGGTAATAGCCGGCAACGGCCACCTGATGTACAATGCCGCTATCCCCGCCTCGGTAAAATCCAGGCTGAAAGGAGTATACCAGGCCTCCTTCTTAACCGAAAACGCGCTTAAATGCCCGGAGACCATGCCCAAAGAGCATAAAGACATGGCCAACTATATCTGGTACATCAACCACGCCCCCAAACCCGAACCCGCCATAACTATTTCCACAGCAACCGCGGTCGCGCCCGCCATCCGCACGCCCCCCCCCCCCCCCCCCCCCCCCCCCCCCCCCACCCCCGGCGGGCAGGGGAAAAATCCCCCCCTAACTTTTACGGAGGGGGTCAAGAGGGTTGGGTCCGGGACCCCTCTCTCGGGCCGCAGGTCC
>CAZUQT010000053.1:0-16045 GCA_964622585.1 uncultured Elusimicrobiaceae bacterium | reverse complement strand
TCTTGTGTCCGGGGTGACGCAGGATAGCGTAGTCCACCCAGAATTTTTCAGTACGCAAACCCTAGCGGCCCGGGTTAGGCCGCAACGGAAGAAGTTTTCAAGGGGGACGTTCACTGTGGATGTCCAGAAATATTCAGGTAAATTTACCGGCAAGGAAGCCGGCTATTTTCTGCTTACCCTGGCGGCGGCGCTGGCCCTCTGGCTTTATATAGCCGCTAATATCCGCAAAGATGCCGTAGCCGATATACGCGCGAGCATTATCACCATTAATAATTTCAAGAACTCCGAGATCCGCGATTGGAGGATGCGCCGCATCAATGAGGCGCAGCGCCTTAGCGGACATCCCTTCCTCGGCCAGATAGTTTTGGAGGAAATATCAAAGCCCGGCTCGAGGCGCGAGCAGCTGAAAGCCTGGATCAGGGGGCATATAGCGCACAAGATGTACTCCGATATGGCTTTTTTGTCCGCCAAAGGGACGGTAATTGCGGCCTCTCCCGGATACCGCGCCGCCACGGAGAAACACTTTAAAGACGCGTTAGCCAGGTCTTACAGGGAAGGCGCAGCGCTGCTCACGGACATTCACCTGTCCGCCGAAGGCCGCCCATGCTTTGAAATAATAAGCCCTATTTCCGCCGAGGGCCGCGGCGGAAAACCTGTCTGCCTGCTGGTAATGCACATTGACCCGGAAAGTGAATTCTACCCGCTGGTTAAAGCGGCGCCGATTCTTTACGAAAAGGCCGAAACCCTCCTGGTCCGCAAAGACGGGAAAGACGTACTTTTCCTGAACGAGCTGGATTATCGCAGCGGTTCAGCCCTGAAGTTCAGGCGCCCGCTGACGGAAACAGACCTGCCGGCCGCCGCCGCGCTCCGCGGCTATAGCGGTTTTTTTGCCGGCTTAGACTACCGCGGCGAGAAAGTTTTCAGCGCGCTAAGCCATATAGAGGACAGCGGCTGGGCGGTCGTGACCAAAATCGACCGGGACAATGTTCTTGCCCCGGTCAAAACCCGGGAGCGCCTGCTACTGGCGCTTCTGCTTACAGTGGCCTGCCTGCTTTACATTGTGGTCTACTACATACTCAGGAGCAGGCGCCTGGCCGCCCAAAAGTCCCTGGCGGAGAGCGAGACCAAGTACCGCGCGCTGGTCGATGCCAGCGGCGACGGGATCCTGACCGCGGACATCGAAAGCATGAAGTTCAACTTTGCGAATCAGGCCATCTGCCGGATGCTCGGTTATACTGCCGAAGAATTAACCGCTCTCTCCGTGACCGATATCCATCCGAAAGACGCTTTACCCTCCGTCATAGCCGAGTTCGAGGCCCAGGCCAGGGGAGAAAAGACTCTTGCGCCCGACCTCCCCTGCCTGAGGAAGGACGGAACTATTTTCTATGCCGATATCACCACGACCCCCGTGACTATCGACGGCCGCAAGTACAACCTGGGAATATTCCGGGACATCACCGAGATCAAGCAGCTTGAACTGGTCAACCTGGCCAGGCTGCGCCTGGTACAGTACTCCGACACACATACCCTGGACGAACTGCTGGAAGAAGCGCTGAACGAAGCCGAAAAGCTCACCGGCAGCCTTATAGGTTTTTATCACTTCGTGGAGGCGGACCAGAAAACCCTGTCGCTGCAGAACTGGTCCACCAGGACCAAGAGGGAGTACTGCAAGGCCGAAGGGAAGGGCTCCCATTACGGTATAGACAAGGCCGGGGTCTGGGTGAACTGCGTTCACACCCGCAAACCGGTCATCCATAACGATTACGCCTCGCTGCCGGATAAAAAAGGGCTGCCGCCCGGCCACGCGCCGCTCATCAGGGAAATGGTAGTCCCGGTGATGCGGGAGGGAAAAGTCGTATCCATAATGGGGGTCGGGAATAAACCGGGAGATTATAATGAGAAAGACGTACAGATACTCTCCATGCTGGCCGACCTGTCCTGGGAAATAGTCAACCGCAAACTGGCTGAAAATAAATTGCGCGAGAGTCAGCGCGTCTTCAGCGAATTCATGGCGCACAGCCCCATCTACGTGTTCTTCAAGGATAAGGACCTGAAGGCGCTGCATTTGAGCCGCAACTACGAGAAAATGCTTGGCAGGCCTATGGAGGAACTGCTGGGAAAGAGCATGGACGACCTCTTCCCGTCCGACCTCGCCAGGAGCATGATAGAGGATGATAGGCGGATCCTCGCGGAGGGGAAAGAGGTAGTTGTTGAAGAAGAGATGAACGGGCGCTCTTACCGGACCATCAAGTTCCCCATTAAAATAGAAGGCCAGGCCCCCTACCTGGCCGGGTACACCATGGATATCACGGAGCAGAAACGCTCGGATATGATGCTGCACGCCGAAAAGGACCGCGCACAGTCATATTTAGAACTGGTCGGCGTAATAATCCTGACCCTGGATACGGATCAGCGCATTACCCTCGTAAACAGGAAATGCTGTGAAATGCTCGGGTATACCCGTGAAGAACTTATCGGCAAAAACTGGTTCGACCTCGTCATACCGGCGGAACAGAGAGAAGCGGTCAAAGATGTCTTCAACAAGATAATCAGCGGCGACCTGGCTCCCGTAGAGCACTTTGAAAATGACGTTATCACGCGCGCCGGGGAACGCCGGACTATTGCCTGGACCAACCGGGAGAGGCGGAACGCGGAAGGTAATATCGCAGGCCTGCTGACTTCCGGAGAGGATATTACCGAGCAGAAGCGCGCCATGGAAGCCATCCGTGAGAACGAACAGAACCTGAAAGAGGCCCAGCATCTGGCCAAGATAGGGAACTGGAAGCTGAACCTGCTTTCAAACAGACTTTTCTGGTCGGATGAGATATTCAGCATCTTTGAAACAGACAAGACCAGGTTCGAACCCTCTTACAAAGCGTTCCTGGACGCAATACACCCCGACGACCGGGACTCCGTCGACAAGGCCTATACCGACTCTATAAAGGACCATACTAAATACAACATCATACACCGCCTGCTGATGAAGGACGGACGGGTAAAATACGTCAACGAGTTCTGCGAGACTTTCTACGACCCGGGCGGCCGCCCGATCGCGTCGGTAGGCATGGTACAGGACATCACCGAGCGCAGGCTGACGGAGGAAAAGCTCAGGGAAAGCGAGGAGCGCCTGCGGATAACGCTGGAGGAAACACAGATCGGTACCTGGGACTGGGACATAATCACCGACACCTGGATCGCCTCGCCGACATATTACACAATGCTCGGGTATGCCCCGGAGGAGGGGCCCAGCGACCGGAAAGTGTGGATGGAAAGAGCCCATCCCGAAGACAGATCCCTGGTCGCGCAGAAAGTCAGCGCTGTGCTGAACGGTGCGGATGCCAAGTATCAGTATGAGGCGCGGATCAAGCATGCCGACGGGACTTATAGATGGGTGGCCGTGCTGGGGAATACCGTCAAACGCGACAAAAGCGGAAAACCCACCCGGATAATGGGCGTAAGGATGGACATAACCGGGCGCAGGAAAGCCGAGGAGAAGCTGCGCAAAAATGAGCGCAACCTCCTGGAGGCCCAGCGCCTGGCGCGTATCGGAAGCTGGGAATGGGACGCAATAAACGATAAGATCTCCTGGTCCGCGGAGTATTACAATATTTTCGGCTTTGACCCGGCCCAGCCCCCGCCGGGATACGAGGAGCATCTCAAAGCGTATACTCCCGAGAGCGCGGCGCGCCTGGGCGCGGCGGTAAAGAAGAGCATGCAGACCGGGGAACCGTATGAACTGGACCTCGAACTTGCCGCTATGAAGGAACCCCGGCAATGGATCACGGCCCGCAGCGAAACCGTGCGTGATGCGCAGGGAAAGATAATAGGGCTGCGGGGGACGGCGCAGGACATCACCGAGCGTAAACGGTTGGAACTGGAAAGGGAACGGCTCAACCGGGACCTCGCCGCGAGGAAGCAGGAGATGGAGAATTTCCTCTACATCACCACTCATGACCTCCGCAGTCCGCTGGTCAATATACAGGGTTTCACCCAGAACCTTGTCCGCTATATCCAGGAATTGCGGGACGAACTGGCTCCGGAGAAGCTCCCGCAGGCGGTCAGAGAAACTGTGGCAAGCCTGGCCTCCGAGAAGATCCCGGAGGCGCTGAAGTACGTTCTTGAAAGCTCGCAAAAGATGGACTCGCTTATAAGTTCGCTCCTTAAGGTCGCCAGGCTGGGCCGGGTGGAGATGAAGCCTGAGGTCCTGGATATGAACGACCTGGTAAAAAGAATTACCGACTCTATCCGCTTCCAGGGCGAAAAAGCCGGCGTCTCTATAAAAGCCGGCGTCCTGCCTCCGTGCAAAGCGGACCAGACGGCTGTCAGCCAGATCTTCGCCAACTTGCTGGGAAATGCTATAAAATACAGGGACAGGGACCGCGCACTGCAGATCAGCATCACAGGGGAAGTTAAGGACGGCAGTATACGCTACACCGTGGCCGACAACGGCTCCGGCATAACAGCCAAGGACCTCCCCAGGATCTGGGACTTGTTTTTCCGCGGAGGCGCCCCCGGGATGGAGGGGGAAGGGATAGGTTTGACCGTGGTGAAATATATGGCTGAAAAGAACGGCGGCAGCATCAAGGTTGAATCCAAAGAAGGGCAGGGGTCGGTCTTCTGCCTGGAGCTGCCGGCGGCCGGGGGGCAAAAATGAACGACGAGAGCAATGCGCTGACTTTACTTCTGGCGGAGGACGACCAGGGCCACGCCCTGCTGGTCCAGGAATGCTTCAAGAGAGCGGGGGTAAGCAACCCGTTCCTGCGCTTCAAGGACGGGCATGAAGCCTGGGACTTTCTCTCCGGGCCCCGGGCCGGCATCGAAACCGGAAAAAGCTATTTGCTTCTGCTGGACATACGCATGCCCCGCATGGACGGCATAGAAGTTCTGCGGCGCGTGAAAGCGGACCCCCGCCTAAAGACCATACCGACAATAATGCTTACCACGACGGACGACCCCAAAGAGATCAGCAACTGCTATGAGCTCGGCTGCAATAATTACCTGACCAAGCCGGTTGAATTCGATAAATTCTCGGAAGTTATAAAGCGGCTGGGACTTTTTCTACTGATCGTGAAAGTCGGGAAGATCAAAGCGGCGTGATCCTAAGGCTCAACCCATGACGGCAAAAGAAACAGCGGGCGGCGGTTTTATCCTGATAGTAGAGGACGACAAAGGCACCAGCGAACTGGAAGCTTTGCGCCTTGAATTTCTCGGGCTTGAGATAAAGCGGGCCTCGACGCCGGCCGAAACTATCAAGATACTGAAAGGCGGGCGCCCGGAGCTGATGGTGCTGGATTATTCCTTCCCGGGGATGAACGCGCTGGAACTGCTCTCCGACCTGAGGAAAGAATCCATACCGCTCCCGCCCTTTATCATGGTCACGGGCCGCGGCGACGAGGCCGTGGCCGTAGAGAGCATGAAGGCCGGCGCCCTGGATTACATCGTAAAGGACGGCGCCTTCCTCGACAACCTGCTCCCGACGGCAAAAAAGGCGCTGGAGAAAGCGGCCCTGCAGCTCAAGCTCAAGAAGGCCGAGGACGCTTTGCGCAAGAACCTGCGGCTTTACAATTTCCTGGCGCATATCAACCTGGCCTCGGCCAGGGAAAAGGACAGGAACAAACTTTTTAACGAGATCTGCTCCATAGCCGTCCACACCGGCGGCTTCAGGATGGCCTGGATAGGCCTGCCGGATACCGATACCGACAGGGTTTACCCCTGCAGCTCGGCCGGTTTCGTGGACGGATACCTGGAATCGATACGGGTCGCCCTGTCGGAAGGCCCCGCCTCGAAAGGCCCTACCGGCACGGCCGTCAGGACAGGCCTCATAGCCAAGGTCTCGGATATCTCCACCGACCCGGCGATGGAGCCCTGGCGCGAAAAAGCGCTGCAGAGGGGCTACCGCTCCGCCGCCGGCATCCCGCTTAAAGAGAACGGCAGGACGGTGGCCGCGCTGACCCTTTACTCCGGCGAGTATGACTTCTTCACCGACGAGGAGGAAAAGCTGCTGGCGGAGATAGAGGGAGACATTTCCCTCGCGCTCGACGCTATCTCTTCGGAAGAAAAACGCGTCTCCTCCCAGACGGCCCTGGAGCGAACGACCCGGCAGCTGGCGCATATAATGGAGGTGAACCCGGTAATACTTTTTACCCTGCGCCTCCTCAAAGGCCGCCTGATCCCGGAATGGGTAACGGGTGATACGCAGGGCCTGCTGGGATATGACACCGTAGAGATCCTTGCCCCGGACTGGCTCGCGCAAGTCATACATCCCCAGGACAAGGACTGGGTTTTAGCCGGGCAGGCCGCGATACAGGGGAAAAGCGCGCTGGCGCAGGATTTCCGCATAAAAAGAAAAGACGGGGGCTACGCCTGGATACACTGCCAGCTTAAATCCGTCAAGGGAGCCCC
Organism: uncultured Elusimicrobiaceae bacterium; assembly: GCA_964622585.1. GTDB lineage: Bacteria > Elusimicrobiota > Elusimicrobia > Elusimicrobiales > UBA9959 > UBA9959. The sequence goes on along the minus strand of CAZUQT010000053.1, from coordinate 9,643 downwards.
GGGCGAAGTGATAAGCTCCTGGACCGACATCACTCAGCTGAAGGAATCCGAGGCGCGCTTCCAGGAACTGTTCAGGGAAGCGCCCATAGGCTACCACTCGCTTGACGCCGACGGAAACCTGCTGGCAGTGAACAATACCTGGTGCCGTACTTTCGGGCGCGACGAAAAAGACGTTCTGGGCCGGAATTTCTCGGAGTTCCTTACGCCCCGCTCCGCAGGCCAGTTCAATAGGAATTTCCCGGAATTAAAGAGATCAGGAGAGGTGGAGGGAGCGGAATTCGACATACTCAAGGGCGACGGCTCCACCGGCCGGGTTTCTTTTACCGGCAGGGTGAGCCACAACCCGGACGGGACCTTCAAGCAGACCCACTGCGTCTTCACCGTCATACCAATAACCCAAAAAAGCAAATAACCTAAAAAGGGGACAGGGTGCTTTTCTGCTTGAAAAGTAGCCTGTCCCCTTTTATTGCTAAAATTTAGTCATGAAGCTTGTTAAAGCCGCGCCCGGGAGCATAAAAAGAGCCGCGGCCCTGATAAGGGCCGGCGGCGTGGTGGCTTTTCCGACGGAAACCGTCTACGGCCTGGGGGCCGACGGGCTGAACCCCGCGGCCTGCGCCAGGATCTTCGAGATCAAGGGCAGGCCGCGCTTCGACCCGCTCATACTGCACGAGTGCTCGGCGGCCAGGGCGAGAAAACTTTTCTCCAGGGTTCCGGAACCGGCGCTGAAACTGATGCGCAAGTTCTGGCCCGGCCCGCTCACTTTGGTGCTGCCTAAGGCCCGCGCCGTGCCCCCCATAGTGACTTCGGGGCTTCCCACCGTGGCCGTGCGCGTGCCGGACAACCGCCACGCCCTGGCGCTTATAAAAGCCGCCGGCCGGCCGATAGCCGCTCCCAGTGCCAACCGCTTCGGGCGCCTCAGCCCCACCTCCGCGGCCCACGTGAAGAAGCAGCTGGGCTCCGGCCCGGACCTGATCCTGGACGGGGGAAACACCCTCATCGGGGTGGAATCCACGATCATAACTTTTAAAGGCGGGCGGCCGGTGCTTCTGCGCCCCGGGGGCCTCCCGCTCGAGGAGATAGAAAAGATAGCGGGCCCGTCCGTCAGGCCGGGAAGAACCGCCGGGAAAGCACCGCAGGCTCCCGGCTCCCTGAAAAAGCACTATGCGCCGCGCGCCAGGCTGCTGATAATAGAGCCGGGACGGGAAGTGAAGGCCTCCGCCCGCGCCGCCTACCTGGCTTTCTCCGAGAGGCCCGCCGGCAAATTCCGCGCGGTCGGGGTGCTCTCCAAAAGCGGGGATCTGCGCGAAGCCGCCGCCAATCTGTTTTCCGCCCTGCACCGGCTCGAAAGCTCCGGCGCGGAACTTATCTACGCCGAGCGCGTTCCCGCGCGCGGACTGGGCCGCGCAATAATGGACCGCCTCCGCCGGGCCTCGGCTGAATAAGGCTCTCAGGACCTATATGAAAAAGAAAGAAGCCGCGATAGAGATAGTTAAAAAGTTCATACAGAGCGATCCCGTCAAAGCCGCGCAGGCCCTCGAGACCCTGCCACCCCGGGACGCCGCGCAGGTGATAAAGGACCTCCCGCCCTCGCTCTGCGCCCAGGCGCTCGAGAATATGCCGCCGCAGTCCGCAGCCCGCCTGCTCGAGATCGGGCCGCCGCAGGAAGCCGCAGAGATCCTTCACCGCACCGGTAAATTCCACGCGGCGGATATCTTCAGGCAGTTCCCTCCGGACTATTCCAAGGCCGTCATCCCGCTGCTGGACCAGGATTTTTCCAAAGACATCTCGGAGATACTGGCCTACCCGCTCGAAAGCGCCGGGCGGCTCATGCACACGGACTTCCTGGCCTTCAGGAGCGACGCAAGGGTGCGGGACGTCATACTGCGCCTGCGCCAGATGGCCAAGAAGCAGCTGCCCGCCGCGACCTATTGCTACGTGGTCGACAACGGCAATGCCCTGCTGGGCGTGCTGAACATGCGCGACCTGCTCCTGGCCTCCCCGGAAATGCCCGTCTCGGAGATAATGATAAAGGACGTGGTTAAAGTCTCGCCTTTCACGGACCGCGAGGAGCTGGTGGCAATAGCGGCCCGCAAGCATTACCTGGCCATGCCCGTTACCGAGGAGAACGGCAGGCTGCTCGGGATCATCAATACCAAGAATATAATCGACTCCTCGGAACAGGAAGCTACGGAAGACCTGCAGATCCTCTTCGGCGCCAGCGCCGAGGAGCGGGCCTTCTCCCCGGCCTGGTTCAAGATCACCCGCCGCCTGCCCTGGCTTACGATAACCCTGGCCACGGCTTTCCTGGCCGGCCCCGTAGTCGCCTTTTTCGAAGATTTTATCGCGAAGATCGCCGTGCTGGCCGTCTTCCTTCCCATCATAGCCGGGCAGGGCGGCAATGCCGGCACGCAGACGCTGGTCGTCGTGCTGCGCGGCATGCTGATGCGCGAAATAGCGCCGCACGACGCCTGGAGGCTGGTCCGCACCGAGGCCTTCGTCGGCTTCGTGAACGGCGCGGCCATAGGGCTTATAACGGCCGCGGCCGCCTGGCTCTGGAAAGGCAATGCCTGGCTGGGCCTGGTGGTCGGAGTGGCGATGGTGGTGAACATGGTGGCGGCCGGCCTGGCCGGCGCACTGATCCCCGTGCTGATGAAGCGCATGGGCTACGACCCGGCCCACTCCTCCGGTATTTTCCTGACCACCGTCACCGACGTGGTCGGTTTCTTCGCCTTCCTGAGCACAGCCTGGCTGCTGCAGGGCAAGCTGGTCTGAACCGGATGAGCCTGGAAGAGCTTAAAGCCGAATTCAAAAAAGCCTCCGACCCCGCAAGGGCCCGGCTCCTGGCCGGCTACTTCAAGACGGGGAAAGGGGAATACGCCGAAGGGGATATATTCCTGGGCCTCACCGTCCCCGCCGTCCGCGCCCTCGCGAAAAAATACCGGGGCCTTCCCCTGGCCGACGCCAAAGCCCTGCTCCCTTCGCCCTGGCACGAAGAGCGGGTCTGCGCGCTTATGCTGCTGGAAGAAAGATTCGATAAGGGGACGGCGGCGAAAAGAAAAGATATTTATGATTTCTACTCCGGGCATACCCGCTTCATAAACAACTGGGACCTGGTGGATATGTCGGCGCCGGGAATAGTCGGAGGCTGGCTCAAGGACAGGAGCAGGAAACCGCTTTACGGCCTGGCCGGTTCAAAACTGCTCTGGGAGCGCCGCATAGCCATACTCGCCTGCTTCAGCTTCATAAAGGACGGAGAAAGCGCCGACGCGCTGGCCCTGGCGCGGCGCCTCCTCGGCGACAGGCATGACCTGATGCACAAGGCCGTGGGCTGGATGCTGAGGGAAGTCGGGAAGAAGTGCTCCGAAAAGATCCTGCTTGATTTCCTGAAAGCCGAGTACGCGCGCCTGCCGCGCACTACTCTCCGTTACGCTATAGAAAAGTTCCCGGCGGCAAAACGCAAAGCGCTGCTCGCCGGGAAATTCTAAACCTCTCTGATTAATTACCGCCTCTTTGCCGAAAGCAATTCTTTGTAATATCCCAGCGTGCGGGCGCCCATTATAGCGGTGGTAAAACCTTCACGCACCAGCGAGACGGAATTTTTGGAAAGTTTTTCGCGCAGGCCGGGATCGCGGAGCACGGTTTCCAGCCGGTCAGCCAGCGCGGCCGCGTCGCCCCTGGGGAAAAGGAGGCCGGTCACGCCTTCCTTCACGATCTCGGAGTTGCCGGAAATATCGCTGGCCACCGCCGGTACGCCCATGGCAAGCGATTCCCTGATGCTGCCGCTCAGCGCCTCGCCCTTTACCGCGGCGTTGACGCTGACCGAAGCGACGGAGAGAAGCTTTTCCACATCGTCCCGGAGACCGAGAAAGCGCGCTTTATTCTCCGGGAGGCCGGCGGCCTTGTAGAGCGCCTTCAGTTCGGGAGAGTCCGTCCCCCTGCCGGCGAAAACAAGCACAAAATCAAGGCCGCGCGAGCGCAGCCGCCCGGCCGCCTCCAAAAGGACGTGCTGCCCTTTATGGGCGCTGAAATTACCGACCAGCATGACTACCGGCAGGCCGGGAGGAAGGGTAAGCTCTCCGACTATTTCCGGCGCAGGGGGGCGGGGGGAGAACCGGGTGGGGTCGGTTCCGCTGTAAATGGTCCGCACGCGCTCCGGGCGGACGCCGTAGGCGATAAGGAGCTCCTTCACCGAGTCGGCCACGGCTATGCAGCCGTCTATCAGCCGGCTGGTATATTTAAGCTTCGCGAAGAAGCCGGTGACTATGGGGTGGGAAACCCGGCGCGTAAAAACGAAGACGGGTTTATGCTTTGCGAGGAACTTCGCCAGCAGGCCCATAGCGTGCGCCTTGGGATGGTGGGCCTGCAGCACGTCCGGCTTTCTCTCGTCCACGAGGCGGGCCAGCGCGAAAGCGGTCTTAAGGTCATAGTCCCGCTTCGGCTGGAAATTCACCACCTCGAAACCGTCGGCCGCGGCCTTCCTGCCCAGGTCGCCGTGGACCGGGCAGGCGATAATGTTCAGGTGGCCGAGAGCGCGCAGTTCCCGGGCGAGCGAAAGAGCCTGGGCGGCCCCTCCGGACCAGCCGAAAGACTCGGTTATATGAAGTATTTTAAGTTTTTCCGCCATATTCGCAGCAGTTCCTGTATCTAATTATAGTATATCGTGAAAAAGACCGGCGGCGCGCTTATCCGCAAAAGCCGGTTTTTTTGCTATAGTAGGCTTGAAAACCTGTTTTAAGGAGGGAAGATGCAGAACTTCACTTTTTCGAACCCCACGAAGATAATTTTCGGCAAAGCCGTGGTCGCGAAGCTCGCCCCGGAAGCGGCTAAAGCCGGCAAGAGCGCCCTGCTCGTCTACGGAGGCGGGAGCATAAAGAAGAACGGAGTTTACGACGTGCTGACGGGAGCGCTGGCGAAAGAAGGCATAACCATAACCGAACACCACGGCGTAAAGCCCAACCCCGTGCTCTCCCACGTGCGCGCCGGCATAAAGAAAGCGAGGGAGCGCAACTGCGATATGATAATCGCGGCGGGGGGAGGCTCCGTGATAGACGAGGCCAAAGCCATAGCCGCCGGAGTCAAATTCAGCGGCGACGTCTGGGATTTCTTCTCCGGAAAAGCGCAGATACGCGAGGCGCTGCCGCTATTCACCGCCCTTACCCTGCCGGCCACGGGTTCGGAGATGAACTCAGGCTGCGTGGTCACCAACGAGGAGACGGCCCAGAAGTTCTCGGCCATGGGCCCCGCGCTTTTCCCGAGGGTGTCCGTACTTGACCCCGAGACCACGATGACCCTGCCTCGCGCGCAGGTGGCGAACGGCGCCGTGGACTCCATCGCCCATCTTATAGAAGGCTATTTCACCACCAAAGACGCCGACGTGGAAGTCACCGATGAAATAGTGCATGCCCTGGCCCGCTCGGTCATAACCTCCACGGGCAGGATCCTGAAAGACCCGTCGGATTATAACGCGCGGGCCTCCATGATGTGGTCGGCCACCCTGGCGCTTAACGGCCTGGCCAGCTGCGGGTACGGCGGGACGAACTTCATAAACCACGCCATCGAGCACGCCCTCAGCGCTCTCTACGACATAGCCCACGGCGCGGGCCTGGCGATAGTAATGCCGGCCTGGTTCAAGCATCACCTCGAAACAGCCGGCCCGGCGAGGCTGGAGAAATTCGGCGCCGCCGTCTTCGGGACGAAGACCGCGGAGGAAGCAATAACAGCTTTCGAGGATTTCTTCAGGAAAACCGGGGCCCCTGTGCGGCTTTCGGAAGCGAAGATACCCGCCGCGGATATTCCCCGCATAGCGGCGAACGCGATGGGCCTCATCCGCATGTGGGGCATGAAGCACGAGCAGCCGGAGATAGAGAAGATCCTTAAAAACGCGGTATAGCTAATGTCGACGGTGAAGTTTCCGGAGAATTGACCGGTCCGCAACCAGGCCGGCCGCAGCATTTTTTTGCAGGGGGTGGGGATAATGCGATCCGATAAGAGGAACGATCGTTCAGCAAAGGCTAAGCACGGAGATGGGAGCCCCGGGAAACATCTGCCGGGCGTGAAAGCCTCCCTCCGCGGGGTTACGAAAGACCGCGGGAGCGCGGAAGCGGCACTGCGCGAGAGCGAGGCCAGATATCGCGCGCTCTTTAACGCCAGCGCCGACGGGATCCTGATCGCCGACCTTGAAACCCGGATGTTCAGATACGCAAATCCCTCCATCTGCCGGATGCTTGGCTATACCGGGAAAGAACTGGTGACACTGGGGGTGGGGGATATACATCCCAAAATCAGTTTACCGTCCGTCATAGCAACGTTTGAAGCCCAGGCCCGTGGTGAAATAACTATCGCATCCATTCCTTGCCTCAGAAAGAACGGGGAAATCTTCTATGCGGATATCAATCCGGCCAAGGCCCGTATCGATGGCCGGGAGTGCAGCATAGGCATATTCCGCGATATCACCGAACGCCTGAAGGCGGAGGATGCACTGAAAAGAACTTACTCTGACCTGGAAGCGGAAAAAAAGCTCCTCCAAGACAAGAATATCGCCTTCCGGGAAGCCATGAATGCGGTAGAGGCTGAAAAGAACAAACTGAAGGATGATATTATCGTAAATATGAATGAGATAATCCTGCCGATCCTAAAAAGGCTCAGACTGCGGGGCGGGTCTTCGCTCAAGCATCTCGATCTGCTCGAAAAGAGCCTTGGGACATTAATATCATCATTCGGCCGCAGGCTCACGGAAAAGAACCTCAAGCTTACGCCTAAAGAGATCGAGATCTCCAATATGGTCAAGGCAGGCATGACGACCAAAGAGATCTCCGGTCTTTTAAACTCCTCCTGCCAGACGATCGATAAGCACCGCAAGAATATCCGCAGGAAACTCGGCCTTGCCAATAAGGGAATCAACCTTGTTTCTTTCCTGCAAAACCTGTAAACCGCTAAAAGCACCTAATGGGTATTTCTTATGCCCATTCCCTACCCATTTTTCCCCCATAGGCAGTCCCGTCTAAAAGCATGTATATTCGTTTGAGGGGGGAAAACCTTTACTGGTTTCCTTAATAATTTTATCCGCCGGCCTGGTGCCGGCCAGACCGAAATACAGATTTCACTGCAAGGAGGAATCTATGCCTTCATCAGGCATAATTGCCGATAAAAATATTCGACCGGATGCCGGGCACGCCGCGCTTCCGCAGGAATACGGCGTCACGATGGCGGCTTTAATGCCCAGGGACCCCAACTGGATGTTCGTCTACTGGGAGATCACGCCCAATTCGAAAGCCCGCCTTGCCCGCGAGCACGGAGATGATATATTTGAGAAAGGCCGCCAGGTTCTGCGCGTCCACGACATGGGGCATACGGACGGCCCTGCCGGAAAGTATTTCGATATCCCCGTGATGCTCGATGCCAATAACTGGTATGTGCATGTGCAGGAGGGCGGCGGATCATATTGTTGCGAACTCGGCCTGGTGCTGCCGGAAGGAAATTTTGTCGGCATAGTAAAGACAAATCCCGTCACCCTCCCGCCAGGCAGGGTCTCCGACGTAATGGACGAGAAGTGGATGGCCGTCTCCGAAGATTTCGACAAACTACTTCAGCTTTCCGGAGTAGAATACATCGGCAAAGGCTCGGGCGAAGTGGCGAAGTCGCTGGCCCAGCGCTGGGAGATGCTGCGGGCTGTGTTCTCGCGGGGCGCCTCCTGGGGCGTCAGTTCTCTCGCTTCGCAGGCCCGGCAGAGACCGGAGGAAAACAAATTCTGGCTGGCAGCGGACTGCGAACTGATATTATACGGCGCTACAGAGCCGGACGCGTTCGTAACAGTGTCCGGGCGCAAGGTGAAGCTGAATCCGGACGGAACTTTCTCCATGCGTTTCGCCCTGCCCGACGGCGGAATGGACCTGCCGATAAAGGCGATGTCGAACGACGAGAGGGATTCCCGGCAGATGGCGATAGAAGTTACCAGGCGTACCGCGCAGCCGGAGCCTGAGAATTTAAGGGCGAAGGCGGATCTTGCGGCGCTTTGACGCTTATGAAGTGTTTAATATACCAGAACAAGGCGGCGGTGATGAAAGAGATCACCGACAGGCTGGGCCGGGGCAGGACCAACGGCGAAAGAGCAAGGCTGGTCAAGAAACTGGGGCAGGAGGCGGATTCGCTCCTGACTTGCGTTGATTACAAAAGTGACGATCAGGACTGCAAAAACTGCCGCGCTGTCGCGCTTCGGCGTAAAAATACGATGTGGAGTATATTAAAGAACGTGAAAACAGGCCTGATAATAATAGCAGGAAAATAAAAGGAGACTGTAAGAACATGGGAATAACTAAAATGATGTGGTCAACAAGCAAGAACAAAACCGAGACAAAGAAAACTATAGCGGCGGTAAAGCCTGCCGAGGTTCGCGCCGTGCTGGATCACCCGCAGCAGGGGGAAAAGATCACCGCGCCGCAATACACATTCCGCGTAGGGACATTTGGCGGCGATATCGAGCTGGTGGCGGTCTCGATCAACCAGGGGCCCTGGCAGCCATGCCGGAATTCAGCTGGCTACTGGTGGTACGACTGGTCAGGGTATACGTCAGGGAAATATCAGGCCGAGGCCAAGGCACATACGAAAGACGGCCGGGTGGTTACTTCCGGGTTGCGAAAATTCCGGGTGGCTTTTGGGACGGACGGAGAACAATGATAGAAAGGTCATCTGCCTCACTACCAGCCGGGAACAGATAGCGCAGCACTAACGGGGAATAACATAAAAAGATAATGCGGCTTCAGCGGCCGCATTATCTTTAATATTGATAATATCATCCCCTAACTGTGGTTTAATGCAACTACCATATAAAGGGTATATCATTCCGTAATATGATTTTTGTATATTCGTTTCAGGGGGAAAGCCTTTATTGGTTTCCTAATGATTTAACAAGGCGCTGCCCGGGAATGAATTAATATTCATGCCCGGCTGCGCCGGCGAGGAACTTGTAGTCGTATACCTTGTTTCCCACTGGTGAATTCGGTGGGAGGGTATTAATCTTTTTAGGGGGATGGGGAATGCAATCGCAGCAGGAACGTATGGTTACCGGCGCGGAACACGCGCCGGAAACCGCCTTTTTCCTCGTTTTTCATCTTGATGACCGGCGCTATGCTATTGCCATGGAGAGCGTGGAGCGGGTGGTCCGGGCCTTTGCTCCGGCCCCGCTGCCTAAAGGGCACGCCTCCGTTTCAGGGCTCCTCGACATCCACGGAAGAGTAATACCGCTGCTAAACCTCCGCAATATTTTCGGCCTGCCGGAAAGAGAACTGAATCCGCGAGACTATTTCATTATCGCCTCCGGGCCTGCGGGAGCCTGCGCCATTGCCGCCGATTCGGTGCCGGCCCTGACCGGCTGCTGCCCGGACGAACTGATGCCGGCCGACGCGGCGATCAAGGGGATAGAATACATGGACCGCGTTATAAAAGCCCCTGACGGCCTTATACTGATATTCGATCCCGCCCGGCTGCTGCCCCGCGAAGAACTGGTCAGCGCCGGAACTCCCGGAGGACCGCAATGAACCTGACAACACCCGCCCCGGGCCTGCTGGAATTCGCCTCTTTCGTGGCTGAAAGCACCGGGCTGTATTTTCCGCGGGAAAGACTGGCGGACCTGGAGCGGGTCGTCACC
>CAZUQT010000052.1:0-16483 GCA_964622585.1 uncultured Elusimicrobiaceae bacterium | reverse complement strand
CGGAGGCCGTGACGGCTTTCCAGAACGCGAAGGTCCTGTTCGCCCCCGGCAAGGCTTCAAACGCCGGCGGCGTGGCGACCTCCGGCCTGGAGATGAGCCAGAACAGCCTGCGCATGAGCTGGTCCTCCGAAGAGGTGGACAAGCACCTGCACGGCATCATGGTGAACATCCATAACGCCTGCGTGACCGCGGCGAACGAAGCCGGCATCCCCGGCAACTACGTCGCGGGCGCCAACATCGCCGGCTTCAAGAAAGTAGCCGAAGCCATGATGGCCCAGGGCCTGGTGTAATAACAGCCTGAGTCAGATAAGAGCGGGCGGGGCCGGAAAGCCCCGCCCGTTTTATTTTTTTGTATCATTATAAGCGGGGACGTTTCTGAGGAGAGTTTATGCCTAAAATACTTGTGGTGGACGATATTCCGGCGATAGTCGAGTTTTCAAAAGAATTTTTCGAGGACGCAGGCTTCGAGGTGCGGACGGCCGAAACCGCCCCCGACGCGATAACGGCCCAGAGGGAATTCAAGGCCGACGCGATCCTGCAGGACCTGAACATCCCCGGCGGCGGCGGCGTATTCGTCTATGAAACCCTGCGGGCCCAGAACGACCTGGTCCCTATAATCTTCTCCACCGGCAAGCCGGAAACCCTCGGCGACCTGAGCAAGATGATAAACGTTTCCGCCCTGAGGAAACCCACGGACCCCGAGGTCCTCATGGCCGAGGTCAAAAAGCAGATCGCCAAGGCCTCTTCGGAGCGCCCGATGAACCCGGCCCCTCCCCCTCCGCCCAAGCTGCCCCCCGGCCGTTAGGCGCTTTCCTCCCTCCAATTAAAACGGGCGAAGCCTCAAAAGCTCCGCCCGTTCGTTCAATTCAGGAAACAGGTTACAGTCCGTTGATCAGCTGGCAGGTGGGCCGGAAACCCATGGCCTCCATTTCCGCGCTCGGGTTTATACAGGAGAGGAGGTTCCGCTCCGTGCCGCCGTCCCCGTCCGGGCGCTCCAGTTCTATGGACCTGGTTTTTATCCCTTCGTCATTGGTCTCTTTGACTTTCAGGGCCGCATAGAGCGCCAGGGAGAAAGCCCGGTTGTCACCCGCGCCGTAAGACTCCATGCCCATGGCTTTCCAGCCGCCGGCCGGGCTGATAGCGCAGGAAAAATGAGCTTTATTGGGCTGGTTGGGAACGTGGATATCGGTGGCGAAGCTTTTGTAGCAGGTCAGGCCCGCGCCGACCTTATACACATAGCTCTGGCCGCCGGCCATCGTCACGAGTTTGGGCGCGACGTTCAGGGAGTTGACCAGCAGTTCGGAGAAAGGAGGGCTTTTAAAATCCACATCGGCGGTAATGGGCTTGGCCGCCTCGGTCACGATGCCTGTTTCCGGCTCGGGAACCACGACCCGGGCTTCCTGCGCCATTTTAACGACGTCTTTAGCGCTAATATTTTCCAGCCCGGCGGCTTTTACCGCGCCGGAGCTTACTACTGCCGCGAGCACTGCAAGGATAATTTTATTCATTGATCTTGTCCCCTTTTAGTTCGTCCGCTGCGGGGGATAATTTTAACATCCCCACATTCATATTTTCCCAAAATAGCTAAACCCGAAATAGAGTCAAAGGGCCCAGCCCGGCCTCGTTTTTTGCCGGATTTTCCTGGGCCTGGAGGGAGAAGAGGAAGGCCGCGGCTGCGCCGTGCCGTTTCAGTCCCTGTCAGCGATGGGGAGCGTGTATCTAGCGTAGTGGAGGTCGGTACCGTTCTTATAGCCGGTATAAAATCTCGCCGCTACCGCGTCCACGAGCGGGTCGGTGAATGCGTTGAGGAAGGTATAGCTCACATTGTCCTCAAGATGGTGCCTGGCGTGGCGCCTCTTCCCCAGCAGGAGACCGGCCCGGGCCAGGAAGGCCGCCGCCGGGGAATTGGAGTTATGCGCGAGGTAATGGGAAATTTCCGCCACGGAAGAGAGTATCCCGGCGTAGACCAGGGTATAAAGCAGGACCGGGTTCACCCCCGGCCGGGCAGACAGCCAGGTTAGCGCGCAAAGACACGGGACCAGCCACACTTTGGAGCCGCTCTCGTTGAAATACATTACAGGGAGGCTGTTGTCCTTGTACCTGGGCCTTTTGTGATGCAGGTGGAAATTGGCCGTCAGCGGTCCCCACGCCGACCCATAGTCGTCCATATGGTCCGCATACAGATGAACAAGGCCGTTGACGAAGTCCGCCAGGAGGTAAGCTCCGGCGATGGCGGCCAGCTGGCCGGCCGGTCCTATCGAAAGTTTAAAGACCCGCAGCAGCAGGAAAGCCTGAAGCGAGATATTAGCGGCCGCGATGAACTTGCCGAACAGTTTGTAGCCCGCCCTGTTCTCGTACAGCTCCATCGCGGCGTTGAATTGTGCTTGTTTCTGCTCGAGGTCCAAAGTCAGTCCTCCGAAGGAGCGGCGCTTTTCCGGACCGGGTCCGTCATTGGCGGCGGAGATATTTGGAAAGGGCGCTCATATCGGCGGCGAAGGCCGGGTTCTGGCGGAACTTGCTGAACAGCAGCTCTCCCAGTTTCTTGCCGGCTTCCACGTCGGTGGGATGGTGCACGCCGCCTATCACGCGGTTAAGCGCCGCCTGGTCGGCGGCGCGGTTGAAAATAGCGCCCTGGCGCGGGAGCAGGCCAGAGAGCACAAGCGCGTACACGCGCGCCACGGCGGCATGCCCGCTGGGGTAGGAGAGGCCCTGCACGCGGCCTAGGCAGGGCTGCACTTCAGCCGAGCGCACGAAAGGCCGCTCGCGCTTATAGGTCTTCTTTATATTCCTGACAGCGTCCCCGGTTTCCGTGCCGACGCGCTTGAAGAAAGCCCCGACCTCGGTAGGCAGCGGGACCGGGAAAGGATTTACCCCGCCGAAAAGAGCGAGATAGGTTTCATCCGACTGGGCCAGGGCCGCGGCGCACTGCGCCTGGGTGCGGTCTTTCTGCCACTGCAGCACCGCCGCCAGGTCCGCCTTGTCTTCGGCCGAGCCGACAGCGGGCGGGGCGGGGAAACCGGCTATCTGAAGTTCCGACTGGGAGAGGTAGCGAGAGCCGGGCTCGACGGCTACAGCGGCCGGGGCGGGCGCTTCCGGCGCCCGGACGCCGACAGCCTGCGGCTGCAGCGCATAGAAAGCCTCGGCAGCATAAGCGGCCGGCGCAAGGGCGGCGGCCAGGATCAAAGCGGCGATAAAACTGCGAAGGGTGAAAGCGGTCTGCCTGGATAACATTTTGCCTCCAAAAAAGCGGCCTTAGCTAAGGCAATGATATTCTAATAGGCTGAAAGCAAAACCGCAAGGTCCAAAAGGCCTATTCCCTGCGCTCGTACTCGCCGCACCAGTCGGCGGCGGTCACGAACGGGTACCGGCCCTCTATTCCGGGCGGGTAGCGGTGGCAGGCGCCGAAGGTCCCCATGGGCAGGGCTTCTTCGAACTCGGCCGCGTTTATCTTTTCCACAAAAGCGCAGGCGGGGCAATTATTCGCACAAACTTCCGCGTCCGCTTCTTTCTTCGCCGGCTCGGGAAGCGGCGCAAGATCGTTCTCTACCTCGGCCGCGTTAGCGGGGACTTTTACGTTCGTGCCGCATTTGTGGCACAAAGCCATCTCGTCCGGCTTAAGCCACCTGACTATCATGTCCTTGCCGCATTTAGTGCATTTGAATTTATAAGCCATAATAAAACCTCCCGGAAGCAGCCCGGAGAAACCGGGTTATCTTTTGTAAAGCCCCACCAGCTCGGCCTGGGCCAGGATATGTCCCTCCATGCCTTTCAGCAGGGCGCCCTTCGCCGTCCCTGCGGGAAGATCAAGGAGCTTGTCCAGAGCGTAGACCTTGAAGAAGTAATGGTGCGGTTTCCCTGGAGGAGGGCAGGGCCCGTAATAGCCTATGCGGCTGAAATCGTCCTCGTTCACCCCCCAGACCCGGCCATGCCTGGAGCCGTCCGGCAGGACTTCCTTCTTGGCGACATTCTCCTTCAGCCCCTTGGCCGAAGGCGGGATATTGAAGAGTATCCAGTGCACCCAGGTCCCGGGAGGCGCGTCAGGGTCGTCCATGATGACGGCTACGCTTTTTGCGCCTTCCGGCAGGCCGGACCATTTTAATTCCGGCGACGCGTCCTCGCTCCCGCAGGCGTGCTTTTCCGGAATATAAGCGTTATGCCTGAAAGCCGGGCTGGTTACGGTAAAAGTCATTTTAGGCGCCTTTTTAAAGTTTTTCTTTTGTTTTTTCACCGCGCTTTGGGCCGCCGCGGGCAGCGCCAGCGCCAAAACACAGCAGAGAAACAAATTTTTTTTCATAGCCATACGGGACGGCTGTTAACTTGATATTTTGTTTCAGCCCCTCCCCTGGATATTATGCGACAAAAAGAGGCTTTAGCCAAGGCTTTAATTCAGGGAAACACGGAGCCGCGGTTTCAGGAAAAGATGGGGCCAACGACCCAGGGACGCCCGTGCCTTTAGACCTATATTTTTCTGTTGACATTAATCAAATATTTTGAGAAACTGATGACAGAAGTCAATACTAGCCTTTAGGAGACGGACTGAATGAAAAAACTGATACTAGCGGTCGCCCTGGCCGTAACGCCGGGCATCAGCAGCGCTGCCACCCTCATGGATTTCAACAATCCCGGCAGCTTCAACCTGCCCTCTGCCGCCAGGACCTTCGAGGTCCCCGCGGTCAACGTGCCTAACAGGGACCTTTCCACCCCGCTCGGCTTCCCGAAGATAGTAGGCGGCGTGCAGGCCTCCAAGGGCGAATTCCCCTTCATCGTTTCCCTGCAGACCGGCTCCGGCAGCCATTTCTGCGGCGGCTCTCTTATAAAGAAGAACTGGGTCCTCACCGCGGCCCATTGTGTGGAAGGCGGCTACCTTAAATCGGTAGTGGTCGGCCTCAACACCCAGGGCGTCACCGCCGGCACCGAGAAGTTCACGGTGCTGCAGATAGTGAAGAACCCGAACTGGGACACCAACACCATGTTCAACGACTACGCGCTGGTAAAGCTCAGCGGCGACTCAAAGTTCGCCCCCATCGCCCTAAACTCCACGGAGCTCGCCGGCAATGTGAACTTCGTCACCGCCGGCTGGGGCACCACCAGCGAAGGTTCCCAGAGCATCTCCAAGAACCTTATGAAAGTGACCGTGCCTTTGGTCACCGCTGAAGCCTGCGAAGCGGCCTATCCCGGCGCTCTCGACGGCTCAATGATCTGCGCGGGCTACCCCGAAGGCGGCAAAGACTCCTGCCAGGGCGACAGCGGCGGCCCCCTGGTGACCGGCAGCGGCTCGAATATGGCGCTGGCCGGCGTAGTGAGCTGGGGAGAAGGCTGCGCCCGCCCCAACAAGTACGGCGTCTACTCCAAAGTGAACGCCGCGCTGACCTGGATCAACGCTACAGCTAAATAAGCCATTTAAACAGGCAAAAAGAAGACCCGGCCGAAAGACCGGGTCTTTTTTTATATCCGCACGCTAAAGGGGCCAGGCTCCTTTCCGCCCGGTTAATTTACCGAAGAGATATCACGCCAGCTCTTGCCGGAGCGGGGCCGCGGACTCAGGTTCCAAAGGTAGGCGCCATGCTTGACCTGCTTTGTATCGGGAACATCGATAGCCAGGATCTTGCCGGCAGGGACGCGGACTATTAATTTATCGCCCTTGCGGCGCTCATTGTCGTCTTTATCAAAGTTGCATGTTTCGGTCATAGCTGTCCTCGCTTCCAAACCCCGTAACTATAGCTTACGATAAAGAACGGCTTGCCGACAGGCCCAAAAGACCTAGTCGCGGAGCGTTTTTTGGACCACTGCGTTCCGGCCCCGCAGGTCCCGGCCGGGCGCCAATAAAAAAGCCCGGTTTCCCGGGCTTTTTCGGATGAGGGGCGCGGCCTATTTGCTTTTGCCGCGTCCTTTATGTTTTCCGCCATGCTTCTGCTTGCGCTCGCCCTTGGCCTGCTTCTTTTCGCCCTTTTTTTCAAGGCGCTCGCCGCGCTTCTCGCGCTTTTCCCCCCGAACCTTCTTATGTTCGCCCTGGTCCTGCATCCTTTCGCCCTTGTTTTCAAGGCGCTCGCCGCGGTTTTCCTTGCGGTCTGCATTACGTTCAAGTTTATTAGCGGCCTTGAGATTGCCTTTGGCGCGCAGTTTGTCGGCCTGGGCATCCATCTTTTCAGCCTGGTCCTGGATCTTTTCGCCCTTATTCTCAACGCGCTCTCCGCGCTCTTCGCGATTTTCGCCGCGCTCTTCGAGACGGCCGCCCTGGTCCTGCATCCTTTCGCCCTTCTCTTCAGCCTTTACCCCGGCTTCTTCTTTCTTCTCGCCGGCATTCTCTACCTTTTCCCCTTTATTGCCGCGAAACCTGTGCCACCAGCCCATGACCCCGCCTTCGGGGGCGGCTTCGGCGGGCTTAACGTCCGCGGGATTGGCGGGAGCGGCCGCTTCGTTCTGCACTGCGGTCTGGGCCTGCGGCTGGGCAGCCTGGTCCTCCGCGTAAGCGCTAAAGCCAAAACTTAAAAGGAACGCCGCGATAGAAATTGCTTTCTTTGACATTATAGTCTCCTTGTGGATGAACTGCCGCTAAGTTGTTTTAATATTATGCGATAATGGGCGGCGCTTGGCAAACTGAAAGGCCGGCCGAGTATTCCTCAGCCGGCCTTCCGGATATCTGACAGTTAAAGCTATTCGGCGGCCTGTTCCTCCAGCTGTTCAAGGGCCGGCCCGTTCACGTTCCTGGGCGCCTCAACTTCCGGCCTGTAGATAACGGTCTCTACCTGGGGAAGGACGGGAGCGGCGGGATCATAGGGGACCAGTCCCTCTATCACTGGCTCCACGCCTTTCCTGGGCGCGGGGATGGTCAGGGTCTGCGTCCCGCCGGTAGTGAAGAAGATCTTCGCGCCGGCCGCCCGGATGCGGTCGAGGGCCTCTTTATGGGGATGGCCGTAGACATTGTCCACGCCCACGGAAATTATAGCCATCTTGGGCTTGACGCGGGCCAGGAAGCCGTCGGTGGAGGAATAGCGCGAGCCGTGATGCCCGACTTTAAGCGCGTAGGACTCAAGGCCGGACTTGAAGATGCGCATCATCGCGTTCTCTATTGAGGCCTCGGCGTCGCCGGTGAACAGCAGGCCGGTTCCGTTGTAGAAAAAGCGCAGGACTACGGAGCAGTTATTCACATCGTCGTTGTATTTGAGCTGCACGGGTTCCGAGCAGGTATTGAGAACTTTTACGGTCACGCGGGAGTCCCAGTTGAGGTTGCTGCCGGCTTCCGGGTAATGGGTCTTGCAGCTGGGCTCCGCGTCGGCCAGTTCGCGCAGGTTATTGTCGCCTTTGGCCTCTACGTTCTCGGCCCGGGAATCGTAGAAATTTTTCACGTCTACCATCTCGAAGACCTTTTTCAGGCCCCGGTAGTGGTCGCTGTGCGGGTGGGTGAGCACGACGTGGTCTATCCTGGTTATCCCCTTTTCCTTCAGGAATTTCCCCACCGGCTCTCCTGAGGGGCCGCCGTCTATCAGGACGTTATGGCCGTTGGGCAGCTCGAGGTAGGTAGCGTCGCCCTGGCCCACGTTTATGTAGTAAACGTTAAGCTGGGCCCGGAGGCTGGAAGAAGAAAGAAGCAAAAGGGAAATGAACGCTATAAGCTTGCGCATTGAAGTCTCCCGGACTTTTACTTGATCCTGAATTGTGCTTCGCACACTCATGAATATATTATAGGGGGAGCGGCTTGACTCTTAAAGTGCCAAAGGGCCTATAGGTCTATAGGCAAAAGGGAAAAAGCGCTTTCTTGTCAGGTTAATCTTCTTTCTCTTTTTCAGCTTCGCTATCTTCGTCATCGCCGCCGAGGATGGCGTAGGAGAGGCCAAGGGTCATGCCGGAGACGCGCCGGCTGCGCCCTGTCAGGTTCCGGCGGTATTCGGCGTTAAGGCTGACGCTGTGGTTGATCTTGAGTTCCACGCCGTAGCCGAGCGTGGGCGAAATAAAGCGCGAGGAAACATACCCGCTTTCTTGCTCCGAGTCCGGCTCTTTCATCCAGGTCAGTTCCACTCCTGCAAGCAAGTAAGGCTTAACGGTCTTGAACTCCCTCCCGCGCCAGCCGGAAAGGAGTATTTTAGCCAGGTCGATACCTTCGGATTTGACATTGGTAGCCGCCCCGTCCGTGACGCTGTGGGAATAGGCGTAGTAAAGCTGCAGGTTCCAGTCCAGGGCCGACCGGCCCAGCTTCAGCTCGGAAGCGCATTCGAACTCCACGCCGGCGCGCAGCGACTCGCTGTGCGTGGTCCCGTACCGGTCGAAAGCTCCGTCCAAAGAAAGGGAGATGGACTGCGCCTCGGTCTTCAGCGGAGGTTCGGCGAAGACCGCCGCCGGCAGGCAGGCCAGCGCGGCCGCAAAAAGCAGTATTTTTTTTATCCCGGGGGCAGGCGCGAAAAGCGATTCGGCGCAGCAGGCGGGAAAACTCATCTTTTCCTCCCGAACTTCAGCCGCATCGTAAGCAGGGCCTCGCCCGAGAAAAGCCGGGCCGCGTAAACCACGCAAACCGCAAAGACCGCGGCCTGGTAGGCTATACCCCACAGAACCTGCGCGGTGTTCCCCATCATCATGTTCTGCGGCGCCATGAAAGCGTGCGTGAACGGGATGGCGTAGAGCAGGAACTTTATGCCGAAATTCGCGGAGCTCAGGTCTATAAAGATCGGGAGCAGGTAGGACAGCATCAGCGCCATCATCAGCGGGGTCATCATCGCCTGGATGCTTTTAAGGTCCTCCGAAAGCACGCCCAGGATGAACGCTATCGAGAGAGCGCAGAGGATGCAGAACAGCACCGAGAGCCCGACAAGGAAATAGCCCGAAGGGGAGATCAGGAGGCCGAGCTTCGCGAGCGCGGGCCCTGCGGCGGAGGCCCCCGCGGCCGCTCCCAGGGCGGTCTCGGCCGTAATGCCGGACATGAAAGACCTCATCCCGAGCAGGTAGGCCGCCGAAAGCGCGGCGGCTATGACGGCCGAGGCGGCGAGCTTCGACATGACCAGCAGCCTCCGGTCTATGGGCGAGCTCAGAAGGGTTTCAAGCGTTTTATTCTCTTTTTCCCCCGCCACGGAAGTCATTATCATCTGGGCCGAAAGGATGACTATGAAGAAAACAGCTACCGGGAAGAAATAGGTCTGAGACTGGATGAAAGCGAGCACCTGCGCCAGCGGAACTTCCTCCGCATGCCCGTCCACCACCGCGAATTCAACCGCCGGGGCGGGATTCCTCAGGAAGGCGGGCGCGACGCCCGGGACCCTGCGCTCCAGGACATAGTAGCTCAATTCCCCGGAGACCACCGCCGCGGCTTTCCTGGTCCTGGAGGCCGCGAGGACCGGCCCGAGCCCGGAAGCGTTCTTCTTAAACCTGGAGTAGAATTCCACCCGCGACTTTTTGCCTGAATTTACGGTCTTCTCCAGCCCCGCCGGGATCAGGAGGAACGAATTTTCGGCTGCATGCTCCGGGGCGGCCAGGGCCGCTTCTATGCTGCCGGCCCTGGAGGGTTTAACCTCATAGCCTTCTTTGGCGAGGGCCGCCGTCAGGCGCCGGGAAAGAGCGGACCCGTCCAGGTCCAGCGTGACCACGCCATTGTGCGCCGCGGAGGTCCTGTTCTGGCTGCCGACCGACTTCCCTATGACCTGGAAGATAAGCAGCATCGCGGCTATCGAGAGTATGACCTGGAGCGTCAGGAGCTCTTTGATCTCTTTTTTTACCAGGACGAAGAAAATATTCATTGGGTGAGCTTTATAAAAACTTCTTCCAGGTCGTCGGTCGTGAAGCGGGCCTTCAGGGCGGCCGGGGTGTCGCAGGCGAGAAGCTTGCCCTTGTTTATCACTCCTATCCGCCCGGAAAGGAATTCTATCTCTGACATATTATGGCTTGAGATCAGGAAGGTCATCCCGCCGGCGGCGAGCTGCTTTATGGTTTTACGGATCTCGTAGCCGTTCACTATGTCCAGGCCGCTGGTGGGCTCGTCAAGGATGGCCAGCCTCGGCTTCACCATCACGGCGCGGGCGAGCAGAAGCTTGCGCGTCATACCTTTGCTGTAGGTCTTGACCTTGTCTTTCAGCCTGTCTTTAAGACCGGAGAGTTCGCCGCCGAATTCCACCGCGGCCGCGGCCTTTTGCCTGTCCCTCAAAAAGACAAGCGCCATGAAATCGAGGTATTCCCGGCCCGTGAGGTTCTTATAGGCGCCGGCTTCTTCCGGCAGATAGCTTATTATTTCCCTCACCCCGTGGGCTTCCCGCGCGGTATCGAGGCCGAAAACGGACACCGACCCCGAGGTAGGGGCGAGGATAGTGGCGATAGTTTTCAGGGTGGTGGATTTCCCGACGCCGTTAGGTCCTACCAGGGCGAAGATCTCGCCTTCCGTCACGTCGAAAGTCAGACCGGAGACGGCCTCGAAGCCGGAGTATTTTTTTACGAGGCCGGATATTTCAACCGCTTTCATTGAACTATTTTAGCATTTCACCCGCGCTGGTTCTTCCGGCCAAAAAAAAGAACAGCCGGCGGCCTGCCGGCTGTTCTTTCCTAGCTTCGGGGAACCTATTTGACCGCTTTCTTCGCGGGCGCGGTAGTTTTCACGGCCTCGACTTTCACCGTCATTTCGCTCTTTTCGTTCTCATCGTTGTCGGTCATCTCCATACGCTGCTCCTGGCACTTGCTATGGCAGGACATATTCCGCTTGACATGGCTGCCGGCGGCGCACAGGATACCCAGCAGGCCGATGATGACAAGGATCGTTCCGGTCCAGGAACCCATCCTCTTGATGCAGTTGGCCGTTTCCTTGGCCGCGTGCTGGGCTACCCAGTAGCCGAGGGCCGCTATCAGGGCGCAGATAAGAAAGGGCGCGAAACTGCTGCAGCCGCCGCTGCCGTAGCCGCCGGACATGCCGCAAGCCTGCGCGGCCGCGGGCAAAGCAACTAAAGCCAATGTAATGATCATCTTCATATTGTTTCTCCTTAAAAAACTCCGCTATACCTCTAATCTACGAATTTAGAGCCAGCTTGTCAAAAAAGGCGCCCGGCGCATTTTTCTGCCTACAGCCGGTTCAGCTGATACCTGTCCCAGATCCCGTCAAAGACGGCCTCGGGGTCGGCGGTTACGCCGCACTTTGCGAAGAAAGCGCAGAGATTGCGCAGGTCACGAAGCAGAAGCGCTTTCGCATTCGGGTTCCTCCTTGGGTCCGAGGCCTGCGGGAAGTCTATTATGACCGCCCTGCCCCTGTGATACAGAACATTGTACGGAGACAGGTCTCCGTGCACTATATTGCAGCGCAGGAACAGCTCCACATTTCCCATCAGCCGCGCGAAAGTCGCGCGCGGGTCGGCTATTTCCCCTTTTGCCTCTATAAGTTTAAGGGCGCGGTCTTCCCCCTCCCCCAGGTATTCCATAAGGAAAGAGTCCTGCCCGGCTTTAACAAGCACAGGAACATCGGCCCCGGCAGCGAGAAGCTCCTCCAGGTAGCTCGTTTCGCGGTTCTGCCAGACCGCTTCTTCCACCGCCCTGCCGAAGCGGGATTTTTTGCGCACGGCAAGCATGGCCCTCCTTTTATACATATTCTGCTCCACGAAATAATCCGCCCTGTTCTTGAAACCCCGCTCCTCCCTTTTCTTATAGACCTTGGCGGCGTAGTAAACCTTGCCGCCGCTGCCGCTTTTCGAGACGACATGCACCACCGCCTCCTTGCCCTCGCTCAGGACGCGCTCATAAGCGTCTATCGTCCCGTCGTCGAAATACTGCCTCAGCGCTTCCGGGCAGGCGCAGGCGCCGCCGGCGTACGACTCTTCGATATATTTCATTTAAGCTCCGTTTTAGATAAGCGGGGCCGGGCGGCAAAGCGCGGCGGCCTCCGTGGCGGAGCCGTCAGTTCTTCGGTTTAATTCAATTAATTAAGGCGTGAAAAGGAGGCGGATTCCGCGGCTGTATTGTTGATCTGGATATATATTTTTTTCATATTTTGCGCCTCCTTTATTTAAAGGAATGTAAATATTCTAGCAAAAAACGCGGGGCCGGGCGGCAAAGCGCCGGCCGGCGCCCGCGGCAGGCCTATTCACCGTTGCCGGAACTCCGGCCGAGCTGATTGACCGCGATGTCCACCTGGCGCGTCACCTGCGAGAAAAGGGACGGCATATATTTTTTAAGCGCCGTGCCCGTTATCAGCACTACCCCCACTATGACCGCCAGTATCAGCAGGTACTCCACCGTATTCTGCCCCGCGCGCCTGCGGAATGAGGATCTCATAATGCCTCCTTATGTTGCCTTCACATATAGAGACACGGAAATCCGGAAAAAGTTCCGTCAAAACCCTTTTATTTATTGCCGCCTGATGCGCCCAGCGTTGCGGCCGCCCCGCTTATCATGGACTGCACGCTGGCGAACAGCGTCGGCATAGCGCGCTTCGCGGCAATACCGGCCATAAGCGCCAAAATTATAGCCGCGGCTAAGGCCGCCAGCACGGTAGAAGTCCGGAAAAGCGGTTTTTTTGCCTGCCGGGCCCTGGCCAGCAGGCGCTCCTTCATTGCGGCGGGCGCGACGGCTGAAAGGTTCTCTTTTACGCCGGACGAAAGCGCGGCCAGCCCGTCCAGCGCGGCGCGGCACTCCGGGCAGGCCGAAACATGCGCGGAGATCTCCACCGTCTTTGCCGGCCCCAATTGGCCGTCGAAATAACTTGAAAGCTCTTCTTTAATTTCCTCGTGCGTCATTTCTCCTCCAGGAGGCCGCGCATCTTTTCACGGGCCCGGGAAAGCCTGGACCGTACCGTACCTTCGGGGACGGAAAGGATCTCGGATATCTCGGAATAGCTGCGCCCGTCCAGTTCGCGCAATATAAGTATGGCCCGGTCCTGCGGCTCGAGGCTGTTCAGGGCTTTTTGGAAGGCTTCGCTGCACGCGGCGCCTTCGAGCCGCGATTCGGGGCCGGGCGCGGGGTCCGGCGGGTCGACGACCTGCTCCCCGCCGTCAGCGGAATAGAACCCCCGCAGCCTGCGCCAGAAGGCCTGGCGCGGGGAGCGCAGCTGGTTCTTCCAGCAGTTCATAACTATCCTGCAGATCCAGACCCCGGGGTCAGAATCGCCGCGGAAGCCCGGAAGGCCCCGCAGGGCTTTTATAAGGGCGTCTTCGGCAAGGTCCTCGGCCTCCGCCGCGTTCCCGGTAAGACGCAGCGCCAGGCCGTAGGCCATGTCCGAGTATTTCTCTATAAGTTCTTCAGGCGACATACACGATTAAGACCGGCGCTTTCAGGGTTTAGGCGGCATAGGATGCTTCATAAAGAAGTTCCAGATCTCGGTGTTAGCGTCCAGCTCGCGGGAAGTTCTGCCTATTACAAGCTCCGGCAGGTATTGCATTCCGCCCGGCCAGGTATGCCCGCCGCCGTCTATCTTTACAAATTCAACGGCGCCGCCCGCCGCGCAGGAAGAATAGGTCTCCCGGACCACCGCCGTGCCGTCCCCCCGGTCAGAATCCTCTTTCGAAACTTCTTTTTTCGCCGCGTCGCAGGAATCTTTCCCGAGCCAGAAGTCCCGGCTTTTTTCTACGGAGATGGTCCTGCCCAGTTTTTTCTTTCCGAAGGGCCCGGTCACATACCCGCCCTCCCAGTGCACAAGATCGTCCTTCGTCCCGCTTATTATCAGGACCGGCACGGGCCGCGAGGGACCGCAGAGCGGAACCAGGTTCTCCGGCATGGCCCCGGCCACGGGGGCTACGGCCGCGAACCGGTCCGAAGCGCGGCAGGCCAGCGTATAGCTCATCATCGCCCCGTTGGAGATGCCGGCCGCGTAGATCCTGGCGCCGTCCACCGGATAGTTCCCGGATATTTCATCCAGCATGGACTTTATGAACGCCACGTCGTCGATATTCTCCCGCTGGGACTTGCGGCTTTTATCGGCGCGGTAGTCGTTCCAGTTCTTGTCTACCCCGTCGGGATAGGCCAGTATCGCTCCGTTCTTGTCGGCGAGTTTCTCAAAGCCGCCGCGGGTAAGCCTGGGCATCCCTTTGCCTGTCCCTCCGCCCCCGTGAAGGATGACGAGCAGCGGGTACTTTCTCTCTTTCTCAAGATTTTGCGGTGAATAAATCCGATATGAACGCGTATACCCGCCGGTTTCCAGTTTGAATAATTTGAGGCTTCCCGATGATCCCCCGGCATAAGCCGGGCCGGCGTACAGGAAGGCCATGGCAAGGAAAAGCTTCTTCATCATTTCCCCGGGTATTCCTCTTTCAGCAGGGAATAGAGCTTCAGGCTTTTGAAGCCGCCTTTCTCGTATACTACGTCGCGCAGCAGGCCCTCGTATTTCATCCCGTTCTTGAGCATTACTTTTTCTGAGCCCGTGTTGGTAATTATGCACCGGGCTTCCAGGCGGTGCAGCTTCATTCTCCCGAAAGCGAAAGCGATAACCGCGGCCGCGGCCTCGGTCATAAGGCCCCGGCCCCAGTATTTACGGGAGAGGGCGTAGCCGAATTCGGCCCTGGCGTGCTCGGGCCTCCACCAGACGAAGCCGCAGGTCCCGACCAGCTTCCCGTTCTCTTTCAGGACCAGGCCCCACTCGCTGGTTTCTTTTTTAGCGTATTTTTGGACCACGGAATTCAGGAATCCCAGGGAGTCCGCTACGGTGCGGTGCGCCTCCCAGGTGACGTCCTTCGCCACCTCCGGGTCCGAAGCGTATTCGAACATGTCGGAAGCGTCCTCGAGTTTCAGTTTCCTCAGCAACAGGCGCGGCGTCACGAGCTCCGGCAGGTCGCCGAAAACATCACCGATCTTCAATATTTCCATTTTAGAACCCCTAATACAGCAGGCCGCCGCCCAGGACGGACCGGACCGCGTTCCACATGCCGTAAAGCGAACTTATCAAGAACCAGGTGATGAGGATTATCCCGGCGGTATACGCTATTTTGGCATTGCGCGAAATTACCGGCGACCGCCAGACATAGATCAGGCTGAACGGGCCCAGTCCTAAAAGCGTGATAGCTATGACGCCCCAGTGCTTATACTGCCAGGGCACATGGCCGTCCTGCCCCTTGCCGCAGTTCCGGCAATAATTGTCGCGGCCCCCGATTACGGCGCCGCAGGACCAGCAGGGGCGCGGAGCCGGCCCGCCGGAAAGATCAGACAGCGTTTCCATGCTTTCCTTTTAATTCGGAATACGGCCGCGGCCGGCGCCGGATTAGCGGCGCGCGCGAACCGCCCAGCACTTCCGCTTCCAGCAGCAAAGAGTCGGCGCGGCGCAGCTCTTTTTCCGGCAGGGGCCCGAGCATCCTGTAATGCCGGACGGAATCCAGCTTCCTGCTCACGAAAAAAACGTTCTTCTCCGAGTAGAGCCACTCCGGCTTAAGCGCCGCGGTGTCCAGCGGCCCGGAGAATTCGCGCAGCGTTTTTTCGCCGCCGCCGTTATAATAGAATTCGAAGTAGCTGCGGGCCAGCTCGCCGAAGGATCTATAGACAGGTTCCCGGTAGCGCAGTCCGCAAAAATGCGACTGGGCGACGGCCCCCCAGCGGCCTTTCTTCACGAAGGGCGCGATCACATGGTCGTCGTCGCGCGGGTTGGCGCGCAGGTCCAGCAGCATCGGGCGCCGCCCGTGGAAAAGGAAAGCCGCGGCGGCGAACATCGCCCCCTCTATGCAGTGGGCTTTCTTTTCTTTCAGGACCTTAAGCGGGGAGAAGCAGGTGTTCGGCTTGCCGTCATTGTAGTAAAGTTCGTAATCCAGGTAATCCTGGACCTTGCGCGGGGTATTTAGACGGCGCAAAACGGACAGGTGCTCCGCGCTGAAACAAGAGAAGGCCTGATTTTTTTTCACTTACTTGGGTTTTTTTTCGACGTGCCAGGGTTTGTCTTCGGCCTTGGACTCGTTCTTCGTTTTCTCAAGGTCGTTCAGGGTGTTAAGCACCACGGCGCGCATCCGCTCTATTTCGAACGGTTTCGTGAGGTAGCCGCTGGCGCCGCTTTTAAGGGTGAGGGCCGCGGTCTCGAGGTCCTCGTTGCCGGTCAGCATCCACACTATGGGCGCCTGGCCCGTGTCCTTTATCATTTCCAGCACCCTTATCCCGGACAGCCCGGGCATCGAGATATCAAGGAAGACCATCGAGGGTTTTTCCTTCCGGATCATTTCGAGGCCGGCCTCCCCGCTCGCGGCGGTCAGGACCTCGCAGTGGCCTACGAAAGCCTGCTTGATGATAAAGAGCACGTTCTCTTCGTCGTCCACGATAAGTATTTTATGCGTCATGATATTCCGGTTTCGTCCCCCGCCTGTATTTTACAATAAGACGGGGATAAATATCCCGCTTTACAACAGCGGGTTGGAAACAACGCCGTCGGCCAGTTTGGGCTCGAACCAGGTGGACTTGGGCGGCATCACCTGGTTGTCGTCGGCCACGGAGATAAGTTCGTCGAGCGAGGTGGCGTGCAGCGCGAAAGCGGCCGCCATTTCCCCGGAGTCGACGCGCTTCTCGAGCTCGCCCAGGCCGCGGATGCCGCCGACGAAGTCGACGCGGTCGGATTTGCGGA
>CAZUQT010000051.1:0-16525 GCA_964622585.1 uncultured Elusimicrobiaceae bacterium | reverse complement strand
GGACCTTAATCCGGTGTATCCAGGGAAAGCAAACAATCTTGCTTTCCCATTTTTGTTGTAAGGACGATTAGAAAATGGCAAAATGTAGAGGTTAAGGGGAGACACAATGAAAAACACAAAAATATTTATAATGCTTGCCGGGATAGCTGCCCTGCTCTTCGGTTTCGGCGCCAAAACCAAGTCCGACTTTCAGTCGAAGCTGGGGAAGCGCGTGTTCCTAAATTCCGAACTGTATGCCGCATCTTCCCTGACAGGGGACTGTATAGGCGCGGATTGTGTGGAGCATCCCAAGCGGGGTGGATAGTGTCGGATAATAGGCCATCCCAAGGTAAACGTTGATGGCCGGAGCTAAAAATACCGCGAAGGTGCAGACTTTTCTGTCCTTGGCGGTGTTTTTTTGCCTTCTTGCGGGGGGTATAATTTACCGTTACACAAAGCACAATATGGACGAAAAAACTTTGCGTGTCTCATTTTCTTCTTTAAAACCTCTCAGCCGTCACGACCCGTTAAAAATATTTTACGCGGTAGATTATGTGCTCCTGGAGAATTTGTACAGCCCTTTGATCCAGTATGCGCCTGACGGCGAATTGGTCTCCGCCATCGCCGAGAAATTCGAGTGGGAAGGGACAGAGGCCGTTTTTACCATACGGAACGGGTTGCGGACCATAGATGGCCGGAAAATAGACGGTTTTGACGTAGAGCAGACTTTTAAGAGGATGCTGATAATCGGCGGCAATGCCCATGGAGATCTACGGGATATGCTATGTCCGGGCGTGATAATGAAAAACATGAGTGATTCGTGTCCGGGAATCATGGTCCGCGACGGCGGCCGGACATTCGTGATGAAATTTCCAGAGAAAAAACCCTTCCTTTTCCCGATGCTGGCGAGCATAGACTTCGCTATTATCCCGCGTGAATCGCTGGACAAGTCGACGCTGGCGATAAATGACTTCCGGAACACCTCCGGTCCGTACTTCGTGGAGAAAGAATCTCCGGAGGGGACCATCGACCTCGTCGCAAACCCGGCGCATTTCGCTTACCGCGAGAAAATGCCGCAAAGAGTCTCCCTGGTCCGCGTGGATAACCGCGACATGAAAAAGCCGTTGGAATTGTTTTCGGAAGGCAAGGTCGACCATATCCCCACGGTAGATCTCATGCCGGCGGATGTAAAGATCAACTATGCCCGCGGGCACAAAGATGTGAACCTGCACGAAACCTACCCCCTGCGTGTAATGTTCGTTATCTTTACAAAAAAAGGCTTGGCAACACTGTCCGAGAAAGAAAGAATGCAGATAGGGACGAATTTACGGCATATCTTTTTTTCCAGGCGCGGTGATCTCCCCGGCTATGAAAGGGCCGAGCAGGTTTTTTCCTTGGATGGCGCATTGCCGGAAAGTGAAATGGAAGAGATACGGAAAAGATTCAAGAGCGTCGGCGGTCCCGCAGTTATCAAAAAGAAAATGCTGGCCTGGAATCTGAACGAATATTTCAAGGACGAGGTTGGGGACGTTAAGGCCCTGTTCCCCAACACGGAGTCCGTAAGCAGCGGAAAGATCACCGCGTTGGTAAATTTCGAGAAGGAGGGGATCACCGAGCCCGAGTTTTATATCTTCAGGACCGATACCGGCTTCCATGAAGATATAGGCCTTCTCTCCTATTATTTCACTATCAATCTCTTTGACCTGGAACCAGATAAGAAACAGGCGTGGTTGAAGAATTATACAGCCACAGGGGATAAGGGGCAACGGATGGAGATGTTAAAAAAACTGCATTTCAGGACCCTTTCCGAGGCGATAGTTATTCCTATTTCCATTACCCCATATACCTCACTTCTGAGGAAGCCCTGGTCTTTTGATTTCTCCAAGCTGCACGCTAATAATCCTCTATGGCGGATACATCTCGATTAACAGACTGGGTTCTGTCTAAATCCGGGGAGCTGGACCTGCGGGTGACGACACTGCAATGGGTCGATACATGGCTCCCCGGGTTTTATGACTACCGCGTGCAAATATGCGTGCAGGGGAAGGACTTTGCCGGAAGAGGTATCGACTCCGACGAGAAGATCGCGTTCGACAAGGCCTGCGCGGAGGCGATAGAGCGGGCGATGTGCTGGACCTTAAAGGCCCCGGTCGCCATGGCGGCGTTCCCGGACGAGGAGGGAGCCAGAAACCGTGCGTATTACGAACTGGTCGGCATAGACCGCGCTATCTGTCACCATTTCTGCCGGCAGCGCCTACATCCCTGTTCGTTCGGTACGCTTGGCAAATCCATTCCTGCCGCTAATATTCAAAAGATGGCGACTGCGAACCGGCTGGAAATCCATTTATTTGAACTAAGGCCGGTCGCCGACGCGCGGGTTATCTCCGCTATTGCGTGGAGTAAAGACCCACGGCACCCGGTTAAGGGTTTTGTGGCCGGATTCGGCACCGGCCCGTCACAAGAAAATGCAGCGCTTAGCGCCGTTCTGGAATGTCTGCGGACTGCCACTGCTGTGTTTATTGGCGGGGCAGGTCCGGATGAACCCTTAAATTCCCTAAAGGCCAGAAGAAGCCCCTGGTGGCATATCTGGCTGGCTCAGACCGAAGAGAGTATGCGGCATCTCCGGGAACACTTGCTCCCGCGGAACCAGGATCCGGCGCCAGATTGGAAACCAGAGGCGATCTGTATAAGCGATGTGACGTTCAAGCGGCTATCCGGGCTATACACGTTATTTGACGGGCTTCCATTGGTTGTCGTATGTGCGGCTTCCCAGAAACTCATTGAGCCCCAATACGGCGACTTCCGCTTGTCAGATAACGTAATGCGCCGCTTCAGTGCGTTCAACGGCGGAGCATGTTCGGTCAATGTCTCCGTGCCGCATTTTTATGGCTAAAGTATGAAGCAAGACTTGCGCGAAACCCTTAACAGGCTGGCCGTTAAAATACTCGTATTCGACGCCGTCATCCTGGTGGTGCTGATCGCGTTAGCGCTATTGATCACAAAGCAATCGAAACAAAGGCTCGCGGATCAGTTGTCGGAAGCTTTTCGCGCACCGCTTCTCGCTGGTGATACCAGGCAGATATTACAAGACATGTCCAGGCCGGTATATAAGGACTTTCTGGGTTTTGCCTGGAAAACACACGAGGGGGCACGAGAATTCCTGGTGCCGGCGGATTTAAATAAACCCGGCTGGATTTTATGCGGTTCGGTAAAAGTCCCTGTTTTCTTCGACGAGGAACGGAAGGTCCCGGCAGGGATATTGTGGTTCTATTATCACAACTGGTCGGCACTCCCTTTGGCATTGATAGCCTGGCTTTTCCTGGTCGGCGTATCTATTGCCGTCATGTATTTTGAGCGAAAGCGGATGACACGTGAATATCAATCCGCATTGGAAATAGAGAGCAACCGGTTAAAAGCGGATATGGCCGCCCAGGTCGCCCATGACATCCGCTCCCCGGTGTTCGCCCTGGATGCCGCGCTTAAAAACATGACGCAACTGCCGGAGCAACAGCGCATTATCGTGCGCCACGCGGTCAATCGCATACGCGACGTGGCAAATAGTCTCCTTGAGAAGAACCGGCAGAAGCCTGCACTTTCTCCCGCTGCTGACGCCGCCTTAGGCAGTTCCGGTGAGTCTTTGGATGTGTGCCTGCTCTCCAGCCTCATTGATCCGGTCGTTACAGAGAAACGACTTTCTTTCGAATCAAAGCCCGGCATCAACATCGATTTTAAACCTTTACAGGAATCATACGGATTGTTCGCCAGAATCCAGGCGGTAGAATTCCGGCGTATGATATCCAATCTGGTAAATAATGCCGTTGAGGCTTTGGGCGAGAAAGGCGCGGTAACTATCAACCTCACAACCGAACAAGAGATAATTATTTTAACCGTTTCTGATAACGGCAAAGGCATACCGCCGGAAATACTGGCGAAACTAGGCCGGCGCGGAGAAACGCACGGCAAAGCCGGCGGCTCCGGCCTCGGGCTTTACCATGCCAGAACCGCAGCAGAAAGCTGGGGCGGAAGCCTGAATATTACATCAAAGCCGGACGAGGGAACTACGGTTTCAATAAAACTGCCCAAAGCCAAAACCCCTGACTACTTTGTAAAAGAACTCGATCTCGACGGCGGTCGGCCTGTTCTTGTGCTTGACGACGATATCGGCGTCCACCAGATATGGCGCGGCCGGTTCGAAATCGCGCGCGCCAAAGAACATGGTATCGAAGTCTCCTATTTCAGCGAGCCGGACGCACTGCGTTCATGGGTTAAAGCAAATCCGGGAAAGGCTGGCACCTCCGTTTGCCTTTTTGATTATGAGCTTTTAGGGTTTAAAGAAACCGGCTTAAGCCTGGCCTCGGAACTAGGACTTTGCACCCAAACCATTCTGGTCACCAGCCGCAGCGAAGAGCCACGGATAATAGAGGAATGCGCCCGCCTCGAAGCCAGGATGATACCGAAAGGATTGGCCGACTTTGTGCCTATTTCGATCAGCGCGCCCGCCGCGCCCGCGCGGGCGGTATTGCTGGACGACGACGCGCTGACACATATGACCTGGGAAATGGCCGCACAGGAGCACGGTGTTGAATTACAGGCGTTCTCCAACCCGGTTGAATTCTTGTCCAACCTGGGGAATTTCCCTAAAAACATCCCGCTTTATATAGATTCCGATCTGGGAGAGAATCTAAAAGGCGAAAACATAGCGGCAGAACTGAAAGAGAAAGGTTTTACCAATATCTGTCTGGCCACCGCCCATCCCCCGGAGAAATTCGCACATCTGCCCTGGCTCAAAGTAATAACCAAAGAACCGCCCTGGGTTTAAGACCGGGGACCGGCCTCCAATTCCGCAAGAAGCCTCTCGATATCCCGCGCCGCCTCGCGCATTAGCGTTATCACCCTCTCGCGTTTCTCCGGAGCGCATTTCGGCAGCATTTCCGAAGCGCTTTTAAGGCCTATGGCCCGAGATTTCAGATTGTGGTAGATTTTTTCAACGTCAGCCATTGGGGTTCTCCTCCGCTTTGCGCGCCTTGGCAAGCGCGGCATATAAAAGACATTTTGATATCTTAAGCTGGGCGAGGGCGGCGGCTTTCTTGCCGCCGTTCTCGCTTAAATTGCGGGCGATCAGGCCCTCTGTAAAACGGTCCGCGGCGGCGGAAAGCCCGTGTTCTAGCGCGTAATCGTACTGCGCTTGCGTTATGGGTTCTGGTATGCCCTGCCGCCGCGGGGCGGCGGGCGTGATATGGCGGCGCACGGTTTCCAACGCCACCGAGCCCTGCGTGCCGGCGGCTATCAATTCCACAAAACGCTTCAGTTCCCGTGTATTCCCCGGCCAGTTATGAGCCAGCAGGTGCTCCCGCGCCTCCGGCTCGAATGACAGCCGCTTCTTTCCCTTAGTAAACGCCTGCATAAGGGGGAAGATATCGCATTTTCTCTGCGCTAGCGGTTTGAGCGTTATGGTCATGCCGTGGACGCGTTGGAAGAAATCGAACCGCAGTTTGTTTTCGGCCAGCAGCTTCTGCACATCTTCCAGCGTGGCGCTTATCACGCGGAAATCTGAATACTCGGGCTTGTCCGCGCCGAGGGGATAAAAGAACTTTTCCTCAATAGCCTTAAGCAGCTTCACCTGCATATTCTGGCTCATGGCCCCTATCTCGTCTAGAAAAAGCGTCCCCTTGTCGGCCTGGGCCAGCTTGCCCTTGCGGTTCTCATGCGCGCCGGTAAATGAGCCGCGCTTGTAGCCGAACAGTTCCGACTCAAGGAGGTCCTCGGTATAGGCCGCGCAGTTTATCGCCACAAGATCGCCTTCGCGGCCGGAATGCGCGTGCAGCAACTGCGCCAGGGTGGTCTTGCCTGTGCCGGAAGGCCCAAGCAGCATCAGCGGCAGCTCCGTGGGCGCGTAGTGCAGCGCCTCGGAGACCAGGGAACGGGTTGCCGGGTCATTGGTTATGAAATCCCCGGAGAAAATCTTCTGGGCCGATTTGCTGCCATCATCGCGCATATACCGGGCTATGATGGCCGCTATATTGTGCGTCTCGTTGCCCTTTACATAGAACTCCTTGCAACCAAGAGCGTAGGCCTGGCTTATGGTTTCCTCCGTGTCGCAACTAGACATCACCACGGAATAAATCTTTTTGGAGACGGCCAAAGGGATAAGCTTCAAGCCCGAGTAATCGTCATTGTCGCCCAAGAGTAGGTCCAAGAAGCAGATATCGTAGTTCCCGGTCTTCAGCTTGCGCTCCGCCGCGGCTTTATCAGAGGCGAAGTCAACAGCATGGCCCTCCAGATTATTATCCATGACCTCGCGCGACAGCGGGTCGTCTTCTACCACAAGGATGTTCAGTTTGCTCATAAGCCCCCGGTTAGATACCAAGAATTGTAGCAAAACCGGGAGGCATCGTCCTAACGACAGACCGTTAGGTCTGAAATTAGAACCTTTTGGCGCTATTTCTAATGCCGCGAGAGGGGGCAGAAAACTTTAAAACATATAGCTTTCTCCGACGTAGGAATGGGAAAACACTACACAATTATCCCTAATTTTCCATAGTTGGCATAAATATTGCTCTATACAAGGGTGTAGGCACAAAAACTCAAAAAAGGTTAGGCAAACAAAAATTATGAACAAGAACAAAATAGCGATAGCGGTGTTCACGATGATAGCGGCGGCCTCGTCCGCTATGGCGCAGCTAGACTTCGACGGCAAGTCCGACAGGACCGATGTCTCCGAACTAACGGCGGCAATAATCGAACAGAATCCGGGATACGACATTCCTCTTCCGCAGCAGATGCCCGAGGCTTCCGGTTGCGGCGATATGCCCATACTCCCCTGGCCGCAGTATTCGTGCAATGACGGACCGCTGCTCCCCCAGGATTGCAGCCAGACCAATACCGGCACCTGGTGGTGGGTGGCCGTGTGCGGAGAACCTCTGCCTTGGTACGCCCAGCCGTCTTATCTGGAAGATGCTATCGGTACCGCCCGCGGCAACCCCGCTGAAAAGGATGCCTCCAAAACTCACTTCGCGGACCTGCTCCTGAGTTATGCCAACGCTTACCCCGAGTTCGCGGCGACCATAATGCCGGCATTCAAAGATAAAAAAGCGAGCGTAGTGTATGACCGCAAGGGCGCGTATATAATGAGCGACAAAATGGTGGTCCGCCTGGACTTCGATAAACTTCCCCGCATGTCGCCCGCTACTTCCCCGGCACAGCAGACCAAGATCGCCCCGGCGCTTGAAGCTGCGCTGTATGTTGCGGAAACCGCCGCCGCCTTGTATGGTGCGTACCAGGCCTGGAACGAGTACCACTCCTCGGACAATAGCAGCGACACCAGCAACAACGATTCTCACAGCGGCGGCAACGTGCAGCCGAATCAGCACCAGGCCCAGTACAACATCGACCACAATATTCAGAGACTGGGCGCCACTAACTAACATTGGTGCGAAAAGGCCTCTGCCGCTCCGGAGTTACCGGAGCGGCAGGGTCACAAGGGTTTATATAGTCTTAGGGATTTGGATACAATATGAATATGGCAGAGGAACTGAAGAATGGATTTGAGGGGGTTGCCTTTCTAAAATCCTCCTATTGGGTAGCGCTGTTCGTAACGATACAGACAGTTCTGCTGATTCTCCTCCTGAAATTCAACATGCGGCAGTATGTGTTCTCCGGCAGCGCTTCAGAGTTTTTCTCTGCCGCCGCGCCGCAGGCGGTCATACTGCTCTTAGTATCTCTCCTGATCCTGAAAAGACTTGGCGTTGATTTCAGGAAAACCTGGCACGACTGGGCCGCCAATTATAAACGCGATATAACACTGGGTACGCTCTATTTTGCCGGCAGCCTTGCGCTGGTCTTTCTGCTGCACCTCACCGGCTATCCCTGGAACCTCCCGCAGGACAAAGCCACCGCGCTGATCGATAATGCGCTTCACTGGGGAATACCCGGCTTTTCTGGCTTTTTATTCCTGACCTGCGTCTTCACTCCGGTCGCAGAAGAGTTGTTCTATAAAAGGCTTTTATACGCGGGAGTGAGGCAGGAAATGTCCGCCCCCAAGGCGATAATCCTCTGCTCGCTGCTGTTCGCTCTGATTCATCCCAGAGCGACGGTTCTAATAGTCTTCACCGGGAATTTGCTGACTTACTATATGTACGAGAAGCACAAACGACTTTTTGCCAATATCGTGCTTCACTCGTTGATGAATTTCTTTGTGATTCTTAACAAGACCTTTTAACAACACTATGACCACGAACAAAAAAGAAAGTCTGCTTGTAGCCAGCGGAGTATTTATTTTTACGGCGGGCTGCGTCGAGACGCTGCGCTGGTTCGGTTACATGCAGGGTATAACCCCGCTAGACAGGACCGCATTTGCCGCGGTTCTCGGGCTGGCCGCTTTTTTCCTGATTTATCGATTGCGCGCCCATGACGGCAGCAGAAAATAGTATCTGGGAGATTTCATCTGTCACTGGTTTATTTAGTCTTTCTAGTATTTCTCGGGGGCGGGTCATTATGCCGTATCATGAATGGGCGGGGATAGCATAAGGCGGGCCAGGCCGGTGGCGGCGGCGCCTCCCGAGCGCAAGACGCTACCGGCCTGGCCCTCCCCTACCTTATTTCCCCGCAGCTTCTTCCCGATGGCGGCGAAACATTAATAGAAAAGACCAGCGCGGCGGCCGCAGCAGCGGACGCCGGGCTGGTGTTTTATAATTACGGCGGCCACCGGTCAGCCTAAGATAGATAACAAAAACAGGCCCGAGCCGCGAGCGGTGCGCGGCGCACCGCTGGCGAGCGAGGGCAGATACTTTATAGAATTAACTTGTTCAATTTGCTCTTTGCAGTGGGCGCGGGAAATAATTTTCTGCGTTGTACGGACGCCGAAGGCGGACGGGAGCGGCCGGGTAAGGCCCTGTTGGGGGCCGGCCGGCCGCGCATAGGAGGTGTTGATAAGATGCAGAACACCTTTGGAGCAGGTGCGACGGCGCGTAGTGCCGGAGCCCTGCGGACCCCCTTCCTAGCGGCGAAGCATGGGAGGCCGCGCGGCGTGGCCGACCGTGCGGCATCTCGCGGATAAGATCCCCAATACCGCAGCTTTAACGGCTCGCTGGCGGTATTTATAAGGTTACCTCAGGATGTTGCGCAAAGTAGATTCGAACTTTATCCTGAAAAGACCGCCAAATTTTTCAGCAAAGCCGATATAGCGTTTCGACACCGTATCGGCTTTTTCATTATAAGGAACAAATCATGGAAATAGGAATCGTAGGCCTGCCCAACGTAGGCAAATCAACCCTGTTCAACGCGCTCACCAAAGCCGGAGCCGCCTCCTCCAATTATCCTTTCACCACCATCAACCCGAATATCGGCGTGGCGTCCGTGCCGGACAAGCGCCTGGACGCGCTGTTCGACCTGTTCAAGCCGCCGAAGAAGGTCCCTTCCTTCATCAAGTTCGTGGACATCGCCGGCCTGGTAAAAGGCGCCTCCAAGGGCGAGGGCCTGGGCAACAAATTTCTCGCGAACATCCGAGAGGTGGACGCGATAGTGCAGGTGGTGCGCGTCTTCAAGAACCCCGACGTGGTGCACGTGCTCGGCGAGGTGGAGCCGATCCGCGACATCGAAGTGATCGAGACCGAGCTGATGCTGGCCGACATGGAGACCGTGGACAAAGCGCTGGAGAAGAACCAGCGGGACCTGAAAGCCAAGACCAAGGACGCCGAGGAAAAGAAGGTCAGGCTCGAGAAGATCAAGGGCCTGCTGGCCGAAGGCAAGCCCGCCCGCGACGCCGGCTATACCATAGAGGAAGTGCGCGATTTCAATCTGCTGACCGTGAAGCCCGTCTTCTTCGTCGCCAACACCTCGGAGCAGCCCGACAAGGAAGTGCTCGCCAAACTGCGCGAATTTATAGGCGCACGCGGCGCGATCCTGGTGGAGATCTCCGCCAAGATAGAGTCGGAGATCAGCGAGCTGCCCGACGAGGAAAAAGCGATGTTCATGAAGGACCTGGGCGAGGACTATACCGGCCTCGAGAAGATGGCGCTGGCCGGCTACAAGCTGCTGGAGCAGATCTCTTTCTTCACCGCCGGCTCGGAGGACGAGGTCCGCGCGTGGAACCTGCACCGGGGGCTGAAAGCCCCGCAGGCGGCCGGCCGCATCCACACGGATTTCGAAAAAGGCTTCATCCGCGCCGAGGTCTATTCCTTCGACGACATCATGAAATATAAGGACGAGAAGGTCCTGAAGGAAAAGGGCCTGATCCGCTCTGAAGGCAAGGATTACGTGATGAAGGACGGGGATATCTGCTTCTTCAAGTTCAACGTGTAGCCTGCAGCAATTCATAGACCGCGGCCTGCTCGGCGTAGCCCTTGAAATCCATCCTGCCCAGGTCTTTGTAGCTGAAATCCACAGAGGTTTTATTTTGCACCGCCGCCGAAACGTAGACGGCGCCGGCCGGGGCTTTGCCCTGCAGCCGCGAAGTGAAATTCACGGTATCGCCCATCACCGTATAATCCATGCGGGAGGCCGAGCCGATATTCCCGGCCACCACCGGCCCGCAGTGCACCCCTATCCCGACCCCGAGAGTCCTTTTGCCGGCCGCTGTCTGCTCCCGGTTGAAGGCGGCTATCTCCGCCTGCATCTCCGCGGCGCAGGCCAGGGCGCGCTTTTCCGCGTCCGGCTGCTCGAACGGGTCGTTGAAGACCACGATCAGCGCGTCGCCCACGAACTTGTCCAGCGTGCCGTCGTGCCGGAAGACCACGTCCACCATCCGGCTGAAATAAAGGTTGAGCAGCCTGACCAGCTCCTCGGGGCCCATCGCCTCGGACATCGGGGTGAAGCCGCGGATGTCGGAGATCAGGATCGCGGCGTGGGTGCGCCGGCCCTCGCTCATGATCGCGCCGCCGTCGGGAGAATCCAGGATCTTCCGGGCTACCTGGTGCGAGACGTACCTGGACAGGGCGCTTTCGGCCAGCTCCCGGCGGACCAGATTATGGGCGAACTTCAGCACCAGCCCGCGCATCTTCCTGACCACATAGCCGGAGAAAGCGCCCACCAGCGCCATTATCAGGATCTGGAGGACCGCCACATAGGCGGAAATAGGGGTCAGCCGGGGATTGCCGAAGGAAAAATACCAGACGGCGGCGTAGCCGGCCGCGGAAAAACCGGCCGAGGCGAAGATAGCGCGGCGGCTGTAGCGAAGCGATGATTCGATTATGAGGACGTAGTACATCGGGACCAGCGGCCCGTTATTGCCCTCGACCAGGACCAGGATAAGGGTCAGGAAGAGCGCGTCAACTCCGGCCGAAACATATTTCATCCAGCGGTCGTACACGCCCCTGCGGTTCACGAAGTACCAGGCCGCGGCGGCGTAGACTTCCCAGGAGAGCAGCAGCCAGACCGCGCGCATATGCAGCCGGTAGTCCACCACGCCCAGCACGTGGAAATTAAACAGCTCGTTGAGGAAGAATACCGCTATAGCGGCCAGGCGCAGCAGGTTTATTTTCCGCTCGCCGGACCTTTCCTCCGCGGCGAAGAAGTCGTTGAGTTTTTCTTTAGTCACAAAATCGACAGGGGCCGGCCGGCTTTCCGGCGGCCGCGGGTCAGCGGGGGACCCCCGACATGTTGATCTGGGTCACGACGCCGGCGGTCTTCGGATTATTGATAAGGGCGTTAAGGATGGCCGGATTCGTGATCACGCTGACCAGGCCGGGGTTGGCCTTCAGCACCTCGCCAAGGGCGTTCGGGTCTTTTAAAAGGGCCCTCCCGCCGGGAGTGTCCATCAGGGCCCCGACCAGCTGGCTGCCGGCTACCGCGTTCACCAGCTGCTGGTTGTTTATGCCGTTCTGCACTACCCCTTTGCCCATGAAACTGTTCATGTTCGCCGGGTTCTTGAGGTAGCTCGCGAGCGATGCGGCGCTCGCCGTCGCGTTCTTTACCGTATCCCTGGACATAAAGCCCTTCACCACGTATTCATTGTTCAGCAGCGCGGAGACGGCTTTGGGGTTATTCATGAGCTTTTCAACGGCCTTGCTGATGGCTCCCCGCGCGAAGCCCAGGGTGCGGGATTTCTTCTCGTCCTCGGGGGCGGCGGCGGGGGCCGGGGCCGGGGCGGCGGACTGGGCCGCGCCGGGGCGCGAGCCGTCTTTGGAGGGCGCCGCGGCCGAAGGTTTATCCGTCCAGATAATTCCCGTATCGCCGGCGGGCTCGTCGCCTGGGAGGTCGTAGCCGGCGCTGTCGGAGGCCGCGGGTTTGGAAATTTGCGGAGCGGCGGGAGCGGGCGCCGCGGCCGGGACCGCGGCCGAGGCCTGCTCTTCGGCCGGTGCGGGGCGCGCGGCCTTGCCCGGCTGCAAAGCCCATTTTGTAAGCAGGACGCCGGCGGCCATGGCGACCGGAACTATCAGCACCCATATCAGCCAGCTTCTTCCCTGTTCTTCTTCTTCCATGAGACCTCCGCGCCGCGCCGGTCCGTAAGGACGGGCGGAATTTGCAGTCTTCAATATAGCAATTTTGAGTTTAGCGCGCGACAGAAGCGGGAGAGGGCCGCACGGAGGTTAAAAAGGCCGGGTCTTTTAAAGCAGCAGGCGGGCTTTTATGGTCTGAGAGAGAAGATCGAAGTCTACGGGCTTCGGCACGTAGTCGAAAGCCCCCAGTTCCAGGCAGAAGCTGGCGATCTTCTCGTCTTCGTTTCCCGTAACGATTATGAAGCCGGTATCCGGCAGCACGGGAACAAGCTCTTTTAAAACTTCCAGCCCGTCCCTGCCGGGCATGGCCAGGTCGAGCAGCACTATGTCCGGTTTCCGTTCGCGCGCCAGGGCGATAGCCGCGCGCCCGTCGGCAGCCTCGATGACGTCGTGGCCCTGGGAGTGCAGGAAACGGACCAGGCTCCGTCTCGCCTGCCCGTCGTCCTCGGCCACCAGCACAAGGGAACCGCTGTTTTTCGTGCCTGGCGTTCCGGTCATAAAATTCAATCCCCTCTTTTATCCTTCAAATACAGGCTGCCCGAGCGGCCCTTGAGAGCTTTAAGGCTTTCCTTTATTTCTCCTGCCGTGTCCACAATTTTAGCATAATGGGAAAATTTCCTTTTCTCGCTGGTGACTATAGCTATGCTGAGCGTCATCAGCGGGAACTCGCGGATCTCCCCGAAACCGTCCCTTGAATCGATAGCGCCGCGCGCCGCGTCGCCGGCCGAGTAGAAACCGGGGACCAGCGCGTCGAACCTCCGGGCTATGGCCCCGCCTATCTCCTCAGCTTTCCCCGGTGCGGAGACCAGCACGAAATCGTCGCCCCCCGCGTGCCCCAGGAAGACGTCCTCCCCGGCAAAGTCCGCCTGTACGCCCGACAGCATGGCCGCGGTCTGCTTTAGGACGTTATCCCCGTTAAGATAGCCGTATCTGTCATTGTAGGCCTTGAAGTTATCTATATCTATGTAAAAATAAGCCGTCGGGCCGCCGGCGGCCAGGCAGCGCGCCGCTTCCTCCTCTATCGCCGGGCTGCCCGGCAGGCGGGTCAGCGGGTTGGCGCCCAGCATGCGCCGCGCCCGCCTGGCTGCGCCCTCTACGCGGGAAACCAGCTCCAGGGCGTTGAAGGGTTTTGAAATAAAATCGTCCGCGCCCAGCCAGAACTCGCAGGCCTGCTCCTGGGGGCCGCTGTCGCCGCTTATTATTATCACCGGGGTCATGGCCATGCTGGAGGTTTTGCGTATCTTGGCAAGCAATTCCCGCCCCCCGAGGCGGGGCATGTTCAGGTCGAGCAGGATTATATCGGGCGGCCGCGCGGCTATCCGCTCCAGCGCGATGATCCCGTCCTCCGCCGTTTCCACGCGCCATTCTACGCCCTCGAACAGCCTGGTTACTATGCCCTGGAAAGCCTTATCGTCGTCCGCCACCAAAAGCGTTTTCTTCATAACTCCTCCAAGCCCTCAGCGAAACCCGCACTTTTCCGAAATCCTTGTTTTAAATACGGTCTTCATATTTTCTCCCACCTATAGTCTAAAGGAGGAAAGTACGCGGCGGCTCCTGTAAACCTCATATCTTTCTCATATCACGGAGAAGGCGCGGGCCCGGCAAATGAGGAAAACATGAGTTTTGCTGGAACTTTCGCTTAATCCGCCGCAGTAGACTATTAGTGTGGAGGAGGTGGAATTATGAAGACCTGGAAAAATAAAAACCTTAAGACGAGCGCCCTGGCCGCTTTGCTGCTCCTGTCGTTTTGTTCAGCCCCCGCCGTAAGCGGCGAATACGCGCAGCTCGCCGGGAACCTGGCCGAGGCCGCGAAAGCGAACGGCATCACCCGGATAGCCATGGGCGCTTTCTCCGCTTCGGCCGGAACTGAGGAAGAAGCCCGCTTCGCCGCCGAGAAGACCGCCAGCCTGCTTTCTTCCCAGATCGGCCTGGAGATATTGGACCAGGCCACGCTTGAGGCCAATGCCGGGCCAAAAGGAAGCTGGCTCTCCCAGCTGCCCTCCAGGCTGCGCCCCCAGGCCTTTATAAAGGGTTCTGTATTTAAGGGAGAAGGGGACCTGACAGTGATGGCAAAACTGGTGGACGCCGCCAGCGGCCGCGTATTGGAGACCATAGAGATCAGGTCGGCCGCCCGGTTCACCGACCTCCCCCCGGTGCCCGAGCTCAACTGGGACAGCCCCCCGGCGACCGCCCCTATGCATGACAATTTGCGCGACTCCGTGGCCGACACGGCCTTCGACTGCAAAGGCGCTTTCCGCGAGATGACCAGGATAAACGACGGAGCGGTGGACCTGAAAGCGCGGTACTGGGCCCTTAAGATGAAGGAGAAAGGCTTTGTTTTCGGCAGCCTGACGCGCAACCCGGGGAGCGAGTTCAGGGACCCGCAGGTGAAGCAGAAGTTCTACGAGCTGCTCGCCAAATACCACGAGCAGGATGCGGCGCCCGCCATCTCCGAAGCCCAGACAAAAAAGCTGGAGGATTTCATGGGGCGCGAGGACGCCGTGATCGACAGGTGCGGCATCTACTGAAGAGCGCTTAAGCAGGGGGAGGTAATTTTATGAACAGGAAACTACTGGTTGCGGACGACGACAAGGCTTTTCAGAACATCATCTGCCGCGTCTTCGAGGGCACTGACTGGCAGGTAAACTCCGCGGAGGACGGCGTCGCCGCGCTGGAACAGATCTCCGCCCAGCCCCCCGACGTGATATTGCTGGACCTTAATATGCCGCGCCTGGGCGGCCGCGAACTGCTGACCCTCCTGCGCAGGGACCCGCGCTTCTCGATGATCCCGATAATAATCATCAGCGGGGACGACAGCCCCCAGGAAAAAACGGCTGAGTTTACCAGCGGCGCCGACGACTTCGTTTCAAAGCCCTTCGATATAAAGGAGCTCGCGGCCAGGATAGAGAGCGCCTCCCGGCGCGCGCGGCGCATGCTCGCCGCCAACCCGCTTACCTTTTTACCCGGGGGGCCGGCCATAGAAGAAGAGGCCTCCGCGAGAATAAAGGCCGGCTCGCCTTTGGCCTTCTTTTACATAGACATAGACAATTTCAAGGCCTATAACGACAAATACGGCTACCTGAACGGCGACACCGCAATAAAGCAGCTGGCCGCGCTGCTCACCAGGCTGCAGTCGGGCAGGCCCGAAGATGAGATCTTCATAGGGCACATCGGCGGTGACGACTTCGTGGCGATGACCGATCCGGCTAAGGCCGACGAAATAGCGCGCGCGCTGGCCTCGGGCTTCGACGCGCTGGCGCCCAAATTATATAACCGCGAGGACAGCGAGCGGGGTTTTATTATTTCAAAGGACAGGATGGGCAATGCCAGGGAATTCCCACTGATGACGCTTACCATCGCCGTAGCGACGAACGAGAAGCGGGAGCTGGACCACTATGCCAGGATAGTGGATATAGTATCGGAGATAAAAAAGCACCTTAAAGGACTTAAGAACCGCTTCGGCAGCGTGTACCTGAAGGACAGGAGGGTGGATTAGGGGGAAGCGGCCTTGTCGGGGGCGGCGTCCAGGACTTCCCGCAATTTCTGCAGGAGCGCGTCCACCGCGTAAGGCTTGTAGATAAAGGCCACGCCCGGTTCGAGCACGCCGTGCCTGGCCACGGAGTCGTCGGTATAGCCGGAAGTGTAGAGCACCCGGCCGGCCAGCTTGCGGCGCGCCAGCGCTAGAGCCAGCTCATGGCCGTCCATGCCGGGCATCACGACATCGGTCATAAGCAGGTCCACCGGCTTGCCGCGCTTTTCCATAAGCTTAAGGGCCGCGGGACCGTCCGCGGCGGCTATAACCGCGTACCCCGCCGCGCTTAGGACCCGTTCTCCGAGGCGCCGGAGGCTTTCTTCATCTTCCACCAGCAGCACGGTCTCATGCCCTTTCGCGGGAACTTCCGGCGCTTTCTCTTTCTCCGCATCCGCGGCCGCGGCTTCAGCCAAGGGCAGATATATGAAGAACGCGGTGCCCTTCCCCAGCTCGCTCTCCACCTGTATTTCTCCGCCGCTCTGCTTCACTATCCCGAAGACCGTGGGCCGCCCGAGGCCAGTTCCCTTGCCGGCCGCTTTAGTCGTGAAACAAGGTTCAAAAATACCCCCTTTGACCCCCT
>CAZUQT010000050.1:0-16920 GCA_964622585.1 uncultured Elusimicrobiaceae bacterium | reverse complement strand
GGCTGCGGCCCCGGGAAGAGCTGGTAGGGCCCGGAACCCCCGGGGGACCGCAATGAACCTGAAAACACCCGCCCCGGGCCTGCTGGATTTGGCCTCTTTCGTGGCTGAAAGAACCGGGCTGTATTTTCCGCGGGAAAGACTGGCGGACCTGGAGCGGGTCGTCACCCGCGCGGCGCCGGAGCTGGGATTTGCCGACGCCGCGGCCTGTATCAGCGGGCTCCTGGCTTCCCCGACGGATAAAGAGCGGCTGGAGACGCTGGCCGCCTACCTGACGGTGGGGGAAACCTATTTTTTCAGGAACAAGGCGGATTTCGACGCTATTGAAAATATCATACTCCCGGCGCTTGCGGCCGGAAAAACCGGGGAGGAAGACGTGCGTATCTGGAGCGCCGGTTGCGCCACGGGCGAAGAGCCCTATTCCATAGCCATGCTCCTGGACAAATGTTCCCCGGCGCTTAAAGTCCGCAGTGTGTCCATACTGGCTACGGACATAAATTCCCGCGCGCTGCGTGAGGCCGGACACGGAGTATACGGGGAATGGTCTTTCAGGGAAGTCCCCCGGCGCATAAAAGAGATATATTTCACGAAAACCTGCGACAAAAAACTGGCGCTGCTCCCCCGCATCAAGAAAATGGTCGATTTCTCCTATCTTAACCTCGTCGAGGATTCCTATCCTTCGCTCTTGACCGCCACCAATGCCATGGACCTGATACTGTGCAGGAACGTGCTTATGTATTTCCGGCCGGACCTGGCCGAGGGCGTGCTGCGCAAATTCCAGGCCTCGCTTAAGGACGGCGGCTGGCTGATACTGACCCCGGCCGAGGGGCCGCTGACTTTTCCCATTGCGGTCCCGGGCCTGAAAATGGCGCAGCTGCCCATGGTGACCGCTTATCGAAAAACCGCGGAGCAGCAGCCGGTCTATGCGCCCCTATTGCCCGCGGAAGCCCCGGAGCCTGTCTTAACTCCGGAGCTTGCCTTAGCCACACCGCCCGCCTCAAAAAACCGGCCGCCTGCGGTGCCGGCCGCTCCGAAAAAACTGCCCCTGGAAGAGGCCCGGGCCCTGTACGAGGGTGGTCTTTATCCGGAGGCGGCGGGAGAGCTG
Organism: uncultured Elusimicrobiaceae bacterium; assembly: GCA_964622585.1. Lineage (GTDB taxonomy): Bacteria > Elusimicrobiota > Elusimicrobia > Elusimicrobiales > UBA9959 > UBA9959. The sequence continues at coordinate 15,818 of CAZUQT010000050.1, read as the reverse complement.
GAAACACTGCTTGCCGCCGAACCGCGTAACGGCGCCGGGCTCCTCCTTTTAGCCAGGGTGCGGGCAAACCAGGGCAGGCTCGGCGAAGCAGGCCGGCTCTGCGCAAAAGCCATAGAAGCCGACAAGCTGGCTCCCCTGGCGCATTATCTCCTGGGAAATATTTTAATGGAAGAGGGGCGCGACGGAGAGGCCCTCCTTTCCTTCAGGCGGGCGGTTTACCTTGCGCCGGAGCATATACTGGCCCATCTGGCTTTAGGCAATTTATTGCTGCGCGGCGGGAAAGCCGCCCAGGCGCGCCGTAATTTTAAGAGCGCCGCGGCCCTGCTTGAACGTCACAGCCCGGAAGAGGTACTGCCGGATTCGGAGGGGATGACGGCGGACCGGCTGACGGCGGCGGCGCGCTCCGCGCTGACGAGGTGCGTCGATGATTGAAATAGAGGAAAACCGGAAGACGCTGAAAAAAAGGGCCGAAGCCATGGCCGCGCCCGCGGAAAAGGGAACCGGCCCCGGAAAACGTACGGAATTCCTGGAATTCGTGCTGGCCGGCGAACACTACGCCGTGGAACTGGCGTTCGTGCGCGAGGTCTGCGCCGGCAAACAGATAACGCGCATCCCCGGCGCGCCGCCCTTCATGGCCGGCGTCGCCAATATCCGGGGCCGGATACTGCCGGTGGCCGACCTGGCGGTTTTTTTCGGCATCCGGGCGGAAGCGCCGGACCGACGTACGATAGTCATACTGCGCGGGCGCGGCGCGGGGGAACCGGCGGCCGCCGGAGAGGTTCAGGAGCTGGGCATACTGGCCGACGCCGTCCGGGGGGTGAACTCCCTTTCCCCCGCGGAGATACAGCCGCCGCCGCCGGGCTTTGCCGGCATCCACGCGCAATACCTGGGCGGGATAACCCGGCAGGGGCTGATAATATTCAGGGCGGACAAGTTCATTGAAACGAACCATGAAACGGCTCAGCCGGCAGTAGCGGGACGAAGTAAATAAATACGGAGGGAAAATGAAACTGATAACGGATCTTTCGATAAAGAACAAGCTGCTTTTGAGCTTCGGGCTGATGATATTCTTCACGGCGGCGGTGACGATCACGGCCTACAGCGTGATCACATCCATGCGCTCCGCCTATGAGCTTATAAACAAAGAACATACGGCGATAACCAACCTGCTGAACCTGCGCTCCGACCTGAACCGGGTACGCGGGCGGATGCTCGAGATGTCACTGGTCAAGAGCCGGGCCGAACAGGAAGAACTGGCCGCCGAGATGTCCCAGCGAACCGGTGAATTTAAACAGGAGATCGCGGCGCAGGTGGTGCACAGCCGTGAGGAAAGCAAATTGGTGGCCGAAACCTCCGAACTCAATATGCAGTGGGAAGTCTATGAGAAGACAATGGAGGAGGAAATAAAACTGGCCCGGCAGGGAAAAACGACGGACCTTATGGCCTTGGCGGGGGGCGCGCAGAAAGGGCGGTACGAACGCATACGCGCGCTGGCCATTGAAATAGGGAACGAGGCTGAAGAGAGCATGAAAAAGGCCACGAACCTGGGCCGCGAGCGCGCCGCAAGTTCGATCCGGATATTTATTTTAACCGGGGCCGCGGCTGTTTTTACCGGCTTGCTGATAGCCTTCCTTCTCACCGGCAATATAGTTGGTCCGCTCGCGGGAATTTCGGCAGCGGCCGAAGCTATTTCAAAGGGGGAGATGACCGTCGAGCTTCCTTCAGCGGACCGGGGTGACGAAGTGGGGGCGCTCGCCAAATCTTTTTCACGAATGACCGCCTATCTGCGGACCATGGCGGACGCGGCCGAACAGATAGGCAACCGCGATTTCCGGGCGGAGATAAAACCTCTTTCAGAAAAAGATATCCTGGGGAACGCTTTCCGTTCGATGATAGCCAACCTCCGCGTAATGACCAAAGATATACAGGACGCCACGCAGGTGCTGGCCTCTTCCACCGGCCAGATGGCGGTTTCTACCAGCGAGACCGCCTCCACCGTGGCGGAGATAGCCACGGCGGTCAGCCAGACCACGGCTACGGTGGAAGAGGTCAAGCAGACCGCCCAGCTTTCCGGCCGGAAAACCGGTCAGGTTTCGGAATCCGCGCAGCGGGTGGCGCAGGTGGCGCGGGAGGGCAAGCAGGCGGTGGCCGACGCGATAGAGGGGATGGGCCAGATAAAAGGGCAGGTGGAATCGATAGCGAAAAACATAGTGCGTCTCAGCGAGCAGAGCCAGACCATAGGCGAGATAACCTCCGCCGTCGGCGACCTGGCCGAGCAGTCCAACCTGCTGGCCGTAAACGCCGCCATAGAAGCCGCTAAAGCGGGCGAGCAGGGGCGCGGCTTCGCCGTGGTGGCGCAGGAAGTAAAAACCCTGGCCGAACAGTCCAAGAGCGCCACGGCGCAGGTACGGACCATACTGGGCGAGATACAGAAATCAATAAGCTCCGCCGTGATGGCCACCGAGCAGGGCAACAGGGCGGTGGAGGCCGGGGTGAAACAATCCTCGCTGGCTGGCGACGCTATCGCCAAACTGTCCGACAGCATAGCCGAAGCGGCGCAGGCCGCCACCCAGGTCGCGGCCTCAAGCCAGCAGCAGCTGGCCGGCATGGACCAGCTGGCGCAGGCCATGGAGAACATAAAGACGGCTACCACGCAGAACGCCGCCGCGGCGCGCCAGACGGAAACCTCCACCAAGGACCTGCAGCAGCTGGGGCAAAAGTTGAGGCAGCTGGCGGAGCAGTATAAAATTTAGGAAGGACAAGAGGTGAGGGAAAAGATACTGCGGACATAAAAGGATTTACATGGAACAGAACGCGGATGACTTAAGGAAGAAGCTACTTGTCACTTACATAGGCGAAGCCGAGGACCATATCCGGGAACTCGGCTCCGGTCTTTTGAAATTGGAAGCTCCCTCTTTTTCCGGTTCTCCTGCCGGAATACTGGAGACCGTTTTACGGGCGGCTCACAGCCTTAAGGGCGCGGCCAGAGCGGTGGACGAGAAGGAGACCGAGGCGGTATGCCAGGCGCTGGAAAGCGTTCTGGCCGGCCTGAAAAATGACAATGTCATTCCCGGCCCGGACCTGCTGGACCTGCTGCTTGGGGCGGTAAAGACGCTTGAAGAACTCGCCGCCTCCTCCGGAACGGATGTAAAAACGCCCGCCTCGCTCCGGAAAGCGGCCGACACTATTTCCGGACTGGAAACCGCTCTGGGCTCCGGCGCCGGCGGCGCAGGCGTGGCCGCTCCCGCGGAACCCCGCGCCCGCGCGGAGAAAAGCGGAGGCGGAGAGCCCCTGCCGGCAAGCGCTCCGGGAACTGAAAACGTACGGGTGCCGCTGGCCGCGCTGGAGTCACTGTTGAGACAGACGGAGGAAATGATGGCCTGCAAACTGGCCGCCGCGCAGCGCTGCGCGGACCTGAAGGGACTGACCGCCGATATAAGGCTCCGCCGGAAGGAATGGCCCGCGGCGGAAAACCGGGCGGCAGGGGGAGCGGATCGGGAATTTACGGAGACGCTGCGTAATTATCTGGCCGGGCTTGAGAAAACGCATAAGGGTCTGCTGCAGGCCATGGAACAGGACCAGCGCGCGCTGGCCTCCGGCCTGGACCGCCTTCACGAAGAAATGAAGCAGACCATGATGCTCCCTTTTTCCACGCTGTTGGAGGGATTCCCGCTGTTCCTGCGCGAACTGCTGCGCGGCCAGGGCAAGGACGCGGACCTGGTGCTGGAGGGTGCGGAACTGGCCGTGGACCGCAGGATACTGCAGGAGATGAAAGATCCGCTGCTGCACCTGGCCAGGAACGCGGTGGACCACGGCATAGAAAAACCGGCGGAGCGCCTGGCAAAGAACAAGCCTCCCCGGGGAAAGATCGTGATATCCGTTTCGAAGAAAGAGGGGAACAAGGCCGAGATAATAATAAGGGACGACGGGGCCGGAATAGACGCCGGCAAAGTAGCGTCATCGGCCGTCAAACTGGGAATACTGAACGCGGAAGCCGCGGAGAAAACGGACATGGCCCGGGCCGGAGCCCTTATTTTCAGGTCGGGGCTTTCCACCAGCCCCATAATAACGTCCATCTCGGGCCGGGGGCTGGGCCTCGCCATAGTGCGCGAAAAAGTGGAGCGTCTTGGCGGCACGGCGGACGTCGAAACCGGGCCGGGAGAAACCGTGTTCAGGGTAGTTCTTCCTCTGACTGTCTCCACTTTAAGAGGGATACTTGTGGAGAGCGGGGGGGAAGTTTTCGCGGTGCCTATATCCCAGGTAGAACGGGTGGCCCGCGCAGGGAAAGAGGATATCAGGACGGTCGAAGGAAAAGCCGTCGTCTCCTCCGGGGGACGGACCATACCGCTGTCAAAACTGAGCGAAGCGCTCGGCCTCGCCGATATCGGCGGGAACGGCGGCCGCCCCGGCGGCGGCCAGTTCATGGTGGCGGTCTCCGGCGCGGACAGGGCGGCTTTCCTTGTGGACCGGGTGGTGATGGAGCAGGAGCTCCTGGTAAAGGGGCTCGGCGGGCCGCTCGCAAAAGTACGCGGGGCGGCCGGAGCGGCGGTGCTCGGCAGCGGCAAAGTGGTGGCCCTGTTGAACATGCACGAACTTATGGAAGCCGGACTTAAAGCCGGCGCGCCCGCGGAGCGCGGCGCGGCAGCGCGGCCGGCCGAAAAACACAAAAAAACCGTTCTGGTGGCGGAGGACTCCATCACGGCAAGAACGCTCCTTAAAAATATTTTCGAGAACGCCGGCTACGAAGTAAGAACGGCGGTGGACGGCGCGGCCGCTTTCGAACTGCTGCGGTCCGTCCCGTGCGACATAGTCGTCTCCGACGTGGACATGCCGAATATGACAGGCTTCGAACTTACGGCCCGGATACGGGCGGACAAGAAGTTCGCCGACCTGCCGGTGGTGCTGGTGACGTCGCTGGAGTCCGACCGGGACAGGGAAAAGGGCATAGACGCCGGCGCCAACGCCTATATCGTCAAAAGCAAATTCGAACAGAACGACATGCTGGACCTGGTAGGGAGACTGGCCGGATGATAAACGTCCTTATAGTCAACGACTCTCCCACCGCGGCGGAATTCCTGCGGGTAATACTGGGTTCGGACCCGGAGATATCAGTGACAGGAACGGCGCGCAACGGCATAGAAGCGGTGAAGATGGCCGCGGACAAGAAGCTTCATATCATCGCGATGGACGTGCATATGCCCGGCCTCAACGGCTTTGAGGCCACGCGCAGGATAATGGAAAACACCCCCGTTCCTATAGTTATAGTGGCCGGAAGTTCGCTCAAGGACGATGATATGCTGGTTTTTAAGGCCGTGGAGGCCGGTGCGGTGGCCTGCATGCGCGCGCCGTCCGGTTTTTCGGCCCCCGAACACGCCGCGCAGGCGAAGGAACTGTTGCGCACGATAAAGGCAATGTCGGAGGTGAAAGTGGTAAAACGCTGGCCCCGCGTTATAGCGCGCCCCGCCGCCGGTATTTCCGCGTCCGCGAAATTACCGGAGACGGCGCCCGGGATGATACAACTGGTGGCGATAGGCGCCTCCACCGGAGGCCCGGTGGTGCTTCAATCTATACTTTCCCGGCTGCCCGCGGGCCTTTCCGCGCCTATCGTGGTCGTACAGCATATGTCGCCGGGATTCATAGAGAGTTTCGCCCGGTGGCTGGGCGAATCCACGCCGCTGAAAGTCGGCGTGGCCTCCCACGGAGAAACCGCCCAGCCGGGGAATGTCTATCTGGCACCGGACGGGGGGCATCTCACGGTGGGGGGAGGGGTGGTAATGCAGCTTGTGGACGGCGAACCGGAGAACGGCCTGCGCCCTTCGGTTTCACGACTTTTCCGCTCGGTAGCCGGAACTTTCGGAAAGAACTCGGCGGGAATAATTCTTACCGGGATGGGCGAGGACGGTGCGCTGGAGCTTAAGGCTATGCGGGACGCGGGAGCCGTAACAATAGCGCAGGACAGTGAAAGTTCGCTTATAAACGGCATGCCGGGCACGGCAGTCAGGGCGGGGGCGGCGGCGTATGTACTTTCCCCGGAGGGGGTAGCCGCGGCGATTTCGGCGCTTGCGCCGGCTAAAACTTCAGGAGGACTATTATGAACGGGGGAACGGACATACTTGTGGTGGAGGACAGCCCTACTCAGGCCGAACTGGCCAGGAATATACTTGAAAAAGAAAATTACAGGGTATTCTGGGCCGATAACGGAGCCAAGGCGCTTCAAATGCTGAAGGAACGCCGGTTCGGCATCATACTAAGCGACATAGAAATGCCGGGGATGAACGGCTATGAGTTCTGCCGGAAGGTCAAAGACGACCCGGCCACAAAGGACATCCCCCTTATACTGCTGACCCGGCTTACCGCCCCGGGCGATATCATCACCGGACTTGAATGCGGGGCCGATAATTTCGTAACCAAACCTTTCAAGCCCGAATACCTGCTATCCTGGATAAAGCACCATCTTGCGAACATAGAACTGCACAGGTCGGGGAGTTCCCAGACGGGCCTGGAATTCTTCTTCGGGGGGAAGAAACATTTCCTGGCCTCGGAGCGGATGCAGATACTGGACATACTGCTTTCCACCTACGCGACCGCCGTAGAGAAGAACCTGGAGCTAGAAAAAGCGCAGTTGGAGCTGAAGCGCGTGAACAATTCTCTTGAGACCAAGGTGCAGGAAAGAACGGCGGGTCTCAGCCGGGAGATAGAGGCGCGTACCAAGGCCGAGGAGGACCTGCGCGGCGCGAGGCAGCGCGAGGAGATGGCGCTGCGGACCCTGCCGCTGGCGTTCTTTTACGCGAAGCGGGAAAATGACGGGCTGCGTATCGAATGGGTGAGCGAGGGAGTGAAAATGGTGTGCGGGTTCGAACCCTCAGAATTCCTGAAGACCCCGGACTTGTGGTCCTCCCGCCTGCACCCGGAAGACAAAGAGAGGGTTATGGCCGATGTCGCCCGTCTTTGGGAAACCGGGACGCTGAACACCGAATGCCGCTGGCAGGCCGTCGGGGGGGGATACCGCTGGTTCCTGGTCAGTGCCGCCGTTACCGACGGCCGCGCGACCGGCCTCTGGCTGGACGTTTCAGAGCGGAAAGTGCTGGAAGTACAGTTAAGAGAGGCCCAGAAGATGGAAGCCGTCGGAAGGCTGGCAGGCGGCGTCGCGCATGATTTCAACAACCTGCTCACCGCCATAGAAGGCTATACGGGGTTCCTGCTGAAGAGCCTGGCTCTGGACGACAAAAGGCACGATGACGCCGTAGAGATACAGAAAGCCGCCGAGAGCGCCGGCTTGCTCACCAAGCAGCTCCTGGCGTTCAGCCGCCGGCAGGTATTCCAGCTGCGGGTGCTGAACTGCAACGTAACCATCAGCGAAACGCAGAAGATATTGAAACGGCTTATCGGAGAGAATATAACCCTGACGCTCGACCTGGCTAATGCAAAGTGCCTGATAAAAGCTGACGCGGGACAAGTGGAACAGGTAATAATGAACCTGGTAGTCAACGCCAGGGACGCCATGCCCAAGGGCGGCGGGATATCCATAAAAACGGAAAACGTGGAACTCGACGAAAAATATGCCCGGATGCATATGGAGGTGCACCCCGGCCCCCATGTGATGATCTCGGTAACGGATACGGGCTCAGGGATCCCCCCTGAAGTGATGTCACACATCTTTGAACCGTTTTTCACCACAAAGGAGACCGGCAAAGGCACTGGGCTGGGCCTGTCTACAGTTTACGGCATAGTCAAACAAAGCGGCGGGAATATCTACGCGTACAGCGAACCCGGCATGGGGACCACGTTTAAAATATACCTGCCGCGCGTAATGGCGGAGGTCGAAACCGCGGCCGCCCCGGCCCGGCCTAAGGCGCTGAGCGGTACGGAAACTATCCTGCTGGTAGAGGACGACGACAACGTGCGCGGGGTCGCCCTGCGCATCCTTCGCGAAAAGGGCTATACGGTGCTGGAGACCCGCCACCCCGGAGAAGCCGCCAAGCTCTGCGAGAGCTACGCCGAAAAGATAAACCTGATCCTGACCGACACTGTTATGCCCGGAATGAGCGGCTATGAGTTTTACGACATGATCTCAAAGCGCCGGCCCGGAGCGAAGGTCATCTTTATGTCCGGCTACACCAACACGGAACTTAGCTACGCCCGCCCGGGGGATGAAAAACTGCCTTTCATCCAGAAGCCTTTCAGCGCCGACGGCCTGGCCGGAAAAGTGCGCGAAGTCCTGGATTCGCGGGAGGCGGTCAGGACTTGACACGGAAAGGATAAGCTAAAAACACGGCTATGCTGATAATGATCGTGGACGACAGCAGGATGAACCTGGACATTCTCCGCAGGAACCTGCGGGCGGAGGGGGCGGAGGTCCTTGAGGCCGAGGACGGCCTCCTGGCCCTTGAAATGCTGAAAACGTCAAAACCCGACGCCATAGTTTCAGACATACTCATGCCTAACATGGACGGCTACAGCCTCTGCAGGGCCGTGCGCGCCGACTCCCGCTTGAAAGACATCCCGTTCATCATCTACACCGGCACGTATATTTCCCAGGAAGACGCCACGCTCGCCGAGCGCTGCGGCGCCGATAAGTATGTTCAGAAGCCTGCCCCGTTCAAAGAGCTGTTCGAGGCCATAAGCGGCCTTATCGGTGAAAAAGCCGCAAGAAGGCCCGCCGAGCCCGAGCCGCCGAGCGAAGAAGCCGTGCTTAAACAATACAGCCAGGTCCTGATCCGGAAACTGGAAAAAAAGAACCAGGAACTGCAGAAACGAGGCGACGCGCTGCTGCGTTTAGGGAAGCTGAGGGACACTTTCGGTTATTTTGCCACACCGGAAGTGGCGGATTTCGTCATGTCGCACCCGCTGGATTACTGGAAGCGCTGCGAACGCAGAGTGCTGACCGTGCTTTTCGCGGACATCAGGCAGTTCACGCCGTTCATGGAAACCTCCGGTCCGGAGGAGGCGGTCTCGGCCCTCAACGAAGTGTTCGAATTTGCGGACGAGGCGGTGCGCCTTGAAGGCGGCATACTTAATAAATTCATGGGAGACGGGATACTGGCCATTTTCGGGGCGCCGCTTCCCAACAGAGAGCACGCGGCCGCCGCGCCCCGGGCCGCGCTGCGGATGAGGGCTTCCATTGAAGCGCTGTCCAGAGTGCGCGCCTTGGCCGGCCTGAAGCCGCTCCGGCTGGGGATAGGGATAAACACCGGCGAGGTTATCGCAGGCTGCATGGGGACAAAAGCGCGCACGGAATATACCGTTATCGGGCATTCGGTCAACCTGGCGGCGCGCATACAGCAGCTCGCCGAGCCCGGCCAGATACTGCTGGGCCCCGGCACGGCGAAGCTGCTCCGCGAAGGTTTCAGGCTGAAAAGCAGGGGAGACGAGAACCTGCGCGGCATAGCGCAGCCGGTAGAGCTGTGGGAACTGCTTGAAGCCGTTCCCGCCGCCAAAGTGTGAGGAACTAGTTTCCCGCCGCGTATTCCAGATATTTTTTGTAGATCATTATCGCCCGGTCCGAGGAGCGGAAGACCGGGAGGCCGAGCTGCTGCGCCCAGGCGCAGTAGGGCTCGTAGATAGTGCCCGCGGCCACGCAGAAAAGAAGCGGCTTGCGCGCCTGCCTCGCGGCTTCGGCCGCTTCCTTCAGGAAAGACTTATCCATATCGTCGGGCCAGGCCGCGCCCTTCGGCAGGGTGTTCATGGCCGGCGTGAGCGGGACCATCGAGACCAGCGCGCCGGAGAACTCGTCCGAACCCAGCGCGGTCCTGACGATGCCGCCTATGGCCCCGTCGTTAGCCATCGGAGTGATATCCAGGGGGTTCTTGGCGTCCACGATGGAATCCAGCTTGAACTCCTTGAGCGTCTTCGCCATCTCGCCCGCGAGCCCGGGGCTCATGTCGGCAGTGACCACGCCCGAAACTCCGTCGGCCATGCCCGCGGCCTCGAAACCCGCATTGCTGAGGAAAAAAGTATTCCCGTTCTTTATCTTAAGGCCGGCGAAGGAGCAGGCCAGGGCGGCCAGGTCGTTAAAGTCGTCGAAAGTCTCCGCGACCAGCGCCCCGGCTTCCTCCATGATCAGGCGCGTCACCAGGTAGTCTCCGGCGATGGAGGCAGTGTGGCCCATAACGGCCTTCTGGCCCACCGCGGTACGGCCGGCCTTGTAGAGGACGACCTGTTTGCCGTTCGAGCGGGCTTTCGCTATGGTCCGGGCCAGCGCCAGCCCGTCTCCGGGCTTGAAGCCTTCCATGTAAACAAGGATGACCTTAAGCCCGTCCTCGTCGGCCAGGCGCTCGACGTAATCCGGCACGGTCACGTCCTGCTGGTTCCCGACCGTGACGCTGTAGGCCGGCTTAAGCCAGGGCATCTTGCTGATAGTAGAGATCACGAAAGCCCCGCTCTGGCTAACGAAGGCCGTGCGGGAATTATAAGGGTTCTCTCCAAGGGGATGCGCCAGCTTGTACTCCGGGATAAAAAGCGTGTTCACCTTCGACTCGTTGAGAACTATCCCCAGGGAATTCCCGCCGCTCAGGGCGAAATCGGGGTTCTTTTCCCGGGCGCGGGCGATGGACTCGACCACGCTTTTGCCTATATCCTCGGAGCCGGCCTTCTCGCCCATGCCGCCGGAGATCAGGACCACGCCGTTGACCTTGCCCGAAGCCCCGGCCTCGGCCAGCACCTGCGGAACCTCCGGCGAAGGCACGGCCACCACGTACATATCTATCTTCTCCGGCAGGGCGGAGGGGGAAGCGAAGCATTTTATCCCGTCGATCTCGGCGGCGCCTTCCTTTATGATATAGGTCCGCTCCTTCGGGAAGCCGGCCTTCACGATATTGTTGAGGATGATGCGGGCCATGTTCATTTTCTTTTCGCTCACGCCCACCACGGCGACGCTTTGAGTATGGAGGAGGCCGTTCACCCCGTTCTTAGAAGGCCTGGCGCGCGGCCCCGCGGTCTTCGCCTTGCGGAAGCGGAGCACCCCGTCCAGGGCGGTCAGGCGGCCTTTAGCCGCCGCAAGCGGATTTATCTCGAATTCCTCGATGGCCCACGCGCTGTTCCCGCCGTCGCGGAAGTGCTTCATGAGGTGGGAAAAACCTTCCAGCCATTTCATTATTTCGCCGTCCTGTACGAGGCGCCGGCCGCCGCGAACGCTGCCGGAAACATATTTCCAGACCCAGCTGTTCCCTAGAAATCTTTCCCAGGCCTGCGGGTTGAAGGCGAGGTCCGCCGGGATGACGGAAGGGGAGAGCCCGGGCCGCAGGGACTTTGTCAGCCCCTCCGCGTTGGTTCCGCCGGGGCCGAGGGTGATGACCGGGCCGAAAGCGTCGTCCGAGCGCGCGCCAAGGAGCAGCTCCTCGCCCAGCGCGAAAGCGGCGTGGGGGAGGAATTCCACCGCCATGAAAGCCTCGGCTTCCGGGAACTTCGCGGCCATGGCTTTAAGGGCCTCTTCCAGCGCGGCCGCGGTTTTGTCCACGACCTTCACGCCGCCGGACTCCGTCTTGTGCAGCGTTTTGGAAGAGACGAGCTTGAGCACGGCCTTCTCGCCGCCGAGTTTCGAAACCGCGTCGAGGGAGGCCGCGCCAGGGTTAAACCCCGCCGCGGGATAAAGAATATATTTCGGGGCTTCAAGCCCGGCCAGTTCCAGCACCCGGTAGACTTCGGGCTCGCTCAGGCTCGAACGCCCCTCCGCTCCGGCCGCGGCCAGTATTTTTTCTATCGCTTCGAAATTTTCCATAGGTTTCTCCGGGAAGTTCAGCTGATCTTGTCGACGCGGGCTTTCTCGGCGTAGGCCAGCGCCTGCTCCCTGTCTATAAAACCCGCTCCCAGGCTGAGACAGTCGGAGGCGGCCGCGCCGGCGGCCAGTTTAAGGGTGCGCCCGAAATCATAGCCGTTCAGGAAGCCGAAAAGGAAGCCCGCCATGAACGAATCGCCGGCGCCCACGGCGCTCTTAAGCCCGCGGAGGCGCGGCGGCTTGATGCGCCAGAGGCCGAAGGGGGAAGCCGCGTAGGTGGGCCCGTCCCCGCCCGTGACGATCAGAGTTTTAAGGCCGCGGCCCGAATTGCCGCGGAAGAAAGCCGCCACCCGGGAGGGGGTAAAAGCGCCCCCTGAAAGCTCCGCGAACTCATAGCGGTTTATCTTGATCCCCTCCGCCCCGGCGGAGAGCGCCTCGGACAGGGCGGGGCCGCTGGTGTCGAAAACGGTAAAGCAGCCCCGCGCCGCGGCCAGCCTGACCAGGGAAGTATAGAAACCTTTTTTCAGCCCGGCCGAAACCCGGCCGCAGATCGCGGCGGTCCTGAAGCGGGAGGCCAGCGCGGAGAATTTTTTAAGGAAGGCGGCTTGCGCGGCCGCGGGAACGGCGGGGCCCTCCTCGTTAAGGTCGGTGGTCAGGCCGCGGGAATCCACGATGGTATAGCAGACGCGCGACTCCCCGGCGGAGTGGCGCTGGATGAAAGCGCGGAAGCCTTCCTTTTTAAGGGATTCCGCTATCCAGCGGCCGTTATAGCCGCTCGCGAAGCCGGCCACGGGGGACTCTACGCCCAGCGACCGGAGCGCGCGGGCGACGTTAACGCCCTTCCCGCCGGGCAGCGTTATAGTGTTCCCGAGGCGGAAGATGCTGCCCTTTTCGAAGGACGGGACCAGCGCCGTCTTGTCCACGGAAAGATTAAGGTTGACGATGAAAGCGTTCATGTAGTGGTAAACTAAATTTAGCATTTTTGCCGTCCGGAATTAAATCATTAGTTTTTATATAATATAGCCATGGGGAAAATCCTTAAAATCTTCGCTTTTACGGCCGCCGGCCTCGCGCTGGCGCTGGGAGCCGGCGTGCTGGGGCTGAAGCTTTACTTCTCGCAGGCCCGCCTTAAAACCCTGGCCAACGATTTCGCCGCCAAAAACCTGAAGCGGGAAGTCTCCTTCGACTCGATAGCGCTCAACCTCTCCGGCCTTTCCATAGAAAAACTGCGAGTCTCCGAATACCCCGGCTTCAAGAACGGCGAATTTTTCAGCGCCGCCTCTTTCTCGGTCCGCCCCTCCTTCAGGGCGCTGTTGCGCAGGGAGCTGCGGATAAATTCCATCTCGGCGAGCGGGCTGAACATGCGGGTCGCCGAGGTAAAAAAAGACACTTATAATTTCTCCGACCTCCTGGCCCCGGCGGCCCCCCAGCGGGAAACCAGGCCCGCCGCCAAGGAAGCGGCCGCGCCGCAGCTCTCCGTCTCCAGCCTTAAAGTCAAGAACTCGCGTTTCTCCTATGCCAATGCGGCCGGGGATATGGCAGTCACTTTCAAGGACATAAACCTTTCCGCCTCCGGCATCTCGCCGGCCGGCCTGTTCCCGGTCGACGCGGACTTTACCATGGACGTGGTCTCGCCTTATTTCAAAGGCGAGATCCCGGCGGCCCTGAAGGGGAAGATCTCTCTGGGCGGCTTCGCCCCGGAAAAGGGCCGCGCCGAGATAGAGAAAGCGTCCTTCGCCCTGGGCGGGGTTAAAGGCGAGATCAAAGGCTCGCTCTCGAACCTTCTTGAGCCGGACGCAAGGCTCGCCCTGACCGTCAGGGAATTCTCAACCGCCGACCTGAAGACCGTCTTCAAGAACCTCCCGGCGAAGATCCTGCTGCCGGAGATAGACGCCGACACCGATTTCAAGCTGACCGCGAAGAACGTCACGTTCCGCTCGGTAGCGCTCAGGGCCGGGCCGGTGAAAGCTTCCCTTAAGGGCTGGGCCGCCTGGAACCCGCAGGTCGCTTACGACATCCTGGCCGATATAAAAGCCCAGGTGCCCGAGATAGACACTACCCTGCTTGCCAGAAAGGCGAAGCAGTACCCGCTGCCCAAAGGGCTCAAGCTCCCGCTCGCGGAAGTTTCCGCCCGGGTGAGCCTGAAGAACGGGACCGCCGTGATCCCCTCTTTCTCCCTGGAATCCTCCCCGCTGTCCGTGAAAGGCCGGCTGACGGCGGACTTCTCAGGACCGCAGCTGAAGGCCTCGGGCGCCGCCAACGCCGAGGTGAAAAGCCTGGCCGGGCTGGCCGCTATAGCGCCCGACCAGCTTGGCGCCTACGCCCTGTCCGGCGCGGCCGGCGCCTCCCTGAATTTTTCATACGCCGGGACGCCCGCCGTTTCCGGGAAAGCCGTCTTGAACGGGGTGGGAGCTTCCTTCGCCGGCCGCAGCCTTTCGGGCCTGGGCGGCGCTGCGGATTTCACGATGGACTCGCTTACCGCCAAAAAGCTGCAGGGGAAGCTCGACGGCGAGGACTTCACCGCCTCTTTCAGCGCGCGCGATATCCTGAAACATCCCAGGGCCGAATTCGACCTTAAGCTCGCCCGCCTGGTCATCAAGGAAACTCCCGCGGCCCCCGCCGCGGCCGCGGCGAAAGAAGGGGCCGCTAAAACCGCCGGAGAACCCTTTTACCTGGACGTAACCGGGGCCGCGCAGATAGGCGCGATAAACCACCCGAATTTCCGCTGCGGCCCCGCTTCGCTGAAGCTGGCCCTGGTGAACATTTCCGACGATATGAAGGCGCTCGACGGCTCCGCCTCTTTCACCGCCGGCCCGGGAAAATTCTCCGAGCTTTTCGCGCTCGCCGAAAAACATAAAGCCGCCAAGGTCGCGCTCTACCCGCTGCTGGTCCTCCAAAAGGCCTCCAAGCTGGTCAAGACCCTGCGCCTCCCGGACTTCAACAATATAGACTTCGACGTCATAGAGGGCAACTACACCTTTACCAAGGGCCTGATGAAGTTGAACAAGTCCGCGCTGACCGCGGCCGTGGCCGACGCCTCGTCCACCGGCTCAATAAACCTGCCGGCGGAGAAGCTGGACATGAGGATCAGCACCACGCTGAAGGAAGCCAGCGGGATCCGGATGACCGCCCCGATCGGCATCCTGGTGAAAGGGACCATGACCGCCCCTGAAGTAAAAGCGGACATGAAGTCCATAGCCGAGCAGCCGGCGGTAAAGAAAGCGCTGGATAAAATAGCTCCCGGCGCCTCGAAACTTTTAAAGGGGCTGTTCAAGAAATAGCCGGCCGCACTCCGGGCCGCGCCCCGCGGAACTCTAAAGATGAAGAAACTCCTGCTGCTCTCCTCCTCGCTCTGGCTCCTCGCCGCCTGCGCCGGCCACCGCCGGGAGGCGCGCCTGACCAGCGAGCCGTCCATAGAAAGGGCGCTGGACATAGTCGCCTCCACGGACGAAGGGAAGCCCCTCATAAAATTCCTGTACAAGAACCCCGTCAGGTTCGAATACGCGAACACGCCCGGCCCCTGCCACAAGTTCTCGCTCAAGACCAGGGAGATCTTCCTGCCGCTTGATTACAAGGGCTCGGACCTCGTGCTGGCGCTGGCCATAGCCCGCGCGGGCCACATCTACAGGACCTATACCATTACCGGCATCGACGAAGTGATCTCCGAGGAGGAGGAGCTGGGCGCGATCTTCCAGGCGCGGATCGCGCTCGAGATCAATTTGGTGAACGCGGACTTCGGGAAGGCCGGCGGCGCGGCGGAGATCAAGAACGACTTCTGCACCTACGTGCTGGAGAATTCGCGCTACGCGATGGCGCAGGCCCGCAAGAAGGCGCTCACGCCCGACCCCGACTGCCAGCGGCCCCGCGAGACGCTCGAGAACCAGCGCGTCTGGCTGGAGAAGACCCTCCGGGCCATAAACGACGAGACCTTCTACCAGCTCCTCTACGAGCGAGACATGGCCCGCGTGAAAAAAGGGGCCATCCCCGTGAGCGAGGCGATGAAGCACGACGCCGAGCTGCGCGCCCTGCCGACCTACGAGGTTTACCGCTTCCAGCGCACTTTCTATGACAAGCAGAACGACAGCTTTACCAACTTCGGGAAATA
>CAZUQT010000049.1:0-17200 GCA_964622585.1 uncultured Elusimicrobiaceae bacterium | reverse complement strand
CCCGCGGGGTGGGGTTAGCCACCGCCCCGTACACGCCGCGGGGAGTTTTCGGGGATTACCGCCTGGACGCCTATTTTGCCGGCGACGCCACCTACGCCGCCGCCAGCTCCACGGCCACCGTCTCCGTCCTGCAGCGCCCCACCGGCATGGCCGCTCTGGACGCCGGCGCAATAGCCCTTGACGTCTTTACGGCCTCCGCCACGCTCTCCGACATGAGGTTCTCCACGGCGGTGGCCGGGAAGGAAGTCGTCTTCAACTTCGAGGGGCAGCAGAGCTCCGCCACCACCGACGCTAACGGCCTGGCTATGACGCATTTCGACGCGCCTGTTTCCTCGGGGGTCTACTTCTACCAGGCGGAGTTCCACGGGGACCTCGTATACGCTGTCTCCTCCACCACCGGGGCCATCACCGTCGTAACGCGCAATACCCGGGTGGTCGCCCGCGACACCAACGCCAACGTAGGAGAACCTTTCGTGCTTGAAGCCCAGGTGCTGGACCCGGCCAGGGAGGAGCAGCCCGGGTATTTCGTCCCCAACGCCCAGGTCGAGTTCAAATTCAAGGACAGGAATAACGTGGTCATCGACACTAAATTCGGCACGACCAACGGGATAGGAAAGGCCACCGCCGCCTTCAGCGGCCCGGGCCTGCCCGACGTATATTATTATACGGCCAGGTTCACCGGGAACTACACTTATTCGACCAGCAGCGCCACGGCCATGGTCAAGGTCGGCCTGCTGACCTCCATGGTGGCCTTCGACGTAGAGACCGTCGCGCTCGCGGATTTCAACGTAAAAGCCAAGCTTACCGACTACCTCGCGACCACGCTGGACGACAAGACGGTCAGGTTCACCTTCCTGGGCACTTCCAGGTCCGGGATGACCAACGCGGGGGGGGATTCCGGTGTGGTAACCTCCTCCTTTACCGCCCCGGCCACCGCGGGCGCTTACTACTATAACGCCTATTTCGACGGGGATTCCATCTACTCCGCCAGCAACGCCACCGCCACCGTAGTCGTCAAGCTGAGGCCGTCCTCCATACTTACCTATCCCGCGGCGACCATGGCCTACAGCTCGTTCACCGCCGTGGTACTGTTGAAAAATACCCTTTCCCCGTACGACAACATAGGCGGCAGGGAGGTCAATATAGCTTTCAACGGCAGCACGGTGACGGTCAACACCGACCCTGCCGCGGGGACGGCCAGCGCCGTTTTCTTCGCTCCCGTTTCCTCCGGCACCTTCAACTTCACGGCGTCTTTCGCCGGCGACGACACCTACGACGCCTCCTCCGCGGTAGGAAGCCTGATCGTTACGCTCAGGCCGACCAGCATGCTGTCCTACGGAGTGTCGGACCTGACCGCCAACAGCACTTTCACCGCCAGGATACAGATCAAGGACAATGCCAACCTGCCCATAGCCGGGCTCAGCGTGGACTTCGATTTCGGCGGGACTTTCGGCATAGGCGTGACCGACGCGCAGGGCTATGCCGAAACGATCTATACGGCCCCCGCCTCAAGCGGAGTTTACTCCTACTCCGCTACCTTCTACGGCGACCCCTACTATTCCGGCAGCGCCGCCTCGGGCAGCGTCACAGTCGGCCCCAGGCCCACCATCCTGTTCACCACCGCGGCCTCCGGCAAGCTGGGCTCGCCGCTGGAGCTGGCCGCCAGGCTGCTGGACGTAAAGAACCAGGCCGGGATAGAGGGACAGACCCTTAACTTCTACTTCAACGGCTCCACTTTGACCGCGCTTACAGACAGCTACGGCGGCTCCACGGTGACTTTCGCCTCGCCGGTCTCCACCGGGAGCTACTATTACGAAGCGGTCCTGAACGGGGACGGGATCACCTATATAGGCAGCTTCTCGTCCGCGCCCGTCACCATAGCGCTGAACCTTACTAAACTGGACGCCAAGGACGGCGTCTCGCTGAAGATCTACGAGCCCCTGAAGGTCGAAGCCGTCATCAAGGATTCCCTGGGCCTGCAGCTGCCCGGCCTGCCCATAAACTTCTCCTTCGAGGGCCAGAACTTCTCCGGCCTGACGAACGAGGTCGGCAAGGCGACGTCGACCTTCTCCACGATGAGCCTGCCCTCTACCGGCACCTATAACTACACCGCGGACTATCCGGGCGACACTCTCTTCGTCGCGTCGAGCGACACTTCAAACGTAGTTACCGTCTACCGGCGCGACTCCCTGCTGATAGCCAGGGACGCCCAGAACCCGCCGAACAAGGCCTTTATCGCCGAGGCCAGGTTCTACGACAATGTGAACGGCAGCGCCTTCGTGGGCAGCGCGGTCTCCGGCAAGGGCATAATATTCGAACTCCACGACTCTACCTATACGCAGACCCGCGGCGCCGTGACCTCGGCGCTGGGCGTCGCCACCGTGACCTTCGTCTCGCCCGTCTCTACCGGAACCTACCTCATGACGGCCAGGTTCGCCGACGGCGACCCCGTTTACGAGGCCGCCCTCTCCACCGCTTCTATGGTCGTGCTCTTAGACGACGGCACCGGGGCCATAAAGACCAAGATGCGCGTGGACAGCGCGATTACTTACATCAACCATGTGTTCACGGCCTCCGGCACCCTGACCGCCTCCGACATCCCGGTGGCGGAAGTTCCGGTCCTGTTCGAGTTCTTTAACGGGATAGCCACCTATACCGCGGCCGGGGTCACCAACGGCGCCGGCCTGGCCGTCTCCACGTTCATGGCGCCGGCCTCCTCCGGGACCTACATCATCACGGCGGCCTTCCCGGGAGACGTGGTCTATTCCGCCGCCACCGGCACTTCTACCGTGTCCGCGTCCCGCTACCCGGACACGCTGACCGCCCAGGACGTCGCCGCCTTCATCGGCGAGGATTTCCGCGCCAAAGCCGTGCTGCGCGACGAGCTGACGCTGGCCTACGTGCCCGGTAAGACGATAGCCTTCGAATACTTCGACGGCGTCTCGACCATAACCAGGACCGCGGTGACCAGCTCCACCGGCTCCGCCGAAACCAATTTCACCGCGCCCGCCGCGCTCGGGAACTATACCTACACGGCCCGCTTCGCCGGCGACGCTCTCTACGCGGGTAACGCGGATACCGCCTCCGTCCTGATAGCCGCCAAGGGCTCGAACACCTTCCTGGTGGGCTATGACGTCTTCATCGGCACGGGCGAGGTCTTCGCGGCTTCGGCCACTATTACCTCGAAGGGCCTGCCGGTTCAGGGAAAGGCCGTCAAAATAACCTTCCAGGGCCTCACGCGCTTTTCAACCTCCAGCGTGCAGGGCCTCGTCTTCTCGACTTTCGCCGCGCCCGCCTCGAGCGGAACCTTCACCTACGAAGCGGAGTTCATCGGCGACATGGATTATAACGCCGCGCTGACCACGGCCTCCGTCTCCGTAGTGTTCAGAAAGCCCATAGAGCAGCCTATCTTCAAGGTCGAAGTGACCTCCAGCACGGTAATTTTCGCCCTGCCGAAATCCTCGGTCACGGCCACCTTCACCATTGAAGAGTCCGCCTCGCTGCGCGGCGTGACCACCTCCAGCGCCTCGGTAGCGGCCAGCACCGGGACGACAGGCTACACGGCCCAGATCGATCCGGATAAAGCCACCTTTATAAAGGTAAAGAAGAAGCTGGACGACAACCAGGAAGGCCAGGCTACCCTGGTCGTAGAGATCCCGAGCAAGGCCGAAGACCCTCAGCGCGTGCCGAATTACTACTACATGAGCAAAGAGGAAAATAACTGGGCCGCCTGGGTCAAGATCCCGGGCAAGGTCATGGACAGGGTCGGGGCCGCCGACTTCTCCATGGAAGTAAAGAAGGACGTCAACCCGGCTTTCCTGGCCGCCTACACCATAACTTCGTCCGGGGCTTCGGCGGACCTGGCCTCCGATCTGAAGGCCTCCAACAAGAACGGCGTCAAACTTACCATCGCCTATCCCCAGGCCGGCGCCGTGGCCTCCGCCGCGAGCGGCCAGCTGGCGATCTACTGGTTCAACGGCATCGAATGGATCAAGCTGGGCGGTGAGATAGACGTGCTGACGGGCGAGATCTACACCTATTCCCGCGTGCTCGGACAGTTCGCCATCAGGGCCGCCCCGCTCGCCTCCGTCTTCACGGTCACCAAGGTGGCCCCGCGCATCTTCAGCCCCGACGAGCCGGACCCGCTGGTCAACCGCGCCAGGTTCTATTTCGAGAACCCCGGCGGCGGAGAGGTCACGATCAGGATCTTCGACATAACCGGGGCGCTGGTGCGCAGGAACCTGGAGTCCGAAGGGTCCAATATAATGTTCTGGAACGGCAAGGACCAGGCTGGCGTCCTGGTGAGAGGCGGAGTCTATATTTACCAGATCGAGGCTACGGACAAGGTAATTACCGGCACCGTGGTGGTGGCGAAGTAAACGATAAAATTATGAGCAATATTCTTTCAGCCTTATCTATGTCGGCCATGCTGGCCGCGCCGCTGGCCTCGGGCTTCAGCCTTACCAAGGTCGAGCAGCGCATCTTCAGCCCCAATGTGCCGGATACGGCCGTTAACAGGGTGCGGTTCCGCTTCGCCAACCCCGGCGCCGGCGAAGTCACCATCCGGATCTTCGACCTCTCCGGCGTCCTGGTCCGCAGGAACCTGGAGTCCGAGAGCGCCGGCGTGATGTTCTGGAACGGGAAAGACCAGAGCGGCGCTTTCGTAAAAGGCGGCGTCTATCTTTACCAGGTCGAAGCCTCCGACAAGGTGCTCACCGGCACCGTGGTGGTGGCGAAATGACCTGTCGAGCGCGCAGCAATAGGAAAAGTATGAGGACTATCATTTCAGCTCTATGCCTCTCCGCCTTCCTGGCGGCGCCCGCCCGCGCCGCTTTCGAGGACGTGGACTCCGGCGCCAGGGCCACGGCCATGGCCGGGGCCTACGCCGCCCAGACCGAGGGCCTCTCTTCTATTTTTTACAACCCCGCGGGCATCATCGGGATGACCCGGTACGAAGCCGTGCTCTCACAGGAAAAATTATTCATGGGCCTGACGGACGGCAGCTCGCTCTCCCGCGGCGGCCTCGCCATCGGCGCCCCGGTCGTATTCGGCGGCAAATACTGGGGCAACGCCGCTTTTGCCATGGACACTTTAAGCCTGGACAGCCTCTACAGCGAGTCCAGGATGAGGCTGGGCTACGCCCGCCCGATAAAGGAAAATATATACATAGGCTTCGCGCTGGCCCGGATGGGGGTCACCTACGGCAGCGACGAATATACCGCGGTCAACCCGGTCCTGGCCAGCGCCACCGGCAAATCGGCGATGGGCATAGACCTCGGGGTCATCTACAGCCTGCCGTCCATGGACCTGGGCCTCTCCATACAGAACGCGAACGAGCCGGACCTGGGGATAAAATATCCCAACAAAGTGGCCAGGAAAATAAGCCTGGCCCTGGCGCGCAAGCGCGAAGCTTTCACCCTCGACTTCGACCTGGCAATTTCGGGCTCGGACCTGCGCCTGAAGACGGGGGCGGAAATTCCCCTGATGACGGAAAAATTCAAAAGCCGCGTGCAGGCCCGCGGCGGGTTCAGCCTCGGCTCGCGCGACTACCGCTCGGCCTCTGCCGGCTTCGGCTATAACGGCGGCGCCTACCGCGTGGACTATTCCTTCGTTTACCCGCTGAGCGGCATTTCCGGGACCATGGGCTCCCACCAGCTGGGCGTCGTCGTCGCCTGGGGAGCGGCGCGCGGCCCCATGGCCGACAGGAGGAATAAAGAGAGCAAGCTGGACGGCAAGGACGGGAAAGGCGGCGCCGGCGGCGGCGGAGACGGAACGCCGGCGGAGCCGGTGAGGACGGAGCCGACCAAGGGAGACATCCTGAGGGCCGAGCAGCTGATCCTGACGGCCGGGGCCGCCATGAAGCGCGGCGCCTATAAGGACGCCGAGAGGAATTTCAAGAAAGCCGACGAGCTCCTGATAAAGAACGCTGAGGTCAAGGACTCTTACGCGAAGGCGTCGGCCATCGCGGATATAATCCCCGACGCGACGGCGCCGACGGACAAGGACGACCTGGTCCGGAAGGCGGTAAGCCGCTTCCTCGACAGGAACACCGACTCGGTGCTTTATATCACCTACGCCCACCAGAAATGGCCGAAAGACACCGCGCTAACAAGGTTGTATAATATTGTGGCGCGGGAGTTCCCGGAGACGGCCTCGGGGATGCGGATACTCCCGGACATAACGATCATTGACCAGCTGCTGCAGGACGCCCTGGATTTCATCAGGACCGGCCGCTACATACAGGCCATCGGCACCCTGCAGAGAGTGCTGCAGCTGGAGCCTGGGAATATCCCGGCCCTGACGCGCATGGGCTCGGCTTACTGGGCCATGGAAAAGAAGGACGTGGCGAAGAAAAATTGGGAAAGGGTTCTGGAACTTGATCCGAACAACAAGGAAGTTCTCCAATTCATGAAGATGAATTAAGCAAAGCGGCAGCGCCCGGCGGAATATTCATACCGCCGGCGCCGCCGTTGCTTTATTATTGCCGGGGGCGGAGAAAAACATGATGATAAAAAAATACTTTGCAATAGCGCTGCTGGGCGCGGTCGCGTCGGTTGCCGCTTACGGGCCGGCCGCGGGGCAGTCCGTGGACGCCCTGCGCGGGAAGGTGGCCCTGGAAGCCCAGATAGAGGAAAGGCTGCGCGTGATGCTCTCCTCCTATCTCAACACCAAGGACGTGGCGGTAGCGGCGAAAGTCAACGTCCAGGTAAAAAAATCCGAAGCCGACCAGGGCGGCGTGCGCAAATGGGATGAAAAAGAGGATATCATCCTGCCCGGCGTGCCGGCCGCGACCTCCATGACGAAGGACAACACGGCGATAAAGGCCGCTGAAGCGGCCAAGAAGCAGGTGCGCCTCGGCGTAGCCAGCATCAACATCTGGATCATCGTGGGAAAGCAGGTCGGCAAGGACCAGGAAACCAAGATCAAAAAGCTGGTTTCCGACGCCATGGGCCTTGACGCCGAACTGGGAGACACGATCTCGCTGGAGAGCGCGCCGCCGGAGAAGGTCTCCCGCGTCATAGATATCTCCGCCATCGTCGTGCTCGTCTGCCTGGCGGTCCTGGCTATCTTCCTTTACGGGCCGTTCAGGGGCTTCCTGAAGCGCCTTAACGAGAACCTCGCCGCCATGGCCGCGGCGGGGGGGAAAGCCGTGGAGGTCAAAGGCGGGGGAGGCGGAGAGATAACCCTGGCGGGCGGGGGAGCCGACGACGGGGGCGGAGAAACCACCATGACCGGCGCGCTGAACATCGCCGGCGGCGGCGCGGCGTCAGTGCTTACTTTCGATTCTGGCGAGAATATGCCCCTGGATAAGTACGTGACCAAGGACAACGTCGACGACCTGATGCTCATCCTTCACGACGAGTCCCCTGAGGTCATAGCCAAGGTGGTCCAGCGCATTCCGCAGAAGCTGGCCTACGCGGCCATCCCGAAGTACAAAATGGAGGAAGTGCTGGAGCAGTACCTTAAGCGCGAATTCGTTGAGCCGGAAAAGATCAAGGACCTGCTGGCAGGCATAAAGGACAAGATGGCGGGCAGTTTCGGCGGCGAAGCGCGCCTCGGCAACCTGATGCAGATAATGGACAAGAAGTCGCAGGAGAGCACTCTCTCCTTCCTGAAAGAACGCGATGCGGCGTTCGCGGCCAATGTCCAGGCCAGGTTCTTCAAGTTCGAGGACCTTCTGCTCTACGACGAAACGGCGATACGCAGGGTTTTCCGTAAAGCCGGCGCCGAGTCCTTCGCCCGCTGCCTCAAAAGCTGCGACAAGAATACCGCGGAAGCTTTCTCCGAAGCGCTGGGGCCCGCCATACGGGACCTTGTGGCGGCGCGCATGCAGAACATGCTTATGACCGGGGACTACAATGACTCCGAGCTGACGATACTTCACGCGGTAACGGCGCTTGCGGCGAAGGGCCTGATACTGCCGCTGTCGGAAGTAAAGCAGGTCAAAGCGCCATACGCGGAACACGCTCCGGAGAGCGCGGCCCCGGACAATACAGCCCAGAACGACAGCACGCCCGCACAACCCGCTTAAGGAGAAACACCAATGAAAATACTCATCGCTGACGACGACGACGAGCTCAGGGACCTGACCGAAATGGTACTCAGTTCCGCCGGCTTTACGGTTTCCGCGTACCCCAACGGGAAAAAAGCCTGGGAGGCCCTGAAGAAAGACGGGGCTGACATGGCGGTGCTGGACATCAATATGCCGGAGATGGACGGCCTCGAACTGCTGGACCTTATCCGTGCCGACGAGCGCTTCAAGGAAATGCCCGTTATGCTGCTGACCGCCCGCAAGGGCATGACGGAGCGCGCGCAGGGCCTGGAGCGCGGCGCGGACGATTACCTCACTAAGCCCTTCGAGAACGACGAGCTTATCAAGCGCGTCAGGCTGCTCGCGCGGGCCTACCCTGCGAACGGATAGACGGAAATCGGGGATCGGGAATCCAGTGTCGGGAGCCGGAGATAAGGGTGCGGGGAGAAGGAGACGGATGAGGACGGGGAAGATATTTTTTGCGGGGCTTATCATCGCGTGCTGCGCGGCGGCTTCCTCCGCCGCGCCGGCGATGATTGTCCTTTCCTCGGCCGCCTATGACTCCGGCTCGGCCGACATAGCCTACGCCCTGGCCACGGACGCGGGCGGGAATATTTTCCTCACCGGCAACAGCAATAACAACACCAAATATCTCTCCCAGAAGTACAGCAAAACCCTGGTGCTCAGCCCCTCCGCGCAGCAGTTCTTCACCCCTTCCTTCACGGGCGGCAAGGCTAAAAGCATAGCCCTTGACGGACAAGGAAAGATCATCGTGGCCGGGGAGGAGATGAACTCTTCCGGGAACATGGACAACCTGGTGCTGAAATACAGCCCGGACTTCGCCGCGCTGGTCTCCTCCTCCGTCTACAACGGCGGCGGGTTCGACTCCGGCGCCGCGGTAAAGACCGACAGCCAGAACAATATCTTCACGGCCGGCTACACCGAAGTGGCCAGCAATAAAAATTTCCACGTAATAAAGTACAGCCCCGAGCTCAACGCTCTCACCACCGCCTACTACGACGGCGGAGACGCCGACGAGGCTTCCGCCCTGGCCATAGACCACAACGACAACGTGATAGCGGCCGGCTTCACCCTGGCCGCCAGCAATAATTTCCTGGTGGTAAAATACGACAACAACCTCCGGAAGCTCTACGAGGCCACCCTGGACGGCGCCGCCGGAGCCGACGACAGGGCCACCGGCCTGGCGGTGGACAGCGGGAACGACATCATAGTCACGGGCAGGCAGTACGACGGGACTACCCAGAACTACTGCACCCTGAAATACAACAGTTTTCTCCAGCTGATCTCCTCCGCGGTGTACGACAGCGGCGGCACGGATATTCCCACGGGCGTGGCCGTCGACGGCAGCGACAACATAATAGTTACCGGGCAATCGGCCAACAACTACTTCACCATAAAGTACGACCAGAACCTGAACGTCATCTCTACCGCGGCCTACGACGGAGGGTCTACCGACATTTCCAACGGGGTGGCGGTGGACGCGGACGACAATGCCATAGTAACCGGCCAGAGCAACAACGGCCTCGACTCCGATTATTTCACCGTCAAATATAACGCCTCGCCGAAAATAACGGCCGTTTCTCCGCTCTACATCGGCGAAACCTCGAATGTCACGCTCACGGGCAAGGGCTTCCTGTCCGACAGCGCCGTATTCTTCCAGGACGCGGCTATCTCCACCGGCGCCTTCTCCCTGTCGGCCGGGCAAATAACGCTCTCCGTAGCCCCGTCCACGGCTGTGATCCTAGGAGTGACCACGGTCACCGTGACGAACGCCAACGGCGAATCCGCGGCCAGCACGACCCTGGCGTACACCAGGATGCGCAGGACCATAGCGGCCGGACTGGGCGACACGATAAACGCCATGACGAAGCTCGGAGAGGTCACGGTCGACGTTCCGGCCGGCTCTTTCCCGTACCAGGAAACCATCACGATCTATACCGTGCCGGTGGCCGCCGGGGACCTGCGCCAGGTCGGTGAAGCTCTTTATTTCTCGGTGACTAATTCTTCTTCCCCGGCCGTGAACGCTTCCATAAAACTCCGCTACAGCGACGCTGACCTGGGGACCTACCCGGCCGCCTCGCTCTCGCTGGCCTACTGGGACGATGTACTGGGCTGGGTCGGGGTTACCTCTTCCGTCAACGCCTCGGCGGAAAGCGTCACCGGCTTCTCCAAATCCGTCAATGTCAAATACGCGGTCGTTAAAGAAGCCATCGGCAGCGGGGGCGGGGGCGGGGGCGGCGGAGGGGGAGCCGGCGGCAGCGGCATCCCTGCGAAGGTATACCCGAATCCCTATCGCCCCGGCAGCGGGGGAAGCTTCGATCAGTCTACCCTAGGAGAGGGCATAGTTTTCGCCGGGCTTGGCGCGGGCCAGGCCTTCAAACTTACGATAGTGGACCTGGCCGGCCAGCTTATTTTCCAAAAGTCGGGGACCGCGGACAGCTCCGGCAAATACCTCTGGGATACCAAGACGGTCTCGGGCGGCAAAGCAGCCACGGGCGTCTACCTTTATTTTATAAAAGCGGCCGGGGAACCCAAAAAAGGGAAGTTCTCCGTGATCCGCTAGCCTATGCCCAAAAAGCCCTTAACCCTGCTGATCCTGCTGGCGGCCCTGCTCTCCGCCGCGGCAGGCGCGCGGGCCGCCGGGACCTCCTCCGCTGCTTTCCTGCGGGTGGGCTGGGGGGCCAGGCCGGCCGCAATGGGCGACGCCTTCACCGGCGCGGCCGACGACGTGGACGCCCTGTACTGGAACCCCGCCGGCCTGAACTACGTAAAGCGCCTCCAGGAAACCTTCGGTCACAATATCTGGCTTGACGGGACCAATGCCGAACACGCCGCTTTCGCCTTAAGGCGCGGCCCCGCCTACGTAATAGGCGCGGGCGTCGGCTCCATGAGCACAGGGGATATCGAGCGGGGGAACAAATACGGCTACACCGAGGGTTTCTACAGCGCGAGCGACCTGGCGCTGATCTTTTCCTACGCGCGCCGCCTCAAGCCAAAACTAGCCGTCGGCGCTAATTTCAAGGTCATCAGGGAGCGGATAGAAAGCGCAAGCGCCCAGGCCTTCGCCCTGGACGCGGGGGCAGTTTACGAAATGTCCCCGAAATTAAAACTGGGGGCTACCCTTAAAAACCTGGGCACCGGGCTGACGCTTGAAAAGACGCCCTGCCCCCTGCCGATGTCCCTCCGGGCCGGAGCCGCGCTGCAGTTCAGCAAGAACCTCCTGCTCACCTCCGACATCAGCCTCCCCTTCGACGACTCGCTCAGCCTCCACTTCGGCGGCGAGTATCTTTACCCCTCGCCGGTAAAAGGGGTCCGCCTGGCCCTGCGGGCCGGCTTCAAAACCTCCGCCATGAGCTACCTCGGCGCCATGTCGGCCATCTCCCTGGGCTTCGGCGCCGAGGCCGGCGCCATAGGCCTGGACTACGCGCTCAGCCCTTACGGGGACCTGGGCATGACGCACCGCCTCAGCCTGAAAATAAAATTCGACTCGCTCTCCGACAAGCCGGAAAACAGCGAGATAGTTATCGAGAAGAACGGGCAAAAAATAAAGCGGAGCGCCGCGGAAGTTTACAGGGAAACCATGCAGTGGTTCTACGCGAAGACAACGTCCGAAAAACTCAATAAAGACGAACAGGCGCTCATCCTGCAGCGCATAGTGGATAAATTCGCCCCGCTTGGCGTGGACGTCACGGAAGCCAGGCAGAAGCTGGGAGGAGGCGCCGGTGCCCAGAAACCATAGGCTCCGCGCCGCCCTGCTGTCCCTGGCCCTGCTCGCGGCAGCTCCGCTGCGCGCCCAGGAAGCGCTGGACCGCGGAACCGGTCTTTTCCTCTCCGGCAGGCTGGACAGCGCCATCGATTTCTTCTTCGGAGCGATTAAAGAAAACCCCAGGGATTCCCGCGCGAAGGAAATACTGGGCTACTGCCTGATAATAAAAGGCAAGGACGCCCTGAGGGAAGGCCGCTACGCCGAGGCCCGCGCGGCTCTCAGGCGGGCGGAAGAATTCCTTCCGCAGAACCGGGACCTCAAGCTGCTGGGGCTCCTGGCGGAGATGGACGAGAACGCCCCGACTCCGGCCGTAACTATCTCCACCGCCGCGCTGGTGACCACGGCGGAGACGAACGCCGTATTTGAATGCTTTTTCGGGGACGGGCCCTGCGCGAAGAAGGGGCGCTATACCGTGCACATCGTTCAGGCCGGCGAAACGATGACGGAAATAGCGATAAAGTACTTCAACGACATGAGCCAGTGGGAAAAGATCTGGGCCGCCAACCCGCAGCTCCAGAACCCGCACAGGCTTGAAAAAGGGACGAAGCTGCTGATCCCCGCGCCTTGACGAGAGATTTGCGGCCGGTCCCGGACAGGGGCGCGGCCGGAGAGTAAAGAGAATTCAGGAGGATTTAAAAAATGGACTTCGCAACATTGAGCGGCCTCATAATAGGCCTGACCGCCGTCGGGGTGATCCTGGTGGACGCGCAGATCATAAACATCCTGCTCGACGAGTCGTCGCTGATCTTCGTGCTGGGGGGGACTTTCGCCTCCACGCTGATGACCTACCCGTGGCGGGTCTTCAAAAAGATACCTCTCGGCTTCAAACTGCTGATGTTCCCGCCCAAGCACATCGAGGCGAAAGTCATTGTGGACCGCATGCATGAACTGTCCGTAGTGGCTCACCAGCGCGGGATCGACGCCCTCCCGGAGCAGATGAAACCCGACGACATGCCTTTTATAAAGAACGGGGTCCGCATGCTCATGGACGAGTGGACGGCGGAGGATATAACCAACCACCTTGAACTTGATATGCAGGGCACATCCGACCGGCACGCCCAGATACAGCGCCTGTTCGAAGCCATGGCTACCTACGCCCCGGTGTACGGGCTGCTGGGCACGCTTATCGGCGTGCTGGGCCTGTTGCGCTTCCTGGGCGACCCGAAGGGCATGGGCAATGCCATGGCAAAAGCCATCACCACGTTTTACGGCATTTTCTTCGCCAACTTCATAGCGCTGCCCGTCGCCGGCAAACTGGAAGTCTATACCTCCCACGAAATGCTCCTGAAGAGCGTGGTCACCGAAGGCATCGTCTGCATAAAGCAGGAAGTCAACCCGAATACGGTGCTGCGGAAGCTGGAGATGATCCTGGCGCAGTCCGTCAGGAACAAGAAATAAAATGAACGGCGCAAAGCAAGTATGATCAGAAAACGGGAAAAATCAAGGACGAAGGACGTCTGGCTTACGATGTACGCCGACTTCATCACCACGCTTACCATTTTCTTCATCATGCTGTTCTATTCGGCCATGCTCCAGGCGAAAAAGACCATGTCGGACGAGGAGCAGGGCGACTACAACTCGACCATCAGCGAAGCCATTTACGACAAAGAGAACACTACCGAAAAGAAAGCCGAGGCCCGCGAAAAAGCCATAGAATCCGTCAAGCTGGAGGACGGGAAGACCCTGAAGGACGTCGCCGGCGTCACGGTGACCCGCAGGGAGGTCACGATAACCCTGCCGGAAGAGCTCCTGTTCGAGAGCGGCAAGGCCAGGCTAAGCGAGGAGGCCAAGCCGCTGGTGCGCAGGATAGGGAAGCTGATGCTCCAGTTCCCCGGCAAGATAGCCGTGGAAGGCTACACCGACGACATCCCTATAAACCAGGCCCCGCCGCCGGGCGCCCGGACCTGGGAAATAGCCCTTGCCCGCGCCTCCGGTGACGGACCTTACGCCTCCAACTGGGAACTTTCAGCGGCGCGGTCCCTGCAGGTAGTCCACCTGCTTACAAGGGAAAAAGTGGTCTCCCCGGACAAGCTGGTAGCCAGGGCTTTCGGACCCGCGCGGCCGGTGGCGCTCAACGACACCGACGAGCACAGGGCGAAGAACCGCCGCATAGAGATCAAAGGACAGATCCTGAAATAATGCCTCACCAGAAGAAGAAACTGAACCTGAGCGAAACGCAGCTGCGCTACATGATCCCTTACGTGGACATGATGACGACGCTCTGCATTTTCTTCCTCCTGCTTTACGGCCTCTTCCTGGCCTTCAAGACGGACGTCGAAACGAACCAGGGAAAATTAATGGCCTCGAAGGTCAGCGCCGCGGTGGAATCCGACCCGGAACTGAAGGACGCCGCCAAGATAGTGGTACAGAAGGATTCGGTAAGGCTCTCCCTCGAGTCCTCGGTCATGTTCGGGCTGGGCTCGGCTAAGCTCCGGCCCGCCACCATTCCCACGCTAATCAAGCTCTCCGAGGTATTCCGGGCCCTGCCCCCGGAATACGGGATAATAATAGAGGGCAACACCGACAATGCCCCGGTCTTCTACGGCGGGGACTATACCTCCAACTGGGAGCTGTCGCTTTACCGGGCCCTCAGCCTTATACAGCTCTTCACCGATAACGGCAACAGCCAGGACCGCTTCTCCGCGGCCGGCTACTCGGAGTATAACCCGCTCCACCCTAACGACACGCCGGAGCACCAGGCCGCCAACCGCAGGGTGGAGATAGTCATAAAGGTGATCGGCAAAAGCGCGCTTGAAAAAGCCCGGGAGAACAAATTAAAGGAATAGCCCCCGGTCATTATTGTTGCGGCAGTTCCTTTTATCTACAATTTACCTGGCCCTGAGAGATTATCGATGACAGAACCCAAAGACCTTTATTCCTGCCTCGCGAAGACCGCCGGCAAATACCCGGGCGATTCCGCCTACGTGACCGGGGACAGCCGCCTGTCCTGGGCCGAGGTCCTTTCCGCCGTCGACCGCGCCGCCGACCTGTTCCGGCAGCTGGGGCTGCATAAAGGGGACCGGGCGGCCATAGTGCTCCGCAACTCGCCGGAGTTCGTGATAGCCTATTTCGGCCTGGTAAAGATCGGCGCGGTGGCGGTGCCCATAAATTTCCTGGTCTCAAAAGCCGAGGAGATCTGCTTCATCCTTGAGAATTCCGCCTGCAAGGGCGTGGTCACTGAAAAAGAATTCCTTAAAACCTATGCCTCGGTAAAGAAGAGGCTCCCCGGCCTGTTCCTGATCTCGGCGGATCCCTGCGGCCTGGAGGGAGTGACGGAGTTCTGGCCTTCCCTCGAGCAAGCCCATCATGTCCCGCATGCCGGCCGGACGGCCGCGCACGAGCACGACGTGGCCACGATACTCTACACCTCCGGCACGACCGGCCACCCGAAGGGCGTGCTGCTGACCCACCACAACATGATAGAGAACTCCAGGGCCGCCATGCACACCCTGGAACCGACCAGGAAAGACGTGTTCATGGCGCTGCTGCCGATGTTCCACACCTTCTCCTGGACCGGCAACGTGATAACGCCGATGCTGCTCGGTTCCAAGACGCTGATCGTAAAGAACATCACCCCGCCCAAGCTCTGGCTGCAGGCGATGGGCCGCGAGGGGGTAAGCGTGCTGATAGCCGTACCGCAGATCTTCGGCGTGCTGGCCAAGGAAGCCAAAGGCCTCAAGAAATTCTTCCTCCGGTTCTGGAGCCTCCGCAGGGTCCGCCTCTGTCTTTCCGGCGCGGCGCCGCTCAACCACACTATCTCCCAGCACTTCCACAAAGCTTTCGGCCTGCAGATCCTGGAGGGCTACGGCCTCACCGAGACCAGCCCGGTGGTCACCATCGTCCCGCCGAAATCTAACAAGCGCGGCTCGGTAGGCAAAGCCATCCGCGGCGTCACTATCAAAATAGTGGACGAGAACGGGAACCACCTTAAGCACGGAGAAGAGGGGGAGATCTGCGTGCAGGGCCCCAACATAACCCGGGGCTACCACGATAACGACAACGCCACTAAGGAGCTGTTCACCCAGGACGGCTGGCTCAGGACCGGCGATATCGGCGTGCTCGACACCGACGGCTTCCTGTTCATCCGCGACCGCAAGAAGGATATGGTGATAGTAAAAGGCCTCAAGGTCTTCCCGGCCCAGATCGAGCAGGTGATAAACGCGCACCCGAAAGTCCTGGAGAACGCCGTGATAGGCGTCCCGGACGGAACCGGCAACGAGACGATGAAATGCTTCTGCGTCGCCAGGCCCGGGCTCCCGCTGGATAAATCCGAAGTGATGAAATATATACGGGCGCACCTGGACCCGTACAAGCGCCCCCGCGACGTGGAAGTCGTGGCGGCCCTGCCCAAGAACACCCTGCAGAAAGTGCTGAAGCGCGAGCTCCTGAGGCTCGAGCTTGAAAAGCGGGCCGGCGCGGTAATGGCGGAGCTGCAGACCGATAATTGAACTCAGAAAGTAAGGCATATCAATGAACCTAACAGCCGACATAACCGGCATCTTCAAAGAAGTTTACCTGGTAGGGGGGGCTCTGCGCGACGCTCTCCTCAAGCGCCCCTTCAAAGACATCGACCTGGCGGCGCCGCCCTCCGCGGATTTCAAGGCGAAAACCCGGCGCCTGGCCCGCAAGCTGGACGCGTCCTGCTTCCCGCTCGACGAAGAAGCCCAGATCTTCCGCCTGGCGCAGCGCAAGGCCCCGTTCTGCCAGCTGGACATCATGCCCTTTGTCGGCGGCAACCTGGAATCCGACCTGGACAGGCGGGACTTCACGGTAAACGCCCTGGCCTATAAGCTTACTCCTTCGGCGGTTTTTACCGCGGATAAAAAAACCGGGGCTTTCAGGCTGCGCCTAGACAAGGCGAAAGTTATAGACCCGGCCGGGGGACTTAAAGACCTGGCCGCAAAAAAAGTCAGGCCGGTTTCCGAGGGGATCTTCACCGATGACCCGGTCCGCCTGCTTAGGGCCTTCCGAGTGGCCGCCGCGCTTGATTTCAGCGTGACGCCTGACGCGCTTAAAGCCGTGAAAAAGCACGCCGCCCTGATAGCCTCCACCACCCAGGAGCGCGTGCGGGAAGAGCTTTTGCGGCTTTTCGAAAGCCCGGTCTCCCACGAATGGCTGGCGCTGATGCACAAGCACGGGCTGCTAACCGCCATTTTCCCCGACCTGGCGTCCCAGGAAACCTGCGCCACCGGCTACTACGGCAAGGGCGGGGTGCTCAAGCACACTCTGCTGGTGGTAGAGCGCATGGACCACCTTTTCGAGAACCTCCCCGCCTACCTGCCTGAATACAAAAAAGTGGCGGAGCTGCTGCCGGCCCCGCGCACGCTGAAGTTCGCGGCCCTGCTGCACGATATAGCCAAGCCGCCGAAGGCCGCAATGAT
>CAZUQT010000048.1:0-17530 GCA_964622585.1 uncultured Elusimicrobiaceae bacterium | reverse complement strand
CTTACAGCCCTTCCTGCCCTTCGCTTAAGAAAGTTTCTTGGGACAGCCCTGGGCCTTTAGACCTATGCTTATCTGGGCCTTCTGGCCCTTGAGAAAAATCAACATAGACACTATACTAAATACAATGACTGTGTAACCCGTTAGCGGCCGGAGAGTCTCCCTCTGCGGACCTAATTCGGATTTACCCGTCTCAGCTAATAAGTCAGGAGGTAACACAATGTTGTTTGAAGAACATAATGAAGTTGCGGTTGCCGTCGTGAGCGTGCAGCACTGCATCGGTCAGGGTGGCGACTGCGACCACGAGCCGACTTAGTCCGGAATAAAAAACAGGAACAGCCCCGCGAGTCCTAGCTGAAAGCGAAGACCCGCGGGGCTATCCTTTTTTACTTTGCCAAAACACGGCGACTTTAGCAGCAGGCTATTCCACGCCGTACATACCGCAGGAAAAAGAATCAGGGTCATGCCAGCCGCCGGAGAGTATTTTCGCCCTGGCGCGGCAGCCGCCCATGCATTTGGCGAAATGGACGCAGGCTTTGCATTTTTCCAGCTTGTTCCAATCCAGGTCTACTGGCGCGGCCCGGCTGCCCTGATACTCCCTGTATATCGTTTCCAATGACTTCTCCGACAGGCTGCCCATGCTTTCTCCGAGATTCTGGAAATAATGGCAGGCGTATACCTGGCCGTCCGCCGCGATAAAACACTGCCCTACGCCGGCCTTGCAATAAAAATTGCGTCCCCCCGCAAATCTGGCGATAACGCCTTCGGCGTATCCGGGAGCCGGGATCAAACCCTTGTTGAAGAGTTCTTTCGTCTTCGCTACGGACAGCGCCAGTCCGGGCGAATCCTTTGCGCCGCCTATCGGGGTGATGGAGGAGAATCTTATGCCGGAGGCCCCGAGCTCGCTGAGGCAGAAATTCTTGAATTCCTCGACCTGCCCCGCGGTGCTATCCTGGACCAGGGCCGTTATAGAGACAGGAACTTTGCGGGAGACCAGAAGTTTTATTCCTGCCACAGCCCTCTTGAAGGCTCCGCGCCCGCGAATAGCGTCATGCGTCCCCTCGAAGAAATCCAGACTGACCGCTACAAGAGCCACGCCGGACTCTTTCAGCATGGCGGCGGCAGCATCAGAGACAAGGGTGGCGTTAGTCATAAGGTTAACGCGCATCCGCCGCGTCCGCGCAAGTCCGAGCGCTTCGGGTAGCAGCGGGTTCAGCAGCGGCTCGCCGCCGTTGATCGTCAGGGTCGTCGGCTCAAGGGCGTCGATCCCGGCGAATACTTTTTCAAGGATTTCCCGGCTCATGTCTTTCTGTGAAAGCGCGGCGAAGCAGTGGGAGCAGCGCAGGTTGCAGCGGCCCGAAAACTCCAGGTCCACCGAGGCGAGACTGCTCTTCTCCCTGATAATGATGCGGCGGTCCTCTTCGCGTCCGGTGTCCTCGCCGGCTATACCTTTGGCCGCCAGCTTGTCATAAATGAACTTTTCCTTTTCCGTCATCTCGGCCGTGCTCAGGCGAGCGGCCATAGCCTGGAGTACGTCCAGCGCCTCCTGGTTCATCTTTACTTTGTAGCCGCTGGCCGTATGATGCAGCCAGATATCGTCCTGGGAACGCTTGATGACGCAATTGATTATGAGCATGGATTATAAGTTAAAATGATATGGAACGCAGCCTCCATGGGTCCTCCTGTAACTGCCGGACTTGCATGGAGGCTGCGCCCGTTTTACTTCTACTTCACTAGGTCGGCTCGTGGTCGCAGTCGCCACCCTGACCGACACAGTGCTGTACGCTCACGACGGCAACCGCAACTTCATTGTGTTCTTCGAACAGCATGCGTTACCTCCGTTGCTTTTCACTTCTCCCGGGTCTGTATTAGCCGGCCCGGAAATAGTTGAACTACTTCTTCTCTACAAGGTTCATCCCGCACTTGGGGCATTTGCCGGGCTTCTCGCCCTGGTAATCGCCCATGGGGCAGACATAGGTTTTAGCCTGGACAGCCTGCTTTTTATTTAAATACTTCTCCGGATTCGCCATGAAAGGCTTGTCGCAGCCCGGGCAGCAGAAGTAGTAGACCTTGTCCTTATATGAAGCAGAAAGGGTTTCGGCGGTAACCTTGAATTTTTCTCCGGTTACGGGACAAACAGCTTCTTTCCCCTCTTCCTCTTTGGTGACTTTGCGCGGGGTTGCTTTTGCCCCCTTCGCCTTCTTGCCGGTTTCAACCGCTTTTTTTTGTTCCGGTTTTGCTGTTCCCGCAGCTGCGGTTTTAGCGTGCTCCATCCCTTTCATGGCGGCCTCTTCGGCAAAGGCCGGTGAACAGGCCATGACCAAGGCGAACATATAAAGAATTATCCGTTTATCTTTCATCGTTTCCTCCTCGTGATTTCCGTCTGAAAATCATTCAATATTTTACCATTTTCCCGCCTGCTTCTTCAGCCTCAAAAGGCCTCTTTTAAGACCTGAATACGAGGGGCGTAAGAGCGGGTCTGATCCGCACAGGCCGCAGCTGTGTGCTCTCTCCCCAAGGGCGCTTAAAAAGAGAGTATGGCACCTACTCCTATCACTTTGGTATGTCCGAATCCTGCGTCCACCACCAGGCTTAACTTGTCCGAGAGAGTGCGCCGTATTCCCGCCAGCCCCGCATAGTTCCCCTCTTGATCCCCGTTCAGTTTGCCTCCGGTCTTGTTATTTTTTAACTGGGCTTTACCGGAATAGGCACGCAGGCCGCCATAGAGGTAGAGTTTAGAGGTCAGGCTGGTTTCTCCGGTAAATACTGTCTGGAATTCATTTATCTGGAAAGACTGGTCAAGAGCTCCGCTATTGTCCCGGTCCAGATATCCCAGCGCGCGCGAATAACTTACTGACGCGAAAAAATCTACCGGGCCGAGGAAGCGGGGTAGTTTATAGCCGAGACCGGCTCCGTAAATAAAGCCGCCTTTTCCTCTTAGTTTCGCCGCCTGATGCGAAAGTTCGGTGCTCACAGGCAGACCTGCCTGCGCCTGCAGAACAAAACCCCGTCCGAGCGGTTTTCCGAGTTTGAGCATCAGCGCCTGTTGGGCCAGCTCATAGGTAGCTCCGGCGATCATCTCGTGATTACGGGCGGAAGCGCCCACCAGGGTAAGGTTCAACCTCGACGGATCGGCGCTGGCTAAACTGCAGCAGGCGCCGCCGGCGAAAGCTGCCGCGGGTAAAAGACAGGACGCCAAGGCCAGCAGCGACAGGCTGAGATGGTTGGGCTTGCTCACGATCAGTCGTTAAGCTTTGCCGGGACGCAGAGTGTCTCCGGATCCTTGGCGGCGCGGCCGCAGGCCGTGCATATGAACTGCGCGTTTTTAGCCGCCTCTTTTACGGCTTCGAAGGCGTTCTTGTCCGCCATGAGATCGCACATATGCTTCACCGAACAGCAGTCTTTTTTAGTTTCTTCCATGATGGCTCTCCTTGGATGCTTGGGTTTTCGTAAATAGTTCAATGCGTGTGTTCCGCGCCTTGCTCTTCGTCCACCTTTCCCGGAGCGGTGGGTGCGGCCATTGCGGTCGGGCTGGATACGGCTATTTCAGGCGCAGCGTGTTCGTTATGCTTATGCCCCTTCCCGTGTCCGCCGAAAAGGAACATCGCGCCCATCATTACCGCCATAACAATTATTCCGCCGGTCATCATTCAATACTCCTTTGGAGCAAATATTTTCACTGCTTTTCCACCAGGTCCATGCCGCATTGAGGGCATTTCCCCGGCTTGCTGCTCTGGTAGTCCCGCATAGGGCAGACGTAGGTCGTAAAAATCCGTTTTGCGCCGGGTTGCTCTCTTTTACAGTAGAACGCGGCGGTAGCCTGTATGCCCTTTATCGCTGCCGGGGAGAGGGCTGTTATTGTTATTCGCACCCCTCCCGGCACTTCCTCAACGGTAGTTTTTGCGCCGGCTATCCTGCCCGGGCAATTTCTATCCATTTCCTCTTTTGAACTGAAATGCCGGGCGGCCAGTTCCCGTAGTATGGCTATGGTTTTCAGGTCCTTGCCCGTCAGCATTATTTCTACGCCGTTCTCGGTATTTTTAAGCGCTGGCTCAAAGATCTTTACGCGCAAAGGGCACATTTCCGCGGTATTCTGCGGTTGGCCCTGGGGCATGCCGGCCCCGCCATGATTATGCTGGGCGTGCGCGAAGCCCGCGCCGAGAAAGCCGGTTAAAAAAATAGCCGCGGCCGCAAGTTCTGTTCTTTTCATTTTCTCTCGCATGTCGGGGGAAGGCCTGCCTTTTTTTGTATCTGGAAACAAACTGATAGCCCTGCAACTCAGGCGAAATAACCGCTTTTATTAACCAACAGCGGCCTTTGCTATCTTTTCCATTATTAAGTGGCTGTCTCCGAGCTTGCAAAGCGCATCACAGTGCTGCCTTAGATCGGAGAATAAAATATATTTTATCCTGACCTTGTTATTTCGCATAGCAGGGCGCGAGAGTTGCAGTTGAACGTCCTTCTCCCTGTTGTCCGGAACCGTAAGGTAAAAGGCCTCTACGCCGTCCCCGATCGTATAAGACAGGTCTGTCAACCGCAGTATGCCGGAATAAATACTTGTGGATTTTTCCACTTCGAACGCGGCAACAACTTCGCTGCCTCCTTTTCGGAACCATAAAACGTCGATTAGTTTGATGGTCGCCGCGGTATCGGCGTCCGGGCTGAGTTCAGGGAATTTCTGTAAGCACAGGAACGAGAAATTATTCCCGTTGAACGACCTGGACTTGTCATTAGAGGCGCTAATAACATCGTATCCTAGGGCGCTGCCTATTTTAAGAAGATGGTATTGCATTTCTGAATGCAGGTTCTCGCCCTCTTTTTCGGCCATGATGTCTTTGTGGCGCTTTTCCATCAGCTTTTCAAGTCTGTCCCTTTCGAGCCCTGATAGATACTCATCACCTCCAATTACTAATTTCTGCGTTCCTATCTCGAAAAGCAAACCCGCTATAGCGCCCAGGTCGTTTGATAATTCAGCCTTATGCGCATTATTCTTTTCGACCAGTACTTCGCGTATTTTCAGGAACTCGGACCATGAACCCTGTTTCTTGTTATCTTTAAATAAGCAGTTAAAGCCCTTGATAATAACAGTGTTGAAGGGCGGAACGATCGTCGGCTGTAAGAAATAGAGGATACTTGCGACGGCCGGACCGAGTCCTTTTATTTTCAAAGCGTCGAGTATTAATATCTCTTTTACGATCTGCTCTTCCGTTTTGGCGTTCAGGCAATTTTCCAGAAACTGTCCGAACGCCTTCTTGTTCCGTTGGTTCTCATAAATATCAGGTATCCTTAATTTGGGCTTCCAGTAAAACGGATGCGCCGCGCCCTCAAACACCTGTTTTTGTTCCGTGATACAGCTTAAAACAAATTCCAGGGAGGAACCATTAAAGTTATTCGGGAATTTATCGCTTTTTATATCTTCTATAACCTAGATAACGCCTCTGCGAACGGAACGGAACGCCTTCAGCCTTTCCTCACTGTTGATGAACCAGGTATAATAAACCGATTCCTTGTCGGATTTGTATTGCTGAATTATCTGGTCAAGATTTCCGCTCATTGTTCCGTTCTCATCGGCAACAGTAAAAACCGGTGGAGCTTCCTTTAATGGTTCCGGCACACCTGTCCCGGGTGCGCTTCATTTCTTTTCCACCAAAGTCATACCGCACTTAGGGCATTTCCCGGGCTTATCGCTTTCATATTCTCCCATGGGGCAGACGTAGGTTTTTAAAATCCGCTTTACAGCGGGTTTGCCGTCAACCGGCCCGGCGGCCGCAGGTATTACCGTCATCAGGAAGTCATCCAGTTCTTTATCCGTGCCGGGGAAGGGTGGCATGGGCTTTTTTGGCTCTTTTAACAGTTTCTTCAGTTCCTCCTTCGGGTGGTGCCGCAGATGCTCGTCAAGAGCGGGCCCGACCGTGCCGCCTTTATCTTTGTATTTATGACAAAGCAGACAATTGTATTTCTGAAGCGCCGCCCTTGTTTTTTTCTCTTTAAGCTTGTCGCTTTTAGTGTCTTTCCCTTTTGCTCCGGCAGCGGCGGCATGGTGATGTCCGTCCTGAGCCGCGGCGGAATGATCTTCATCGTGGGCGGCGGCTTGCCCGGCGCCCAGAACTCCGGCTAAAAAAATAACTACGGCTATCTGCGTTACAGCTCTCATTTTCCCTCCTGTAAATTAAACCCATTCTCTTTCATCTTCCACAGGTAGAAGACCACCGGGTAGACCAGCAGCTCCAGTGCGAAGCTGGAAGCCAGACCGCCGATCATCGGTGCTGCGATGCGCTTCATCACGTCTGAACCCGTGCCCAGCGCGTACATGATGGGTATCAGGCCCATGAAGGCCGCCGCCACGGTCATCATCTTCGGGCGCACCCGTTTTACGGCGCCGTGCATGATGGCTTCTTTAAGGTCCGCCTTGTTGTTCATGCGTCCGTCTTTCTTCATGTCTTCATAGGACAGGTCCAAGAACAGCAGCATGAACACGCCCGTCTCGGCATCCAGGCCCATCAGCGCTATCATGCCCACCCAGACGGCTATGGATACATTGTAGTGCAGTAAATACAGGAACCAGACTGCCCCGATCAGCGAGAAGGGCACGGCCATCAACACGATGAAGGTTTTGGTCGCGGACTTTGTGTTCATGTAGAGCAGGATGAAGATTATGAACAGAGTGAGCGGCAGCACTATTTTCAGCCTTTCGCGCACGCGCAGCATGTTCTCGTACTGGCCGCTCCACTCCAGCGAATAGCCGGCCGGAAGTTTTATCTGCGAGCCTATGTGCTCCTTTGCGTTCTTTACATAGGTTCCGACGTCTATGCCCTCTATGTCGACGTAGACATAGCCGGAGAGCAGGCCGTTCTCGTCGCGGATCATGGCCGGACCCTGCCGCATCTCGATGTCGGCGATCTGCGCCAGCGGCACGTTTATGCCGCCCATGGTGGTGACCAGGACCCTGCCCAGTTTGTTCAGGTCGTCGCGGTATTCGCGGGCGTAGCGCACGTTTATAGAATAGCGCTCTCTCCCCTCCACTGTCGTGGAGATCGGCTCGCCGCCGATAGCGGACATCACAGCCATCTGTGCTTCCCTCACGGAGAGACCGTAGCGGGCCAGTTGGTCCCTCTTAAGCGTGAAGTCCAGGAAGTATCCACCGGCGGTGCGCTCGGCGAAGGCGCTCCTGGTGCCTTTGACGTGGGTGATCATCTGTTCGACTTCCACGCCGATCTTCTGTATCTGGGTCAGGTCCGCGCCGTAGATCTTGATGCCTATCGGCGTGCGGATGCCGGTGGAAAGCATATCTATCCTGGCCTTGATCGGCATGGTCCAGGCATTGGAGACTCCAGGGAACTTCATCTTCGTATCTATATCTGTGATAAGGTCGTCCCAGGTCAGCTTGTCATACCAGACATGGCTGAGTATCCCGCGCAGGAATTCCGGCGCCCAGGAGGAATACCAGCGGGGCTTGGAGCGCCACTCGTCGTGCGGTTTCAGCACAACGGTGGTCTCCATCATTGAGAACGGCGCGGGGTCGGTAGAGGTTTCCGCCCGCCCGGCTTTGCCGAAGACCCTTTCTACTTCGGGTATGCTCTTCAGTATACGGTCCTGGAGCTGCAGTAGTTTCTGCGCTTCCGTCACCGAAAGCCCGGGCAGGGTGGTGGGCATGTAGAGTATGGTCCCTTCGTTCAGAGGCGGCATGAATTCGGAGCCCAGCTTCAGGTACACAGGGATGGTGGAAAGCACAAGCAGGAGCGCGAAGGCGATGGTCTTCACCGGATGGTTAAGCACCCACTTGCAGACAGGCTCGTACAGGGCGAACAGGAGTTTGCTTATGGGATGTTTTTCCTCAGGATAATAAGTGCCTACGGCTACAGTGTTCACCGCTTTCCCCAGCCAGCGCGGTTTAATGGGGAAAGGGTCCATGCGCGCGAACATCATGCGCAGGGCAGGGTCCAGGGTTACGGCGAGTATCGCTGCCATGAACATGGAGAGGTTCTTGGTATAGGCCAGCGGCTTGAACATGCGGCCTTCCTGGTCCACCAGTGTGAAGATGGGCAGGAAAGCTACGGCTATGACCAGGAGAGAGAAAAACACCGACGGGCCCACTTCCTGCAGGGCTTCCAGCCGCACGGCGTGGAAATCCCCCTTCCTTCCGCCGCTTTGCCAGAGTTCCAGCTTTTTATATGCGTTTTCCACTTCGACTATCGCGCCATCCACCAGTACGCCTATGGAAATAGCTATGCCGGACAGGGACATTATATTGGACGATATCCCCATGAAATACATGGGGATGAACGACAGGAAAACCGAAACCGGGATGGTGACTATAGGGATTATAGCCGAGGGGACATGCCAGAGGAAAATAAGTATGACCAGGCTGACGATGATCATTTCCTCCGTCAATTGCCGTTTGAGCGTAGCGATCGCTTTATAGATCAGGCCGGAGCGGTCGTAGGTAGTCACCACTTCCACGCCCTCGGGGAGGGAAGGCTTTATCTGTTCCAGTTTGGCCTTGACCCTTTCTATAACGTTCAGAGCATTTTCCTTATGGCGGATTATCACTATGCCGCCCACAGTGTCGCCCTCACCGTCCAGGTCCGCAATGCCGCGGCGTATCTCGGGCCCGATCTCCACGCGTGCTATGCTCTTGATAAGCACCGGCGTGCCGTTCATGTCGCGCGCCACCACGATATCCTCGATGTCCTTTACGGACTTGGCGTAGCCCCTGCCGCGTATCATGTATTCCGAGCCGGAAAATTCTATCAGCCGCCCGCCGGCTTCATTGTTGCCGTCCCTCACGGCCATCAACACTTTTTCAAGCGGTATATTGTAGGCGGCCATGGCGTTGGGATTCAGGTTCACCTGGTACTGTTTCTGGAAGCCGCCGATGGAAGCCACTTCGGCCACGCCGGGCACCGCCTGCAGGTGATATTTGAGGTTCCAGTCCTGAAAGGAGCGCAATTCGGACAGGTCATGCCTGCCGCTCTTGTCCACCAGCGCGTACTGGAACACCCAGCCCACGCTGCTGGCGTCGGGGCCGATCTCGGTTTTTACCCCCTCGGGCAGCCGGCCCTGTATCTTGTTGAGGTATTCCAGCACGCGGGCTCTGGCCCAGTAAATATCGGTGCCGTCCTCGAAAATTACGTAGACATAGGAAAAACCGAAATCCGAGAAACCGCGGATAGTCTTTACTTTAGGCGCGCCCAGCAGGGACGTGATAATAGGGTAGGTGACCTGGTCCTCCATGATGTCGGGGGAGCGGTCCCAGCGGGAATAAACTATCACCTGCGTGTCGGAAAGGTCCGGGATGGCGTCCAGTGAAATGTTCTTTACGCAATAGTACGCGGCCAGGGTGGCCACCGCCGTAAAAATGATGACCAGTGCTTTATTATGGGCGGAAAAAGCGATTATCTTCTTTATCATGGCTTTATTCCGCTACCGAGGATTTAAGCCTGGCTTCGGAGTCTATAAGGAAATTGGCGGAGGTCACAACTTCTTCCCCGGACCTTAGGCCGGATAAGATCTCCGCGTAATCGTCGCCTTCAAAGCCGGTCTTTACTTCTTTCGGCTCGAATCCTTTCTCGCCTTTATCCACAAAGACCAGCTTGCGCGCGCCGGTATTGACGATGGCGTTAAGCGGCACGGACAGGCGGGACGGCAGCGTGATCTTTATCTTTATCTCGGCGTACATCTCGGGCTTGAGCATATTGTCCGGGTTTTCCACTTCGGCCCTGATGCGCAGCGTACGGGTTTCGGCGGAAAGGATGGAGTCCACGGCCTTTATGACGCCGCTGAAAACTTTCCCGGGATAGGCCGGGGTAGTGGCTTCAATCTCCTGGCCGGCTTTGATAAGGCCTATTTCGTACTCGTAGATCTGGGCGTAAAGCCAGGCCTTGGCG
This sequence comes from uncultured Elusimicrobiaceae bacterium, assembly GCA_964622585.1. Taxonomy (GTDB): domain Bacteria; phylum Elusimicrobiota; class Elusimicrobia; order Elusimicrobiales; family UBA9959; genus UBA9959. The sequence goes on along the minus strand of CAZUQT010000048.1, from coordinate 7,646 downwards.
CCGGGCAGCAGCAAATTGGAGTGGGTATCGGCGTTGCCGGCCAGTTCGTCCAGCTGCTGCTCTGAAAGGCCCAGCTGGCGCAGGCGCAGCTCCGAGGCCCGGATTAGGGCCTCCGCTCTTTCATGCACTTCAGGCCAGGAACTGTCCTTGATCTTTTCCCTTGCGGCGAGGGCTTCCCTATATTCCGAAATAGACTGGTACAGGTCCGGATCATAAGCCACTTTGCCAGAACTTGTGATCGTGTGGGTAAGTGTCCTGTAGGCGGCGCGGGCGGTCTTAACGCCTATGAGCTGCCTTTTGTCATTGTCCATCGTTATCGGGGCCCGGCCGCCTACTTCTTTGGCCTCCCCCTCTGTTTCATATACCGGAGTATAATCCATCCCCATTTCATCTTTCATAGGTGTCTTGGAGATTATGGCGGGATTCATCGGGGCGCGGTAGAACTTTATTTTCTTTTTCCCGGGCTCTGCGGCCGGCGCGGCGGTCTCTTCGCTCTTGACCAGATTCATGCCGCAGATAGGGCAGGAATCATCCTTTCTGTGGGAGGTATAGGTCGGATGCATGGGGCAGTGATAAGTTTCCTGTTGCTGAGCGCTATTCCCGCCGTGCCCGCGGTAATATTTTATCCCAAGCGGAACGGCGGCCAGCAGCAGAAGCCCCAGAATTATCAAAGCGGTCTTTTTAGCCTTCATTTTATCTCCCCTGTCAGTTGTTCAACCCGGGCCTGCCAGGTATGGCAATCCACGATATAGCGGTAATAGTCCATCCTGAAGTCCAGCAGCGTGCGCTGCGCGTCCAGGAGGTCCATGAAATCGGTCTTGTCGGCCTGGTAGCCGCTCTGGGCTATTTTCAGCGCTTCTTCGGCCTGCGGGATGACGCTGCCGCGGTAAAGGTCCACCAGCCGCATGCTGCTGCGCGCTTTTATATCGGCTTCCCGCAGGTCGGAAGCAAGTTCGTTGCGGGCGGCCTTGTATTCCGCCCGGGCCATTTCCTCGTCGGCGCCGGCCTCCCGGACCATTGCTTTCTGTTTCGAGAACCAGAGCGGTATGGTCAGCCCCAGCGAAACGTCGTAGGTTTTTCTTATCATATCGCCGGGCATGTCTCTCTTCCTGTACAGCAGCATGAAATCAGGCAGGTACTCCGCTTTTGACAGGGAGAGGCGGCGTTCGGACTGGCTGACCTTAATGGAGTAGGATTTCAGGCCGGGGTTGGAAGCCAGGGCCGCCGCGCGCAGTTTTTCATAATCGGCGCCGGGCTGGGAAGGCTCAAGTTCCTCCGGTTCAGGCAGGGGCGCCAGGGTGTCCCGATCCATCAGCGCGTTGAGCATGGCGGCGGCGGTTTCCTTTTCCTGCTTAACCGTTACCAGCATATTGAGCATCCGTGAAAGCTCCACCTGCGCTTTGATTGCGTCGCTCTGAGAGGCTTTTCCTACAGAATATTTGGTCTCGGCTATCTTCGAGAAACCGCGCAGGATATCCACCGTTTCGTTGTAGATATTTTCCTCTTTGTCGGCCATGTAATACTCATAAAAAATCGCTTTGGCCTTGGCCGTCAATTCACGTTCTTTGGCTGTGTAAAGGTTCGAATATAGGGCATGTTCGTCCTTGGCCAGGTTCTTGCGGAGTAAAAGTTTGTACGGATTGTCTATCTCCTGGCTTATAGCGATGTTCCTTTCCGCGGCGTCATTAAAAACGCTCTTTCCTGAAGGGGTGTACATGCGCTCGAATTCTATCACCGGATCTTTGAGGAGGTAGGCCTGTTTTATCCGGCTCTTCGCGGCTGAAGAAACAGCCGCAGCCGCCTTAAGGTCCGGGTTCTTTGCGCGGACTTCGGACAGCACCTCCTCCAGTTTCAGGCGGCTGTTTGCGGCCGGGAGCGCCTGCTCCTGCGCCGTGGCGAAGGAGCAGGCTGTTAAGATCAGTATAGCTGCTGTTGCGGCGGTTTTCATGAAATATTGCCTTACTTCGCCAGTTTAGACGCCAGGCTGTTCAAAGCCGGCATGTGGTAGAGAAAAACTCCGGTTACTACTAGCAGGTAGCCAAGGCCGGTCAGTATAGCGGCTTTGGCCAGCTTCTGAGCCCGCCCGGTTATTGAAGGGTCTTTGAGGAGCACCAATCCGAGGGCTACGGCTATGACGGCTTTTTCCACTCCGAACAGGTGGACAAAAGAAAGTACAGCGAGAGCGAGGGCCGCGGCGGCAAATTTAGTGGACATCTTTTTCCTCCATGCTTCCCATCGCGCCGGTTTTACCGGGCTCGGACTGCTTCCGCATTTTCTCCATTTCGCAGTCTTTACAGGGGCAGATGCTCTTCTTGCCGGCTTCATGCATGCACAAGCACATGTACTTGGAGCACTCGCCGCAGAGGCGCGACAGCGCCACGGGATTTATAATGCTGGCCGGCTTGGCCAGCTGAGCCACCACTTTGCGGGCCAGCTCGCGGCGCGGGCCGTTCTCCATGGCGTTGATATTAAAGGCGAAGGTGAAGAGGTTTATCAGGATGAAGGTCACCATCAGAGCCATAGCCGGCACCGGCACGCGCAGGAAGCGGCGCAAAGAGATCCCGGCCCGGTTCACAGACCTGGCAGCGGCCGCGACTCTTGCGGCGAAGAAGGGAGAGGGTTCCATAGCCGGAAGCCGTTTTATCTCATTGTGCAGCAGGGCCATCCGCTTTAGTTCTCCAGCACAGGAGACGCAAGCGCTTATATGGGCCTCCAGCTCCGCGCGGTTTTTGGTGGTAAGCTCTCCGTCCATGTAGGCGGAGAGGTTTTGAACCATTTTTAAACAATTATCAGGCATAATCTGACCTCGCACCAAGATTAAACGTAAAATCGGGAAAAAACTTGCGGAATTTCTTTGCTAGTAATGGTACCAAAATAGGTTCAGTGGTTGATATTTCTCTCTATATCGTATACGCTGTCGGGCCTTACGTCCTCCCTTTTCTTAATAGACCATGCAGAAAGAGCGCCTCGGACTCTATTTGATTTTTTACCCTTAGCGTATTACCGCAATTTTCCTGTTGGTAAGTCAATGTCTGGTTTCTGTACGTCTGTTGGAAGTCGGCATTGTAATTCCCTCAAAAAAGATGTAGGGTAGGCTCAGTTACGGAGCGCTGCCAAGTCATTCCACAGGCTGATCAGTACCGTTTAAACACCGCTCAGCTTCATGTTCATGATCCGCCTGGCGGGCCTCCGGAGGAGGTTTACATGCCTGAAATTACCGCGAAACATGAAATAGTCCTTTACCGCTGCGGCTGTGCGCATTGCGATTCAGCCGAAGAAGAACTAAGCCGCTTGGCAAAGCTGTATCAAGCCTCTTTCTCAGTCAGGCGGGTTAAAAATGAGGGCGTCTATGCAGGTTCGGCGACACCCATGGTTTATATCAACGGCGTAAAAATTTCACATTATGCTCTAAGCGCCAAAAAGTGGGAAAAAGCGCTGGCCGTCCCGCTGGAGCGGAAGAAGCTGCGGGGCGAAATTGTCGATGTCTCCTGCTATGAAAAAAAAGGGGCGCGTGGGGCCGGACACCGGGAATGCGCCGAGCTTTGTATTCTGGAGATCAAGCTGCCCATGGGCCTGCTGACCCCAGAAGGCGGCCTGTACCGGATAGCCGTTGGCCCGGAGTCCGGAGTTATATATGAAGAGCTGAAGCGGCGCATCGGGCGGCAAGTCGAAGTTGCCGGGGATGTATACCAGTGGGAGGATAAAAGCACTCTTACCGTGCGTGAAATAGAATGAGCCGCAAAGTTATTTCTTTTTCCCCTGCTTTCTCTCCCAGGGCGGTATATCCGACCCTGAAACAAGGAATGGGAATACGGCCTCTACAGTTTTGCCTGAAGGCAGGCTGACCGCGAATTTCGCCTCCCACTCTCCCCCCATTCCGAATGTGAGGTGCATGCCGTATACTCCGGGGCGATTCTCCTTGTGCAGGGCCTGCAGGGCCAGCACGTGTATGTGTCCGGGCCTTCTCGGCATCAGCGCTTTCCCTTTTACATCTGCGTCAGTTACTGGTGCGGGCGGAGAGGCCGCCAAGTCGGTTACCAGGATTTCAAGTTCCGCCTTCTGCGTTTCGTCGGGCACGGTCGGCCTAAGGGTCAAGTCCAGGCGCAGCCCTTCTTTCTCAACGCTCCAGCGGCTCTGCGGCGAATCCCACGGATTCGGGGCCGCGGGCGGCAAGTCGGCGCAGCCCGCAGCCAGGACGCATACCGTAATAAAGAGTGTTTTTTTGATCATCTATACCCTCGCTAAACCATCGAGTCAAATGCTCTTTTCAGCATGGTTTCAACTTCCAGCGCCAAGGGTTTAAGAGCCGCGTTGTCTATACTGCTCATCGCCACCGAGGGCTTTATTACCGCAACCGCGGTTTTCCCGCCTTTCTCGTACACTATAACATTGCACGGAAGCATGAGCCCGATATGCTCCTCGGCCTGTACGGCTTTATAGGCGTTAGCCGGGCTGCAGGCGCCGAGTATGACATAGTTCGGGAAGTCAATGCCCAGTTTCTCCCTGAATTTCTCCCGCATATCTATCTTTGTGAGTATGCCGAACCCTTCCTTTTTCAGCGCGGCGGTCACGGCTTCCACCGCCGCCTCAAAGGGCAGTTCCAGCTCTTTCGTAAAACCGTAATTTATCATAAGACCTCCTGGCGTTAGCTGAGAAACGGAAAGCAGATCAAGCTCACTTTTTTATTTTTTTCAGCGCCTCCGCTTTCTTTTCGTGCGCTTTTCCTATCTCCTCGCATTGGTCGGCCAGGGCCGATAACTGCCTGCTCAGGTTCTCGCAATGTTCCGCCATAGCGGGGTCGGTATCCCCGTAAAGTTTTTTCATGGCCTGATGAGAAGCGGCCTCCTTCCTGTATTTCTCCGCAAGGTCAAGGTACAGGCCGGCGGCACTGGTGTATTCCTCAGAGGTCCGGGGAAGGTTGTTTATGAACGGCTTTGTTTCCCTCGCCGGGGGCGCGGAGCGCGACGGGTTCTGTCCTGCCCCGGAAGTAATTCCGGTCAATTGCACCGGATGCCCGGACCAATGCAGCGCGGAGCAGCCGGATAGCGCCGCGATAATTATTGCCAGAGTTATCAGATCTTTTGTTCTCATGATTTTTCTCCCGCGCCGTCGGGCGATAAGCGCGCACGCTTCAGCGTCTCTACAACTTTATGATCGAACCGGCTTCCGGCTTTATCTCTTTCGTTGTTTCCCGCAGGGCTCACTCATCTCAAAATGCAGGGGATTTCTCTTCCCCTATTAGCGCAATTTTACGGTCACCTGTCAAATATCTTACCGCTATTGAGCATTGCTTAGCGCGAACAATAATAGTTAAATATTAAGAAGCAGCCTCTGCACGTCTTAGCGTTAGCGCCGACTTATGCAGAGGCTGCCTCGCTTTATTTCGTTCTTTTGCCGTTTTAGTATCCGGCTAACCTACTAAAGGGTCTTGTGAACGCTCTCTTCCTATACCCTTGTCTGCAGAAAAAAAGAGGCCGTGGCGGAAAGCCAGGTAGGTCAGGACCAGGAAAAGCAAATTAAGCAAGAACTCAAAAGGCAGGGAATTGGAGCCGCCGGAGCCGAAGCAGCCGCAGGAGGTGACTGGCAGTCCCCGCAGCCAGGCCTGTGCCAGCAGCAATTCGAAAAAGACCAGCATTGCGCCGCATAGAAAGGCGCTAAAGCGGGTGAAGATGCCGGCCGTAAGCAACAGGCCGGCGTAAAGTTCCAGCCAGGGGATAAAATAGGCGGCCCGGAGGGCGAGGGCGGGCCCGGTAACTTGATAGGTTTCTATGGCATAGGCGAATTCTTCCGGAGGGGCAAGCAGCTTAACAGCCCCGGCGTAAATAAATAAGCCGCCCACGAGCAGACGGGCGAGTAGTCCTGCCTTTTTTATCGCCGTCGTATTATCATTCATTGTTCAATTCCGTCCCCCGATCAGTTTGTCGAAGTTGCGGGCGTGTTCTATAAGCTGGGCGGGGCCCACCGCCCTTTTCCCGTTTATAAAAAATGTCGGAGTGGCGCTCAAGCCTTTCATTTCGGCCTCCGCCATTTCCAGCCTGATGCGCTTGTGAGTAGCAGGAGCGGCGGCGCAGGACTGCATCTTCGCCCAGTCCAGGTTTAGGTCGCGCGAGAAAACTTCAAATTCTTTAGGTTTTTGCGCGCCGCGCGCCCACTTTTCCTGGCTCTCAAAAAGAAGCCCGGCATATTCTTTGAATTTTCTCTGCTCTCCCGCGCAATCGGCGTAGGCAGCCGCGTCCAGCGACCAGGGATGAATATTAACCAGCGGATAATGCTTGAGCTGTACTCTTATTCCTTCTCCGTAGATCTTCCGCAGGTCCTCTATTTTTCCGGCCGCAGTCCGGCAGGCGCCGCAGGCAAAATCGCTGTATTCCTCTATCTGTACCGGCGCCGAGGCCGGGCCGAAAGTCCTGAAATCCGGCGCCGGGCGCGCCGGCGCCAGGTTTAACTGCCGGGCCAGCAGGACGGCCATACTGGAAACAAAGAGGAGAATGCCGGCCAGGGCTGTCAGCCGCGCGGTTTTTATATTCGCCATAGTTTTTTGCCTGACTTAGACCGCTAAAATTACGGAAGCTGCCTCCGCACGTCTTAGTGTTAGCGCCGACTGATGCGGAGGCCGCCTCGTTTTAGCCTTTTGAATAATCCCGCTGCAACTTTACTCTCCTCAGCCGCAGTGAATTAAGCACCACCGATACGGAACTGAGCGCCATTGCGCCACCGGCGAAATAAGGTGGAATCAACAGGCCCCAATGCGGATATAAAGCTCCGGCGGCCAGCGGAATAAGCGCGGCATTATAGGCGAAGGCCCAGACGAGGTTCTGGGTTATATTGCGCCTGATGGCCTTAGCGAGTTTTAAGGCCTGCGCCACGCCCGCTATGCCGCTATGCATAAGAGTTATATCGCTGGCTTTCACGGCGATGTCCGCGCCCGAGCTGAGCGCTATGCCGAGATCGGCTTCGGAGAGGGCTGCGGCGTCGTTGAAGCCGTCCCCGACAAAAGCCACCTTCGAGCCAGCGGCTTTGTGGCGCATAATGATGCGGCTTTTCTCTTCCGGGAAGATCTCGGCGTAGAATTCGCTGATTCCCAGCGCGGTGGCCAGGGTTTCCACCGCGGCCCGCCTGTCCCCCGAAGCGATGACCGGCCTGATGCCCATCGCGGAGAGCTCTTCAATAACTCCTGCCGTTTCGGGCCTGACCGTGTCGGAGAGCGCGGCGTACCCTCTGAAAATTCCGTCGGCGACCAGCAGCAATAGCGAGTCCGCGGCCGCCTTTATTTCCGCTTCCGCAGCGGCCGGCACCGGCACGCCCGTTTCGGCGAACCATTTGGCGCTGCCGGCCATGACCGCGCGCCCGCCCGCCTTAACTTTGATCCCCTTGCCCGGCACAACTTCCACCGTGTCCGGTTTCTGCTGTATGATATTGCGTTCCCGCGCGTATACGCGCACCGCCTCCGCGAAGGGGTGTTCTGAACCGGCTTCGGCGCTCAGAAGCAGGGAGAGAAATTCCGGTTCGCTTATCGTCCACGGCCGTATGCCGGAAACTTTCATCTTCCCTTCCGTAAGGGTCCCGGTCTTATCGAACACTATGACGTCTATTTTAGGTATGCGTTCCAGTACCTCGGCATTGTTGATCAGCATGCCGAGACCGGC
>CAZUQT010000047.1:0-17704 GCA_964622585.1 uncultured Elusimicrobiaceae bacterium | reverse complement strand
TAATTTTCTGCGTTGTACGGACGCCGAAGGCGGACGGGAGCGGCCGGGTAAGGCCTGTTTGTAGCCGTCCGGCCGCGCATCGGAGGTGTTGATAAGATGCAGAACACCTTTGGAGCAGGAGCGAAGGCGCGTAGTGCCGAGCCCTGCGGACCCGCTACTTAGCGGCAAGCATGGGCGGCCGCGCTGCGTGGCCGACCGTGCGGCATCTCGCGGATAAGATCGGCATACCTTTTCGATCCCAGGACGGGCGCTGGAGCGGAACTTATAATGTTTCCTCGGGATGTTGCGCAAAGAAGGTTCGAACTTTATCCTGAAAACAGCGCCAATTTTTTAAAAAGCGGAAATCCGGTCCGCAGAAGTCCGGCCTCCCGTAAGGCCCGATCAATAAGGCTTTTTCGGATACTAAACAAAACCGCGCCAAGAGACGCGGTTTTTATTTCCCGGCAATTGCCGATAAGATAACCTCTCTCCGGGTTATATCTTTAAATAAAATCTGTTCAGTATTTCAAAGCCTGCCTTTAAATCTTTCTCCAGGCCACAATCCTCGGCCATTTCCTCAAAACGTTTATCCCATGAGGCAGGGGCCGGTTTGAGTGTACTCGGGACAGCATGGCTTTTCCTCTGCTTGAATACGGACTGCAGGGCTTCTTTTGTTTTAACCGGGGATATTCGTCCTTCTTGGATAAGCAGGACCATGTCCACCAGGTCCCTGACACGGGAATTAGGTACCGGGCGCGGCATGGTATAGGAGTGCAGTTTTTCGGCGAACTGTACCTCCTTCGGGATCATCCGGAAAGTCGCAGATTTGATGCCGGCAAATGACAGAAGCCCCTGTTCGTGGGCGGTTTCAAACTTTACCGGGATAAAGTCGCCCACAGCAACATCCACGTGAAAAGAAACGAACGCTCTTGCATCAATCACGGAACGCACCGGATACCTGGCTCCACCGTAAATGGGCCCATCCAACTCCATTTGGACCCCGCCTATCTCGAACTCAAAGAAATCTCCAAGATCAGCTTTAGCGGCGTCGGCCAATATCCGTTGCAAGTAATCGGTCTGAACTTCGGCGCCGGACTTTGGCGCCCCGCGGAAACCAAGGTCCACGTCCAGCGTGGCGCGCGCGCTATGCAGGCGCAGTTCCATGGCATAGCCGCCTTTCAGCACCCACGGGGAAGTCTTGTCTGCAAAGATACGGGCCAGGAAGCGGTTAAAAGCTACGGTCCGGCGCAGGCGCTGCAGGTTTAGGCCAGAATCAGCGGCATGCTTCTGCAGCCGGTGCTCCAGTGCCACACGAAAATCCTTCGCCGATTTATAAGACTTGGCTTTATTCATTTTTCAGAGATGAAACCATATCCGCCTCAGTGGGTGTCATAATCCCGAGCCGGACAGCCCGCTTTGCCGCCAGCTTAATATCATTGGCGTCCATAAGTTGGGCGGAATACATATCCTGCAGGGTTTTCAGCGGGGTAGTCACATAATACCCCTGCTGTTTTTTTATTTCCGCCTCTTTCAGTTCAGCGCGATGAAGGACGATACCCTTCGGCGGTGAATGAAATTTTCGGAACTTTGCCGGTACGGTCATATGAAGCTTGGCTGGATTGGCGTCCGTGATCTCGTAAAGGGAAAGAGCCGTCTGGTAGGAATAAACCCCCTGCACATTCCCCACCCGGTCGGCCGACCATAGAGACCACAGCACCAGGTCCGGGCGGTCCTGAGGCGGGAAGTTTGCAAAGCGATATATGCCATGCTTTTCCCGTATCCAGTTACCCGCCTTTGCATGAAAATAGGCGGAGCGGCGGTCATAGCCTGCCTTGAGCGCCTGTTGGGAAGTGAAGTATCCCTGCTGGGACATCGCCACCTCGAAAAGTTTTCTTTCTGCTACCTTATTCTTAGCCATACATGAAATACCAAGTAACTTAGTATATTATGCATCATGAAAATCCGTTTGGCAAGGGTAAAAGCAGGAAGTTCGAATCCGGTTGCCCCAGTCAATGGGATTCGAACTTTTCGAGATTAAACGCTTTCTTTAACCGCTGAGAGAAGTTTTTCGCCCGCTTGGCCGATGGTTCGGAAGAGGTCAAAAGTGAGTTCAAAAGCCGGAAGAAAATGGTTTTTACCAATAAAAGGCTTCCTGAAAAAGTAAGTTTTTTGCCCCCGTTAACCGAGCCAATTTCAAAAAAATGCAACCGCCGGTCTCCTGTCAGGAACAGACCTGCGCCCCGAGCGGTGCACGGCGCACCACTGGCGAGCGCGGGCAGAAACTTTATAGACTTAAGGAGTTCTATTTTTAAAAACAACCCCGCTCCGGGGTTTTGTTTTTTAGCGGCCGCGGAAGCGGAACACGATTATGACGAATAATAAAGAAACCACCGCAAAGATAAGCGTCCTCGGTATCTGCGGGACCGACCCGCTCACCGGGACCAACGGGATAAAGGTCCACAAGCTGATATTGGACCACTGGGCGGCGGCGAAGACCGTAGAAGTGGATTTCTCGAAGGTTCTCCCCTCCCCTACTTTCCTGGAGCAGGTGGTCGGCGAGCTGATCGGGAAATTCCCGAAAGCCGAGATCATCGCGAAGCTCAAAGTAACAGGCCTGTCCCCGGCCGACAAAGTAATATTGAACGGCATCGTCGTGAACCGCTATCACGCCCTGGTCAATGCCGAGAAATACAAAAACCGTCCCCCCACCGTCCTCACGCTGAAACCAAAACCCCGCTAGGTCCAAGTCCGATTTCCGCGAGCGCACCGCCGGCGCCGGACGCTCCGGCCGTTGCTTTACGACCTGATGATCCCCCGTTAAAGGAAGGGAGAACCGGGCGTTGACTTTTTCCGGATAGTTTCATAAAGTAACCCTAGAAAAGACATCGGGGGGCAGGTCAGTCTTAAAAATCGAAATTGCTGTCGGGCGCGCGGCGCTTGTGTGAGTTATTTGCCGCCCGCCCAGGAGGGACGATATGGAAGAGATAAATACCGCCGACAAGGTTTTCGTCGAGCTTAAGCTGCTTGAAAAGCAGCTGAGCGACCTGAAAAGAGATAATGAGCGGCCGACGGGGGCTTCCGCCCCCGGAGCGGGAATTAAGCCGGTGGAGAGCCGGATAGAGGAGATGAGCCACCTTCTTTTGCGCATCAAAGAGCAGGCCTCCGCGACTTTAGGCGAAGCTATCCGCAAGCAGAAAGAATGGGCGGAGATGAAAGTGGAGATGGACAAAGAAAAGAGCTATATCCGCCTGCTTCAGAAAAAGCTTAAAGAAAAGGAACTGGCCGGGGCTCCGGACGGCGGGCAGCCCGGCGCCGGTTTTGCCGGCGGGGTCCCGACCGACCTGGGGCTTACCGCCGAGGAGGACAAGGCGCACAACCGGCTGGAAGGCGAAAGGAAGGAATTCAAGGAGCACTACGACTCGCTGGAAAACGATTTCGAAACGAGGGAGAAAGAGTTCCTGGACGAAATAAGGGCCCTAAGGGAGAAAGAAACCAGGATGGCGCTGGAGAACGAGAAGCTCGGCATAGACCTGTCCATAGCGCAGCAAAGAAGGGAGGCGGCCGAGCAGAAAGCCTCCTCGGCGGCCGCAAGGATGACGGATATGGACGTCTATAATAAATCCGCGGCGCTCGCCCTCAGGGAAAAAGACCAGGAGATAAGCGACCTTAAGCAGGCGGTCGAGGAAGCCCGGTCCGCGACGGTCAGGAGCGGGAAATAGGCTTAGTATTAAAGTGACGCACGACTTAATTGCCGCCAATTAAGTCGTGCGTCACTTTATTTAGAAAACTATCTCGGGATCTGAATTTCCAGCTTCAGTTCAGCAGGCGGGGCTGGACGGCGTGGGCCAGGCGGCAGCGCCGGTACGGTTCGGACCCGGCGGCGGCGCTGAAAAACCTGCGCCCCGCCCGGCGGCGGCTGCGCAGGATCCCCTCCCTTTCGAGCAGCTGAAGCACGCTCATCGCCGTCCTGACTCCGAACCCGGAGAGCCCGGCGGCGGCCGGGGCGCTCAACGGCGCCCCCGAGCTCCCGAGGAAATGCGCGAGCAGCAAACCGAATTCTTTTGAATCTACGCTCCCCATTCGACCCCCATGAATTTACCGAGCCTTGCGCTACCAGAGATTCATGCTGACTTCCTCGGCGGCCTCCTCCGGGCCCCGGTATTTAGGTCTTGAGTGATACTTTACCGACGGCGCGTCCGGGGCGGCTTCCGCTTTCAGTTTCTCCAGCTCGCGGTCGAGCACCAGGCAGAATTTCTTATGATTATGGTGCCCGCCGAAAGCCCTGCTGCCGTACCTGAACTCGTGCTCCTTGCCGTCCAGCGACAGAGTCACCAGGAGCGAGAGATGTTCGTCCACTACCGAGCAGTCGACGTCTTTCTCCGTATAGAAATCTATTATTTTCCGGGCAAAAACAGTGTTTTCACGCAGCATAGTTCCCCCCATGTCTCGTCTGACCGAAATCCCGCTTCCATTACCTCCTATTCCGTCAGCCTTGTTATCTCGATATCTATCTGTTTCGAATCATTTTCATCTTTGGACATCGCCTTGATCGGCAGGTCCGTGACCCCGTCCTGCAGGGCGAAGCGCAGTGAAAAGGTCCCGTCCGCATTCAGCTTGATCCTGCGCCCGCCCACGGTGACGAAAGCGCCTGGTTCCGTGGCCCCGTAGAGTATAAGCTCGCAGTCGGCCAGCAGCCAGAAAGCCTTCCGCTCCGGCCTCTGCAGCGCGTGCGAAGAAAGGGAACTTACGCCCCCCGACGACGCTCTTGAGAAAACGGACCGGAGCATCTCCCACCGCTGCGCCAGGGACTTGGACACTTCGCCCGAGCCTTTGCCGATATACTCCACCCCGGAGAGCTGGAGCAGCTTGTCGAAATCCTCCGACACGGCCATCCACTTTTCGTCCGTGACTTCGGAGACTCCTCCGGGAGGCAGAAGGACGGTATTGCTCTTAACGATCCCCGCGAACTCTCCCGAGGGCAGAACCAGCCCGAGCTCGCAGGAATAGGAGCGGCCCCCCTCCTGGACATGCACGTACCAGTTCCCCGCTTCGAACATGACGGGCACGTCGAAATATTTCCCGGCTTCACCGTTATAGGCGGTCAGGTCGCGGACGCGGATCACCTGCCGCGACTTCTCGAAAACATCCTGCCCGTGCTCCCGGGCGAAACGGGCCTTCGAATTCGGGGTTATCTCCCAGTAGAGATACATCCAGTTGGGATCCCTCGGCAGCAGGGCCGCCATTGTCGTCCCGTAGGCTTCCGGCAGCGTTCTGCTGTCCGTATCCGGCTGGCTGATCCTATCGGTTAAAGAACCTGAAGAAGGCATAAAAAATCACCTTTAAACCGCGGCGCAAAGAAAATGATTCGAAGCTTTAAGGAAATGTTCTGCCTTAAGATAATAGAAAGAGCGCAAAAGCAGGTTTCCCGCGCCCGCCGCGGGAGCCTTCACGCTTTTATGTCCGCGCCGCCGCCCGACCGCCGCGCGGCGCCTGTTGTTCGTAGTTTTCACTTTTCCCCCTAATATGCGGAAACCGCGCCGGGCCCGCCGTTCCTGGCGTAAGCTCCGGAAAATGCCGGTCGAAGTCTCGGCAGCGCTTTAAGTCGCAGTTGTCCGTTATCAAACCCTACCCAAGGATAGTTTACAGGTATTGTTCAAAAAATACAAACACCCGAAAGGGCTAGGAAGACGGACATAATAGGGTTAATCCGAAAGGACTAGAGAGAGAACTGCAGACAATAAAAAGACCCCTTGCGGGGTCCTTTTATCTGTCCGTTGCAGGAGGGAAGTTTTCGCTTAATGGCCTTTCGCGGAGCCGGCCTTTGCGAGAGCCTCGCCCTTCAGCTCCAGTTCCTTCAGGCCTTTGCGCATGACGGAGACGATCATGTCGATCTCGGCGCTGGTGATGCTGAAAGAGGGCGTGAAGCGCAGGCCGCATTCGCCGCCGTGGATCATTTCGATGCCGTTGACGCGCATGAACTCCTCGAACCCGCCGACGCCCAGGACGCAGTAGAGCTTGGGGTTGAGCATCGCGCTCACCATCAGGCCGGTGCCCACCACCTGCTCGATGGCGCCGGGGAATTCCTTCGACAGCTCCCGGAACTTGGCGATGAACTCAAGGCCGCGTTCGCGGATATTCTTGCGGATCTCCGGGGTGACCGCGTCGAGGACGGTGCAGCCGGTTTCCATGGCGCGCGGGTTGCCCGTCATAGTATTGCCGTAAAGGCCGGTGACGTACTGGGCGGCCACCGGGCCGCTGAGGGCGATCACGGAGAGCGGGAACTGGCCGGCGTTGAGGGCCTTGGAGAAAGTCTCCATGTCCGGCGGGAGACAGGTCTCGTAGCCGGCGTAATCAACGATGCTCAGGCAGCCCTGCGCGCGCAGCGCGGCCTGGATGGAATCCACTACCAGCAGGCTGCCCATCTTGGTGGTCAGGGACCTGGCTTCATTATAGTACTCGCGGGTGAGAGCGAGGCCGGGAATGCCTTCGCCCATGACCGGCTCGACGAAGAAAGCTTCGAAGAAGATCCCTTTCAGTTCGGCTTCGGCGAAAGTTTTGCGCAGCGCTTCGTGGTCGTTGATCGGCACGAAAAGCATATTGTCCACGTCGCGGTAGGAGGCCAGGTGCTTGGCGTAGGCCGAGCGGCAGGAATGCGAGGTGCGCGCGGGGCCTTCGGTGCGGCCGTGGAAACCTTCCACCACCGCGAGGCGCATGACTTTCTTCCCGGCCTGGCGGCCGCCGGGATCGGTCATGGTGCGGGCGTGGATGTCGGCGACGCGGCAGGCGAAAGTTACGGACTCGGAGCCGCTGTTCAGGAAAACGAATTTCTCGTAAGGGCAGGCGCCGCGGACGCGGCCGATCTCTTTGGTCAGGCGCTCCGTCAGGCGGTGCTGGCTGAAGGCCGGCGTCATCACATTGGCCATCACATAGGGCTCGCTCATCGCCTTGAGGACGGCCTCGGGCGCGTGGCCCATGCCGAGCATGCCGTAGCCGCCGGAATCGTGGACCACCGCGCCGTGCGAGGTGACTATCCAGGAGCCTTTGGCCGCTAGCGGGGTATAGGGGTTTATGCTGGCCGCATTATAAAAATTGAGGACCTTGCCCTGCAGCAGGGCGCAGAGCTCTTTTTCGTCCATCTTGTAGAGCTTCTCTTCCTCGGGCGAAACCTTGCGGCGGTTCTCGGCGGCGGTCTTGATCGCCGAGGCGAGGTCTTTGTCGGCGGCCAGGAACTGGCGGATGACCTCGTCGTTAAGGCCTTTAGTTCGGGCGGGTCCGGCGGAACTCCGGATAGAATTCAAAAGATCCATACAGTGCTGAGTTGACATGAGGGCCTCCTATAGAACCAGCGATAACCGAAAATTTGCTCAGGAATTATTTTACTAAATTACTCTTCGCAGTAAGCCAGGAAATAGGCGGTTCCGGCCAGCCCGCAGACGAAAGAGGTGAGCAGGTTAAGCCTGGGCGAGACGCTCCACAGGAAGCCCCCCGCGATAACGGCGCCCGCCACCACGGTGTCCCGGACGAAATAGTAAGCCCCGTAGGTCAAAGCCTTGTTCTCCTCGGGGGCCAGGTCCAGGATCAGCGCTTTGCGGGCCGGCTCTCCGAATTCTTTGAAGCCCCTTATGATAAAAGCGAAAACCAGCGCGTAGAGCGACTTGGAGAACAGCAGCACCACCGGGAAAGCGGAAAAGAAAGCGAAAGTCACGGCTATATAGGGCTTTTTTGTCTTTGTCTTTTCTACCAGCCACGCCACCGGGACATATATAAGGATGGCGGAAACCATCTCGATGCTGGTGAGCCACCCGAACTGCACCGGCGAGACGCCTATGCCTTTGATGCACCAGATCACCACGAAAGCGTAAGGGATCTGTTCGCAGAACCGTATCAGGATATCGGAGACAAGGAGGGATTTGAGCCTGGGCCCGGTGCGGGCGAGGACCTTCAGCGGGTTTTTCTCCATCCGCTCCGCGGCCGGTTCCGCGACATGTTCCAGGAAATAATGCTGCAGAAGCAGGGCGATGACGGACAGGAAGAGGGCGAAAGTGAAAGCGATCCTTACCCCGTCCTTTACCCCCCAGCTCTGCACGCAGTAGCCGCCCAGCAGGGGCCCCACGGCCATAGGGATGCGGCGGGCGATGGAATGCATTGAAACGCCCATGGTCCTTTTATGGAAAGGGAGAAGCTTGGAGATCGCGCCCATGATGGCGGGGAGCGAGACGGAGGACCAGGCTATGAACAGGACCGCCCCGGCCAGGGCCGCCTGCCAGGACGGGAAGAAGATGACGATAAGGTAGCCGGCCACCGCGGCCAGATTGAACAGGAGCAGCGACCTCTTGTAGCCGATGCGGTCGCTGAGGTAGCCGCCGGGAAAGGAATAAACGGCGCCCAGGAAATTATCGGCCGCGTTAAGGAAACCCACAGCGAGGCTGGTCCCGCCGAGGGCCATTATGTAAAGAGGCAGGAACCGCTCTCCCATCTTCTCCCCCATCTCTATAAGAACGGCAGCTGAAAGGAGGACGAGGAGGTTCTTTTTCATCAGGATCTTTTCTTCGCGGGACGAGGTTTGGAAACGGTTTTGCGCTGCGGCGCCGACAGCTTGCCGGGAGCGGCCTTCCGGGAAGAGCGGACTGTCTTGCGGCGCGCGCGGCGGCGCGGCGGCCGGCTCACCACCCAGTAGCGGCTTTTGCCGACGTCCAGGTGGGTGAACCCCTTGTAGGGATAATAGCCGACTCCGCCGATAGCGAGCTTCTGCCCGTATTTTTTGACTTTAGTGGAGCTATACCCCGGGATCTTTATGTCCGCGGCCCAGCCGAGCATGTGCATGCTGTGTTTTGCGGCGCCGGGGATCTTCCCGTTAAGCTTCGGCGTGCGGTAGCCGCTTAAAATAATAAGTCCTTTTTTGCCGAACTTATCTTCCACCGCGTCGAGCAGCTCGACCAGTTTTACGGCCATCGGCGTCTCGCGCCCGGTCAGGCGGCAGCGCATGAAATGGTTCAGCTTGTCCAGGACCTCTCCGTCATAAGTTCCGTCCGCCAGGCGGTAGCGGAAGCTGTGTTTCTCCCCTGTATCGTTTCGGGTCAGCGTCAAATTGCCGTTGCCGCCCAGGTTTACCGGCTCCGGAGTATGCGCCATAGCGCTGCTGATAAAAAGATAGGCGTCGGAATCCTCGCCTTCCTCCAGGTCCCGAACATCGTCTTCGGTGACCGGAGAAGTGTCCGGCGCCACGAAATAGTCGGGGCTGAAGGCCAGCTGGTCGAGAAAGGTAGCCGAGTTAAGCTCTATGGATTCCGTAGTGACAGGTCCGGGCCCCTGCGCGCGGACCGGGGCCGGAGGGAGGAACAGGGAGAAGATAAGGACAAAGAAGTATTTCATGCGGCGAAGCAATATTTTACCAAATACGCCGCGCGCCGGGGCTAAGGAGCTATTTACCCGGAGTGGTTACGCTGAAAGTGGAGTGTTTTACGCCCCTGACCGATTTCAGGGCGTCGGCGAGCGCTTTGACTTTTACGCCGGGGCCTTTTACGGCTATTATTTCAAGGCAGTTGTCCTGGTCCAGCTGCGCCCGCTGGGAGGAAATGACCACGGCCATAGCGGCGCGCTGCAGCGCAAGCAGCCGGCCCGCGGTCTCGCGCCGGCGGGGGTCGAACACCACGGTAATCGCGCCGGCCACGGTACCGCCGCGCGCGAAAGCGTCAGAGACGAATTCCTTCCGTATCAGGTCCGCGATAGCCTTCGAGCGGTTGGAAGAGCCTTCCGCGCCGATGAAAGCGTCGAACTTCCGGAGAAGCTCCCCCTCCAGCGAAACGCCGAACCTTACCAGCTTGTCTTTCATAGTGTTACCTTTGATCAAAGAGTAACACAAAAAAGGCTGCTGGTCAAACCGGCGTTCCGCGGAAGACCGGGGTCAGAGGAACCTGACGCTTAGCCCGCATTTAAGCACCCTGCCGGGCAGGGGATAATAGCCGTTGACGGTGTCGGCCGTCTGGGCGTAATGCGCGTCCAGCACATTATCCGCCCCGGCGAAGAGCTCGAAGCCGTCCAGCGTCTTGGAAAAGTACAGGTCCGCGCTCAGGTAGGACGGGAGCTTCAGGCCGCCCTCGTCCGCCGCGGTGTACTGCCTTTCGCTGTAGTAGGCTTTCGCGCGGATATCCGCCAGGGAGGTTTTAATTTCGGCGTTAAGGCTGAAGCGGTTCCTCGGGCTGAAAGGCAGCAATTTATACGTCCCTGAGGTCCGGCCTTTGCTGATATTATGAACGTAGCCGAGCCCGGCGCTGAATGCTGAGCTTTTATACCCGAGCGAGGCTTCAGCCCCCCTGTTAAAGCCGGAATCAAGGTTATACGCCGCCCAGCTCTTTAAAGGGTCGAGGGCGATGCGGTCTTTTACGTCCGAGTAATACAAGCCGAGCGAAGCCCGGACCCCCGAACTGAAATCCGCGGAAACCCCGGCCTGCGTCTGCCAGGAATGCTCCGGTTTCAGGTCCGGCGAGCGGTCGGCCGCGGGGACCCACGGGTTGTAAAGATCGGCGAAAGTGGGCGCCTGCCAGGCGCGCCCGGCCTGCGCCGAGAACTTCCAGACGAAGTCCGGCGAGTAGATGACCGAGAGCCGCGGGCTGGACTGGTCGGCATAGCCGACGTTCCTGTCGTACCTGTAGGACGGTATGACGCTCAGGCCCTTCAGCGGCGCCAGGGTCAGCTGCCCGAAAAGCCCGGTGTTCTGCCTGAAGTGGTCTCCGTAGGTATCCGATTTCAGCAGGCCCTTTTCATACTCTATCCCGCATTCAGCTTTATTGAAGAAAGAAAATCCCAGCATGGCCCTGTTGGTCAGCGTGCGCGTCAGCTCGTCGCTCCAGGCATTATGGGAAAAGAACCTGCTTACGCCGGAGTCGCCCTCCAGTTTATACCTGCTGTTCTCCGTGAGAGGCATGTCGAGCGCGACCCGGCCCAGTCCGAGGCTGGAGCGCTGCAGGTCGGTCAGGGAATTAGCGGCGCGCTCGCGCCTGCCGTTCCAGTCTTCGACGGGCACGGGCGTTCCGCCGGGAACGCCGTTCTCCGAGTTATTCCTCAGCGCGTTAAAGGTAAGGTTTCCGTCCTTTCCTACCGCCAGGGAGGCTTTCCCGGTGAAGGATTCTTTGCGGGAAGCCGAGTTGCGCTGAAACCCCGAGGAGGCGTCCCGCGCCGCGCCCAGGGCCGTTTTGAACCGGCCGGCGGCGCCCATGAACGAGACCGTATTGGTAGTCCCGCCGTAAGACGACAGGACCGTCCCAAGTTCCGCGTGCTTTACCCCCTCGTTGGGGCTGCGGCTCACGAAATTTATCACGCCCCCCTCCGCGTTCGCGCCCTGCACCGAGGACCAGGCGCCGGGCAGGATCTCCACCCTCTCTATCCCGGCCGCGGGAAGCGCTGAAAGGTCGACGGTTCCGGTTATATCGGCGGGGATGCGCATCCCGTCGAAAAGCACCGCGGTCTGCCGGGCCGCGAAGCCCCTCATGCCGGCGGAGGCGAGGCCCGCCGCCCCGTTTGTCCGCCTCAGCAGCACAGGGAAGCCGGTTTCCAGAAGGTCCCCGGCCGAAGAAGCCGCCGCGCTCCGGGCGCGGGGGATATAGAGGGTCACGGCGTCCGCCGGTTTCGGGACGCTTTTCAGCGAAGATTTACTGACGGAGAGATAAACTTCGCCGTTCTCTTCCGAATAGGACCGGGCACAGAGGGCAAGGATGACAGCAAGGACTGCTACAGGTATTTTTTTCATTTTTCCTCCCGCGAGAGTAGCCGCGCCATGACAAAGGCGGCTTCCTCGTGAAAGGAGTTCCGTCCCTCGCAGGCTGCGACTATTCCGGCGGTAGACCGGGCTTAGTCCGCCAGGGGCGGACCTCACCGTTGCGGGGCAGCGCCGGATTCACACCGGCTTCCTCCGCCAGAACGATATTATTATACCAAACTTGATTTTCGTCGTAGTGCAAAAGGCCTAAAGGCGGCTGGGCCCAATAACATCGGGGGAATAGGACCATTCGCCCATAAGGAATAGCCTGTAAATGGATATTATTGTAGTTGGATCGAACCCGTACATTTAAGGAGAGTTACCGAATGAAAAAAGTTGATATAAGCAAGCTGCTTCTGGCCTCGGCCTTCCTGGCCGCCCCCGCCGCCGCGCAGGACTTCGACAGCCTTCCTTCCGTCAAGGACATCGTCAGCCAGGCCAGGACCGCGGAAGTTTCCGCCCCTCTCCCGGCCCTGCCCCGGGATACCAAAGCCCTTAAAGAATGGACCATCATGGTCTTCATGAACGGCAAGAACAATCTCTCCTCCTACGTCATCTCCGACATGAACGAGATGGAAGTATTCGGCCCTACCGACAATATCAACATCATAACCCAGGCCGCGCGCATGAAAGAAGCCGCGCCCTATAACCCGGGCGGCGGCGGTTACGACGATTATCCCTGGGGCGGCCCCACCGTGCCCCATCCCGGCTGGCCTAATCCGAACTGGAACATGCCGCCTATGCTGAACAAAGCCTCCCGCGACGCCTCCACCGACTGGGTCGGCGTGCGCCGCTACCTGGTCACGAAGGACGGCGACAATTCCGCGCTCTCCTCCACGATGCTCTCGGACCTGGGCACCGTCGACATGGGCGACTACAAGCAGCTCGCCGAGTTCGGCAAGTGGGTCAAAGCGAATTATCCCGCCAAGAAATACATGCTCATCGGCTGGAACCACGGCTCAGGCTGGGAGAAAAGCCTGCACCTTTTCCCCTCCGTGAAGGGCATCTCGTATGACGACGAGACCAACAACCACATCAGCACCCCGCAGCTGGCGCAGGCCATCCGCGAGATGGGCGGCGTGGACATCTACGCCTCCGACGCCTGCCTGATGCAGATGGCGGAAGTGGCCTACGAGCTGAAAGACACCGCGAAGATCACCTTGGGCTCCGAAGAGAACGAGCCCGGCGACGGCTGGGGCTACAACGAATTCCTGGCCCGCGTTCATTCCAACCAGGCCAACCTGACCCCCGACGTGATGGCCGCCGCGGCCGTGCAGGGCTACAAAGCCTTCTACGCGCCCAAGGGCACCGCCACCACGCAGTCCGCCATCCGCACCTCCGGCCTCGTCGCTTTCCGCGCGCTGCTGGACCAGTGGGTGGACATGGTCATGAAGGAAGACAAAGCCATGCTGAACGAAGCGCGCGGCGCCGCCGTCAGCTTCGGCGGGGCCGAGTCCAAGGACCTGAACAACTTCATGGAGCTGGTGCACGGCAAGACCAAATCCGCCGCGCTTAAGAGCCAGACCGTGAAGGTGATGGACCATTTCTACAAAAAAGTCCTCATCGACAACGCCACCACCGGCGACAAGTTCAAGAACGCTTACGGCATGGGCATCTACCTGCCCGGCTACAGCTTCGACGCGAACTACAATGAGCTGGCCTGGGCGAAGGACGGGAAGTGGGACGAGTTCCAGAAGTGGCTGACCACGAAGGACGCCGGGGCTCAGACCGCCGCGGCCCCCGCGCAGTAAAGCCAAAGCTGCCCTGACCGGCAGCGCCAATAAAAAGGCCCTTCGAAGGAAGGGCCTTTTTATTTGTGATGCCTGACTCAGTTCTTTTCCTTGTAGCCTTTAAGCGCGTACCAGGCCTGGCCCAGCGCTATGCCCCCGTCGTTGGCGGGGACCTGGCGGTTGGTATAAACGGTCAAACCCGCTTTTTGCAGGCCTGCCGTCACGAGCTCGAGCAGCACCCGGTTCTGGAAAACCCCGCCCGAAAGACAGACGGACTTAAGGCCGGACTGCCGCGCAAGAACGCGGGCGGCTTCGACGGCGGCGCCCGCTATGCCGGAATGGAGCCGCGCGGAGATTAAGGCCCGCGGCCTGCCGGCCAGCCTGTCGGCCACTACGGACCTGACGGCCGGGGCCGGGTCGATCTCGAGGCCGGAGGGACCGGCGGAGATCCTGAAATTATAGCCGGGCCCGGGCCTGGTCCCGGGAAGCAGGCTTTCCAGCTCCATAGGCCCCTGGGCTTCGTAGGTAGCTTCCGCCCTGATACCGGCGAGAAAACTGAAAGCGTCCAAAAGGCGGCCCATGCTGGAAGTTCGCGGGCAGTTCAAGCCTGAATCAAGCATGCGCTCCACCGTAGCGGCCCGGCGTGAGGGAACGGAGGAGAAGAGGCTGCCGGCGGCGCGGCGCCAGCCGGGGCCGAAAGCGTCTTTGACCAGGGCGAGAGCGGGGCGCCAGATCTCGAGCGCCGCGATGTCCCCGCCTGGCAGGCCGAAGTATTTCAAATGCCCGGCCCGGCGCCAGGTCTTCTTATCGAAGATAAGGAACTCGGAACCCCAGATCTTCCCGTCGGTGCCGTAGCCGGTTCCGTCGAAGGCCAGGCCCAGGAATGGCCCCTCGAGCCCGTGCTCGGCCGCGACGCTCAGCGCGTGCGCGGCGTGGTGCTGCACGGCGAGCTTTTTGCCGGGCAGGGACCGGGCGATTACGGAGGAAGCGTAGTCGGGATGCAGATCGTGCGCCGTCAGGGACGGGCGGACCTTCAGGAGGCGGCCGAGGTTCGCGAGCGTCTCGCGGAAGAACTCCTGGTTCAGGGGCTCGGAGAGATCGCCTATATGCTGGGACAGGAAAGCTTCTTTTCCCCGCGTAAAGCAGAAAGCGTTCTTGAGATCGGCCCCGCAGGCCAGGACCTGCCTCCCGCCGGAGGAAAGCTTCACGGCCGAAGGCACGAAACCCCGCGCGCGGCGGGCCAGGCGCAGCTCTCCGGCCGCTTCGAAAGCTACGCTGTCGTCGGCACGGTTGTGGATGGGGCGGTCATGGGAAAGGGTGAAAGAGGCCGGCCCGGAAAGCCGCTTCCCGGCTTCGGCCAGGTCTTTGCAGATCGGCTCGTCGCGGAAATTCCCGGAGGTCATGACGAGCGGGCCGGCGAAGCCTTTCTTTTCCAGCAGCGCGAAGAGCGCGGCGTGCAGCGGCGTGTAAGGCAGCATGACGCCCAGTTTAGAAAGCCCGGGCGCCGCCGCTTCGAATTCCCGGGAGCGCCGGCGGAGCATGACCACGGGGGCCTCCGGGGAAACGAGGGCCGCCGCTTCGAGCCCGGAAACCCGGCAGAATTCGCGCGCGGCGGCGAGGCCGGGCAGCATTACGGCAAAAGGTTTGTGCGGGCGGCGCTTCGCGGCGCGCAGCCTGGCGACCGCGGCCTTGTCGTCGGCGCGGCAGGCAAGGTGGAAGCCGCCCAGGCTTTGCAGCGCCCCCGTCCTGCCGGAGATAAGCAGCTCGGCGGCCTTCTCAAGAGCCGCGGCGCCGAGCAGCGTTTCCCCCCCGGCCTCCAGCTTCAGGGAAGGCCCGCAGGCCGGGCAGGCGTTCGGCTGGGCGTGAAAACGGCGGTCCAGCGGGTCCCTGTACTCGCGCAGGCAAGCGGGACACATTGAAAAACCCGCCATCGTAGTGAACGGGCGGTCGTAAGGCACGGTTTTAACTATAGTGTACCGCGGGCCGCAATTTGTGCAATTAGTGAAAGGGTAAAGATAACGCCTGTCGGAGGGGTCCAGCAAGTCCCGCCGGCAGTCGGCGCAGAGCGCGAGATCGGCGGGAATGATGGCGGAGGCCGGCGCCCTGCCGCCGCTTTTAGCGATAGAGAAATCTTTTCGCCCGGTGGGCGAGAGGTCCGTGGAAGAGACTGAATCAATCCTGGCTGCCGCCGGCTTGCGCCTGCTTAGCTCCCTGATAAACTTCCCGACGCCGGCCGCGGGGCCCTCTGCTTCTATGGTCACCCCGGAGGCGTCGTTCTTCACCCAGCCGCCCAGCGCTCCCTCGAGGGCCAGTTTATAGACATGCGGCCTGAAACCGACGCCCTGCACGACGCCGGTGATCAATATTTTTTTTCTTATTATGCGGGACATTTGACCGGCCGGCTACTTCCCCGTAGTTACCTCGCCTTTCGCGTAGTCCAGCTCGCTGCCGAACATGCTGTGCGGAACCAGGTACACGGCGAAAGTGACGAGCACGGCCAGAATTATCCACGGCTTGTGGTTCTTTTGCTTCAGCACGGCGAACAGGGCGGGGAGCCAGAAGACAAGCATGATAAGGGTCTTGTTATCGGTAAGGTCCATACCGAAAGGGAAACCGGTCCAGGCCTGCCCGAAAGCGTACTGCTGTACTATAGGGCCGAACAGGAAACCGCCCAGGAGAAGGAAACAGAGGTTGAGAACTACGGCGTGCTTCACCACGATGTCCCCCGCGAACAGCGAGAGGAAAATGCGCACGGAAAAGAACATGAACGAGAAGATAAAGACTATATGGGGCAGTAGGGCCCAGATAGGCACGGCGCCTTTGAAGCGCGTCACCACCGGGGTTTTAGAGAGTTCCTGGTCGATAGAGATGTCTCCCCCCGGTGTATGAAGAAAAACACGATATTCGAGCTTGCCCGCCGGGGGCTGGCCGGGGAGCGAACCGGAGAGAACGCCGTCCGCGTACGCCATTTCCGCCTTAAGCGGTTCGTCGGAGCTCTTGTAGCGCTTCCAGAGGATGTAGCCCTGCAGAGGAGCGGCTGATCTGACCTTCATCACGCAATCCGCGCCGCCCACGGTGCAGCTGCGCGGGAAGCGGTACGAAATTTCCGCGCTGCCGTAGGAGGCATGCCCTCTTACCGGGTAAGTGGGACCGGTCATGCGCTGGAACATCGCGAAAGCGAGCGTTATAATGAAACTCAGTATCCAAAGAGTGGTTTTTTTCATTTGTAGTGATCCTCCTGTTTCTCTAGCAGATCCTCGGGAGCTGCTCCCCTTCGAGCATCAGCATTATCCGCGAACCGCCTATGGAAGTGCGGAGCCTGACCTGCGGCTTTTTTTCTTTCAGCATGCGGCCCGCTATCCGCGCGTTCTTCCCGTACTTGTGCGAGCGCAGCGCCTTGACTATTTTAGCGGCAGCCTCCGGCGCGGCGAAAAGGACCAGCTTCCCCTCGTTGGCCACGTAGAGCGGGTCCAGGCCGAGCAGGGCGCAGGCGTTCCGCGTCGCGGCGGAGACGGGCACGGACTCTTCGTCCACCTCCGCCGTCAGCCCGCAGGCCCCTGAAACCTCGTTGAGCACCGTGGCCAGCCCGCCGCGGGTGATATCGCGCATCGCGCGGATCCCGCGGACCTTGAGCGCCGCTTCCACGAGCCCGTTGAGCGGGGCGGCGTCGCTCTTTATCGCGCCCCCCAGGCCGAGCCGGTGGCGCGCGTTCATCACGGCTACGCCGTGCTCGGCTAAATTGCCGCTGACTATTATAAAGTCTCCCGGTTTGACGGCGGCGGAGGTAAGGCTCCTGCCCGCGGGGATCAGGCCTACGCCGGAAGTATTGATGAAAATACCGTCGGCCTTTCCTTTCTCCACGACCTTGGTATCGCCCGTCACGATGGAGACGCCCGCTTCGTCGGCCGCCCGGCGCATCGAGGCGGCGAGGCGGGAGAGCAGGTCCATGGGGAAACCCTCTTCGAGAATGAAGCCGGCGGAGAGGGCGAGCGGGCGGGCGCCTTTGACGGCCAGGTCGTTCACCGTGCCGCAGACGGCCACGCGGCCGATATCAGCGCCAGGGAATTCCACCGGGGTGACCACGTACGAATCCGTCGTGAAGGCGAGGGTGGCGCCGGGGATCTTTACCTCGGCGGCGTCCTCCAGCGGGAGGAGCGCGGGGTTGCTGAAGCTTTTAAGAAAAACGGTTTCCACCAGTTCGCGGCTGAGGCGGCCGCCGCTGCCGTGGCCGAGCAGGATC
>CAZUQT010000046.1:0-18008 GCA_964622585.1 uncultured Elusimicrobiaceae bacterium | reverse complement strand
CAGGGGCCAGGTTAGCAAAAGCCCCTCGGAGCGCGAGGCTTGCGTAAGCGCCGAGCGCGAGAGCGGCAGCGGCGAGCACGGTGTGCGAGACCGCGATTTTGCGTTCTGGCCCCTGCGCCGCAAGCGGCCAAACTATAGAGACATTTAACAAGACCTCAATGAAATACACAAAAGTTTTTATAGACGCTATCGGTTACGAGCTCGGCCCTAACGTGGTCACCTCCTCAGAACTCGAGAAACGCATATTGCCGATGCTCGACTCCCTCCACATCCCCCCCGGCCAGCTCGAAACCCTCACCGGCATCCGCGAGCGCCGCT
Organism: uncultured Elusimicrobiaceae bacterium; assembly: GCA_964622585.1. Classification (GTDB taxonomy): domain Bacteria; phylum Elusimicrobiota; class Elusimicrobia; order Elusimicrobiales; family UBA9959; genus UBA9959. The sequence continues at coordinate 17,690 of CAZUQT010000046.1, read as the reverse complement.
GGTGGAACCAGGGCTTCCCCCTCTCCGAAGGCGCCGCGAGCGCCGGCCGCAAAGCCCTCGAGCAGGCCGACCTCAACGCCGCCGACCTCGGCGCCCTCGTCTACGCCGGCGTCTGCCGCGAGCACAGCGAACCCGCCACCGCCGCCGCCGTAGCCGACAAACTGGGCGTCAACCCCTCCACCGCCGTCTTCGACATCTCCAACGCCTGCCTCGGCGTCCTCAACGGCATACTCGACATCGCCAACCGGATAGAGCTCGGCCAGATCAAAGCCGGCATGGTCGTCTCCTGCGAATCCTCCCGGGAAATAAACGACAGCATGATAGCCTCCATGCTGGTCGACAGGTCTTTCGACAATTTCCGCCTCTCCCTCGCCACCCTCACCGGCGGCTCCGGCGCCGTAGCCGTAGTCCTCACCGACGGCTCTTTCGGCGGCCCCCATAAAAAGCATAAGCTGCTCGGCGGCGTCTACCGCTCGGCCTGCGAACATAACAAGCTCTGCATCTGGCACCGCGACCATATGTCCACCGACGCCACGGCGGTCCTGAAGTACGGCGTCGCCCTGGGCCAGCAGACCTGGAAAGACCTCCTGGCCGAACTGAACGTCGGCGCGGAGGACTTCGGCAAAGTCATCTGCCACCAGGTCGGAGGCGCGCATAAGAAGAACGTCCTGAACGCGCTCGGCATCCCCGAGGCCAAAGATTTTTCGACCTACGAATACCTCGGCAATATGGGCACCGTGGCCCTGCCCGCCGCGGCCGCGATAGCGGACGAGCGGGAATTCCTGGCCGCCGGAGACACCGTGGCTTTCCTGGGCATAGGCAGCGGCCTCAACACGATAATGCTCGGGGTAAAGTGGTGAACATGAATTCTTATCTTCCCGACGGAGTTACAGCGGCCCTCTTCCCCTTTACCGGCAAATTCCTCGCGCTGAAAAGCGGGTTGAAGATGCATTACCTCGACGAAGGCAAAGGCGCCCCCGTAGTAATGGTCCACGGCAACCCGTCCTGGTCCTTTTATTACCGAAATTTGGCCCTGGCCCTCCGCGACACTAACCGGGTCATCGCGCCCGACCATATTGGCTGCGGCCTCTCCGAAAAACCAGGGGACGACCGCTACGACTACACTTTGAAGAGCCGGGTGGACGACCTGGAATTCCTCCTCGACAGCCTCGGCGTTAAGGAAAAAATAACCCTGGTAGTTCATGACTGGGGCGGCATGATAGGCCTGACCTGCGCCGCCCGGCATCCGGAGCGGATAAGCAGGCTGGTGATCCTGAATACCGGCGCTTTCCTGCTGCCGCCGGGAAAATCTTTTCCCGCCGCCCTGCGCCTTTGCCGCACCCCGCTCGGCGCCCTGCTCATACGCGGCTTCAACGCCTTCGCGCGCGGCGCGGCCTGGGTAGGCTGCAAACGCCGCCGGATGAGCCGGGAACTCCGCCGCGCTTACGCCGCTCCCTATAACAGCTGGGCCAACCGCATAGCCACCCTGCGCTTCGTCGAGGACATACCGCTCGCCCCGGGCGACAAAGCCTGCGCCGTCGCCCTGGAAACCCAGGAAAAGCTGGGCTCGCTCTCCTCGCTTCCAATGCTGATCTGCTGGGGGCTGAAAGACTTCGTTTTCGACCGCCATTTCCTCGAAGAATGGACGCGCAGGTTCCCGGGCGCCGAGATCCACAGCTTCCCCGACTGCGGGCATTATATCCTCGAGGACGCGCAGAAAGAAGTCATCCCGCTGATAAAGAACTTCCTTGCCAGGAAGGAACTCTATTAAGCGCGCGCGGCGGACGGCGGTAAAAAATGCCTGAGCTTAAAAATATTTCATCTTTGATCTCCGGACTCGCCGCCGCGATGCCGGACAGGCCCGCCATAATAGACGGCGCCAGGACCATTTCCTTCAGGGACCTCGACGTGGAGATCTCGCGCCTGGCCGCCGGCCTTTCCGCCGCCGGGATAAAGCCTGGGCTCCGCGCGGCCCTCATGGTCCCGCCCTCCATAGAATTCATGGCCCTCACTTTCGCCCTCTTCCGCGCCGGCGCCGTCATAGTGCTGATAGACCCGGGCATAGGGCCAGCCAATATGCGCGCCTGCCTGGAGGAATCGAAGCCTGAAGCTTTTATAGGCGTACCGAAAGCGCACGCCGCGCGCCTGCTCCTGCGCTGGGCGAAAAAGTCCCTTCGCATTTACATAACCGTAGGCAAAAAATGGCTCTGGGGAGGCTTCACCCTGGCGGATATCCGGCGCCTCGGCGAAGGAGAGGCAGCCCCGGGAAGCGCCGTTGAAACTGCGGCCATACTGTTCACCTCGGGGAGCACTGGCGCCCCTAAGGGCGCGGTTTATACCCATTCTATGTTCTCGGCGCAGGCCAGGATGCTCAAAGAATACTTCAGGATAGAGCCGGGGTTCAATTCCGTTCCCACTTTCCCGCTCTTCGCCCTTTTCGACGTAGCGCTTGGGCTCACCATCGTTATCCCCAAAATGGACTTCACCCGCCCCGCCGCCGTAGACCCCGAGATGCTCTCCGGCCTGATAAATAACCACAAAGCCGTACAGCTTTTCGGCTCCCCGGCCCTGTTGGACACGCTCAGCCGCTACGGCGAGAGGCACGGGACGGCGCTGCCTTCCTTGAAGCGCGTTATCTCCTGCGGCGCTCCGGTTTCCCCCGCGGTAATAGCGCGGATGAAAAAGATGCTGGCGGCCGAAACGCAGGTCTTCACACCTTACGGAGCCACGGAGGCGCTGCCGGTCTCCTGCATCTCGGGCGCGGAACTGGCCTCGCTCCCCCCCGGCCTCCCGGGCATCTGCGTCGGCAGGACCTGGGAAGGGATGGAAACTTTCATAATCCGCATCTCGGACGAACCTATCCCCTCCTGGTCCGGCGCACTTTTGGCCGGGAACGGGGAGATAGGCGAAATAGCGGTCAAAGGCCCGGTGGTCTCCCCTGAATATTTCGGCAGGGAAGAAAGCACTTCGCTGGCCAAGATCCGCGGCGCCGGAGGAGAGCTCTACCACCGCATGGGCGACACCGGCTGGAAAGACGCCGACGGGCGGCTCTGGTTCTGCGGCCGCAAAAGCCACCGCGTAACGACCGCGGCGGGAACGCTTTTTACCATACCCTGCGAAGCCGTTTTCAACGCCCACCGCGAAGTGCGCCGCACCGCCCTGGTCGGCATAGGCCCGGCGGGAAGACAGACGCCGGTGCTCTGCGTGGAGCTTGAAAAAGGCATCCCGGAGCGCCCGGCCCTGCGCGGCGAGCTGCTGGCTTTAGGCGCCGCGCACGAGCATACCAGGAACATAAAGAACATCCTCTTCCATCCCGGCTTCCCCGTGGACATAAGGCATAATGCCAAGATCTCGAGGGAGAAACTCGCCGCCTGGGCGGAAGAACAGACTACGGGGTTAAGCTCATGAAAGCGCTGGTGACCGGCGGCGGGGGCTTCCTCGGCGGGGCCATCATAAAACTCCTGCTCTCCAGGGGCGTTCAGGCGCGCAATTTCTCGCGCGGGGAATACCCGCTGCTCGAAAAGCTGGGCGTCGAATGCCTGAGGGGAAACTTGAACGACCGGGAGGCGGCGGCCGCGGCCTGCGAGGGCTGCGATACGGTCTTCCATGTCGCGGCCAAAGTGGGGATGTGGGGCCGCTACGGCGACTTTTACGAGACGAACGTGGACGGCACGGCCAATCTCCTTGAAGCCGCTAAGGCCGCCGGGGTTTCCCGCTTCATCTTTACCAGCTCCCCGAGCGTGGTCTTCGCCGGCGGGGACGTCGAAGGCTGGGATGAGACCGCGCCCTATCCGGCCAAATTCGATTCTTATTACGCGGAAACCAAAGCCCGCGCCGAGCAGCTGGTCCTGGCCGCTAATTCCCCCCGATTTTCCACCGTGGCTTTAAGGCCGCACCTGGTCTGGGGCCCGGGGCACGACCATCTTGTCTCGGGGATAGTGGCCAAAGGCCGGGCCGGAAAAATACGCCGCATCGGCGATTTCAACAAGCTGATAGACACCACGTATATCGACGACGCCGCCCTGGCCCATTGGCTGGCCGCCGAAAAACTTTCACCCGCCGCGCCTTGCGCCGGGAAGGCCTATTTTATTTCGCAGGGAGATCCGCGCCCGAACTGGGACATAATAAACCTGATCCTGGCGGCCGCCGGGACCGGCCCCGCGGTTAAAAAAGTCCCTTGCGGCCCGGCTTACGCGGCCGCGGCCGCGATGGAAACCTTCTGGCGTCTGGCCGGGATAAAGACCGAGCCGCCCCTTACCCGCTTCGTGGTGCAGCAACTCACCACAGCCCATTGGTTCAATATCTCCGCCGCTAGGCGCGACCTTGGGTTTATTCCCGGTGTTACTATCGAGCAGGGCATGAAGCGGCTGCAAGAGTGGTTTAAATCTGATCTGTAGGAAACATAAGAGCGATTATTGCTAGTTCCCCTGTAAGTTTCTCCCCTTCCTTGTGCATAAATTTTTTAAAAACTCGCCTATTCCGCTATAACAACAAAAAGCGGGCTGTTTCCTGCGTTTTTTCGCGCGGTTTCCCTGCCCGGCGGGCGCCGGACCTGGTTTAATTTGTCAGGGAGTTAATCTTCTGGTGCCGGCGGGTCTATTGCGTCGTATTGATCCACCCACGGGTCCAGTTGGCAGTCTTCATCGGGCGGGCCGCGTTTGCCAGCATATAAAGACTGAGCCGGCGACGGCCTGAATTTAGGAAATTCAGCCGGCAGGCCGAAATGGTTTAAGAGCCGCACAAGTTCTTTGTCCTCGAAGATCACGGCGACCGGCTTAAGTTCCAGATTGCATTTGGGGCAGATAATCGGGAAGACCTCGAACACCCGCGCCAGACAGGCGGCCCAGGAGCGGGCCTTGTTTTTAAGCTTTTCAGACCTTTCCGCAGTAGCTCTCTTTCCCCGGGAACACCGGGAAGCGGTCTGGAACCCCCCGCTTGATAACGAATACCAGTTCGCCGGGTTCTGGATGGAGCCGAGGAGATATTCTCGAAGGAACGGGCTTACGTCCCCAGCCCACAGTTCGGATTTTATCCTTTTTTAACAATGATATTGATCTGTTTTTGGTGGGAAAGATTGCCTACGGCGTCTTTGCTGTAGAAGTAAACACTATGTTCCCCAGGCGGTAAAGTGAAGGGGCCATTGTAGAACGGGGCCTCACACGACCATCTCCCATCAAGGCCTCCGTAGCCTTCCGCATAATCACATTCATCCTTTTGAATACCGACCAGCATATAAATTTTTATCTCTCCCGGCACCACGGATTCCGGCAAAGTATCTGTGGATACTATTGTAAAAGTATCCGTCGCGGCCGCGTAAACAGTGCTCCCCGGAGCTAAGGGGGTGCCGTTCATCAGAAAAACATCTTTCGGCGGAGAAGCATCCGAATACACCATCGGCGCATAAGTTTTACCCACGTTACCTAATTTATCGAATGAGAACACTACCAAACGCTGCAGCCCTTCAGGAACAAGGAACGGCTTAAAGTACACACAGTTCTTATTTGAACCGAAAGGAGCCTCCGGATCTTGCGGTGAAGCATAACATTTACGGGTCGGGTTTTTATTGAAAAGGACATATACCCCGCCTATTCCAGCGACGGCAAAACTATATGAGGAGAGATCGACAGCCTCCACCTCTAACGGCATCGTTGAGCTTATATGCGCAACATCGCCAGTCAGCTCGCTGCCTAGATACTTAAGCTTTAAAGCAGGGCCTAAGGTATCGATAGCTTTAAACGGCATCTGCAAAAAGAAGCTCCCGGCGGCTCTAATTTTTGCGGTAGCTTTTCCGTCTTTTATGGTTACTGGGATAATTTCACTTTTGGTATCAGTGGAAACATGGAGTATAACCATCTTCTCCAATTCCTCCCGGGAGAATCCGCACTCCGGGATCTTGAAGGAGACGCTGTTTGGAGTTGCCCCGCTTACCGAAACGCCTTCCGGGTACAGGGATATATACCTCTTGCTGTCAAAATACTCAGGGGTACCGGGAATCCGACGCATCTCCCAGTCAGATGCCGGCCCAAGGCTGCATGGAACTTTCTGCTCCGGCTCGTATTCGCGTATCAGCAGTTCCCGATGTTTTTCTCTAGCTGCCATGTCCGTATCTATTAACTGCATGATATTCCGCCTGATCTTCTCATCGGGGTCTTTATAGGCGGCTGCAAGCTCAGGAACAAACTTATCCAGCCCGCATTTCTTTTGATAACAGATACTCCCCAATATATACGATAAGTGGAGACGAACTCCCGCGTCCTCGCTCTTCAGAAATGGGATAAGGCCTGGGACCGAGGCCGGCCCTATGCGCTCCAATAACGCCGGTAGAAAAGTATGATCCTGATTTCTGTCCGCGTATAAAGCCAGCAGAGAGGGAAGTGCGCCCTCTATATTTCCTGTATGCGCTATTTCCAGGAGAAGCATATAAAGGTAAGGCCTTAATTCTTTATCAGCGGTCAATGCCGCCTCACCTATAGCTTTAGCTGCCGGCGAACCGATCTTCTGGAGGATCAGCACCCAAGGTGTTCGATTTGTCCTGCTACCAGAAAGCTCCGCTACCACCGCGGGGACAGCCGGAGCGCCAATTTTTACAATAGCGTCTTTAGCCATGCCCAGCCGGAACATATTAGTGCCATTTATAGCGCCGACAAGTTCCGGAACGGCTTGAGCACCGTCCTCCCCCATATTGCCTAATATGGATATTCCTGAGTAAGCAGCCGCCGTATCCGTTCCCCTTACTACTTCCAGAAGCAGTGGCACGGCCGGGCGTCCCATCGAGGAAAGCGCAGCGGCAGCGGAACTCCGGCGCTTCAAGTCCGGAGATTTAAGGGCGGATATGCATTGGCGCACTGCCTCCTGCTGCTTCTCGTTCCCGACTTTTTTAAACTTGATTAGAGAGGCGGTTCTGCGCGCATGGTCAGTTGAAAGAGTTCTCTCACCTAAAGACGCGCAGCCGCACATTGCGCAGTATAGGTATCCCGCAATAAATATAGAAATACCCTTGCTAATCCATGTACTATAAGAAGCAACCGGTTTAAGCATGATATGTGAAGAGGCGGGATCTCTCACTATTAAAGACCAGGAAGGCATACCAGCTGCTGGTCTGTAGGAAACATAAGTGCAGTTATCGCTAGTTTTCCTGGAAGTTTCTCCCCTTCCTTGTGCATAAATTTTTTAAAAACTCGCCTATTCCGCTATAATAACAAAAAGCGGGCTGTTTCCTGCGTTTTTTCGCGCGGTTTTACCGCCCGGAGAGTCCCGAGCTGGTTTCGGGTTGTCTTGTAAGGGAGTCAGTCCTCTGGTGCCGGCGGGTCTATTGCGTCGTATTGGTCCACCCGCGGATCGGGCCGGCAGTCTTCATCGGGCGGGCCGCGTTTTGAATATCTTATGAAAAAAATATTGACGGTGATTTTCTTCATTTCTTCGTTCTGCGGCAGGGCGGCGGCGATGCACCCTTTGATAAGCGAAGATGCCGGTTTTCTTGGTAAAGGCGTCAGGCAGCTTGAGCTCGGCTTTGAATACGCCGTCGCTCACACAGGTCAGGACGTTTTCAGCAATGCCTTGGCGGCGGAACTCTCCTACGGCCTTAATGACAAAACCGACCTGCTGTTCTCCGTGCCCCGTGAGGGCTGGAACTCGGCCGGCATTTCCGCGAGCGGTTTCGGAGACGTGGCCCTTGAAGCTAAACTCGGGATAGGGGAAAAAGCCGGCTGGACCTTCGCCGTTAAACCAGGCCTGTCGCTGCCTACCGGCGATTACAAAAAGGGGCTGGGGGCGGGAAAAACCGGTTTCTGGACCTACGCGATAGCCGGGCACACTGCCGGGCCATGGCAGTTCTTTCTAAATACCGGCTTCGTGCTCAACAGGAATTCGAGCGGGAAGGAAGTTAACATTGTAAAAGGTTCCGCGGCGGTCGCGCTGGAAGTAGCGCCAAAAGTCCTGGCCTGCGCCGACCTGACCACAGAAACGGCTGCCGACCCCGGCTCCGCGAAACACCCCATTACAGGTATCCTGGGCCTGGGCTGGTCGCCAACAGGCAACCTGGACCTGGATGCCGGAGTTAAACTGGGTCTCACTTCGCCGGCGCAGGATTCAGGCCTGTTGTTTGGAACGACATTCAGATTCTAATTAAACCGCTAACGCAAGTTCAGGTCTTCCGCGGTCCCTTGACGAAGTACATGTCGATCTGGCCCTTGCCTTTTGCCGCCACTTTGCCGCGGTACTCGCAATCGAACTCTTCCCGGATCAGGTCGTAGGTATAAGCGGAAACGTTCACCCTATCGATCTCGCCGGAACTTTCCATGCGGGACGCGACATTGACCGTATCCCCCCAAAGATCAAAGGCGTATTTTCTCTTGCCGACGACGCCGGCCACCACCTGCCCGGAATGAACGCCCACCCGAAGAGACCATTTGAAGGTGGCCGTCGCGTTTCTGGTCGCGATATAATTGGCCATCCGCAGTCCGGCGCGCACGCAGCGCTGCGCATGATCGGCACAGGGCTTTGGCAACCCGGCCGCGGCCATATAGGCGTCGCCGATAGTTTTTATTTTTTCAACGCCGCACTCATCCGCAATATCGTCGAACGCCGCGAAGATCTCATTTAGTTCGAACACCATGCGGTCCGCCGGCATGGTCGAGACGGCCTGCGTGAATTGGCTGAAGTCGGTGAACAAAATGCTCACGGATTCATGCCGGACAGGACGGGCGCGGCCGGTCAAAGTCAGTTCTTCCGCGATTTCGACAGGCAGCATATTGTGCAGCACCTCCTTGGTGTGCGCCTGCTCGCGCCGAAGTTCCATGGTGCGCTGAGAGACCTTCTCCTCCAATTCACGCTCGGATCGCTGCAGGCCCTCTATCAGCGCGGTCTGCGAATCAACCACCTCACGAGTCTTGCGTTCGTTTTCAGAGGACAGATGCACCACGACCGGGTAAAGCGCGGCGCCGCAAAGCAGGGAAGCCAACCCGGCCATCAGCGCCATGATTATACTGCTGGTGAAGATCTGGTCCCGCTGCCACGCGGGCATCACTCGCACCCCTTCAAAATACCCGGAAAGGGGCCCGGCCGTATCGGTCTTTGAAGCGCGCAACGGGACGAAAACCCGCAGCGCCCATTGCCCTCCGGGGAGGTCCAGGCTCTCGTAAGACGCCGCGGCGGCGCCCGGGGCGGCATGTTTCGGCAGCGACGACTCGACCACCTCGCCCTCGGGGGTCATCGCCTCCGCGAGTTTGAGTCCCTTGCTGTCATAGATCTCGGCGATATCGAACAACCCCCCCGCGATCGCCTTGGCGGCATCCAGGGCAGACCCGGCGGCATTCGGCGCGGACAGGTTGAGGGAGCTAAAGTGCTGCAGCAGCCCGTTCGATTCCTCGATAGCAAGTGAAACTATGCCTTCCTCGGCATGTTCGCGCGCCACGAACCAGGAAACAGTACTGGCGATGCCGGCCAGGAGCACGCTGATGGCGGCGATGCGAATGGCAGTGCGTTTCCGAAAGTTGTTCATGCTGTCGTCTTCTCTCCTAGCACTTAAAAGTCCTGTTTTTAAGGCACTCCGAATCACTTTAATCCCCGACTTGCAGTCCGCGCCAGGCCATTCCGCAAGTTGCTTATTTTTGGATTTTCACTGCTTGAAAGTTTCAAAAAATGCTCCCACTGCTTTATTTTATCAAATTGCTTGTAACAGACATAAGACCGGTTTTCGCCAGCCCCGCGCATATTGATTCCGTCAGCCCGTTTATGTAGTATTCCTCTATGCGGCTATCAGCCCTTATTCTCTCTTTAGTCTTTCCCGCGGCGGCTTTCTGCCAGGCGCCCTGGTACGCCCCGCAGCGCTCCGACATAGCCGCTCCTTCTGCCGGCCAGCCGGCCGACACCCTGGATACCTGTCCCAAACTGAACTCTCTCAAAGCCGCCGAAGACTATGCCGACGCCCCGGCGGTAAAGGAAGTGGCCGAAGTGGACGGAGCCAACCTGCCGCTGCCGGCCGACGACCTGGAGCGCGCCGGGATAATCGTGGTTTTAAAGACTGACCTGGATTACTGGAACTCCCGCCCGGATTCAGCGAAGATACAGCTGGGCGCGGACTTCTACGACGCGGCGCGCCTGCGCGCCACGACTAAGGCGCTTATAGACCTTTTCTCCGCCGGCCTGCCTCCTGAAGAGCTCCTCGGCGCGCTTAAAAGCCGCTTTAAGATCTACCGCGCCTCCGACGACGACGGGACGGGCAAAACGGTAATTACCGGATATTACGAAGCGGAGATACAGGTAACAAAGGCGCCGGACGAGACGCACAAATACGCCGTGCATCTGAAGCCGGCGGACCTGGTCAAGACCAACACGGCGATGGGAGTCGACTTCGACTACGGCCGCTACGACGAGGCCGGGAACCTGGTGCGGCATTATTCCAGGCAGGAGATACACTCCGGAAAACTTTCGGGGCAGGGGCTGGAGCTGGTCTGGTCGGCCCACCCGTCGCAGATAATGCTTCTGCAGATACAGGGCTCGGGCGTGCTGCGCTTCCCGGACGGGGATTACCTCCGGGCGGGCTTCGACGGGGCGAACGGGCATCCTTTCCGCAGCGTGCAGAAGATATTGATAGACTGCGGAGAGATCCCGGGAATGTCTTTCAAGGATTTTATAAAGTATCTGTCGGCTCAGGGACCGCGCGAAGAGCGCCTGGCGGACCTTAACCCGCGCTATATCTTTTTCAAATCCCGCCCCAAGGACAGCCTGCCCTACGGCGCGATCGGCCGCGCGCTTACCGCGGGGCGTTCCATCGCTATCGATCCGAAATATGTGCCGCTCGGCCTGTTCGGCCTGCTTAAGTCGAAGAGGCCGGTAGCCCAGGGCGCCGGGATCGGCTTTAAGGATTTCAACCGCTTCATCTCCACCCACGACACGGGTTCAGCGATACGCGGCCCGGGCCGCGTGGACCTCTTCTGGGGCACGGGCGCCACGGCGGAGACCGAGGCTTCCTCCATGAAAGCCCCCGGCGAGCTCTATCTCTTCATCTTAAAGTAAATCGTAATTTCTTCCTCCCTGATTCCCGATCCCAGATTGTTAACCCGTGTGTATTGACATGTCAAGCCTTTACCCCTTGACAAATAAAAATTTTCTGCTATACTATTTTTGGAGCGGGACACCTTATCGACGGTTGCTTCCTGCTCCGGATTTTGAGGGAGACAGACGCTGGCACGGGCCAGCGTCGTCTTTTTATTCCGGCAAGAGGGGACCGCAGGATGCCCAGTCGGGGCGGCAAGGGTATGGGCCCGTCGCTCACGGCGTCGGCCACACCGTGGCCGCGCCTCTCTCGGCCCTCGCGCTTATGCAAGCTCGGGCCTCCGAGAGGTCGCTCCGAACCCATACCCTTGCCGCCCCTCCGGCGCCTGACGGCGCAAGAGGGATTGCCGGAATAAAGAGACTGCCTTATTAATGTTAAGGAGAGGGGAGCTAACTAGTTATGCGTCAGCCCGTTTTCCGTTCGGTCGAGTAACCCGGGCGGAGACCGTGGGGATGGGGTCAGCAAAAGCCCCTCGGAAGGCGAGGCTTGCGTAAGCGCCGAACCTGGGTGGCCGCACCGGCCACTGCAGTGAGCGGCAGGCGCGCGCACGGTGTGCGCGACGCCGGTTTTGATGACCCCGTCCCCACGGTAGGCCGCCCACGCAGCTAGAGCATGCTACGCGTGGTGCATCTCGCGGTCTTAGATCTTTTTGGAGAGTTCGTAGAAGACTATGGCGGCGGCGTTGCTGGCGTTGAGGCTTTCTACGCCGCCTTTCTGGGGGACGGAGACGATCACGTCGCAGTGCTCGCGGGTTTTTTCATGCAGGCCCGCGCCTTCGGAACCGATTATTATGAAAGCGGGAAGAGTGAAATCTACTTTGGGCAGCGCCTGGCCGCCCATGTCCAGGCCGTAGATCCAGAAACCTTTCGCCTTCAGCTTGATGATGGTCTGGTTGAGATTGACCACTTCTATAATATTGATCCGCTCCATCGCGCCGGACGCGGCTTTGTGGGCCGTCGGGGTGAGGCCGGCGGAGCGGCGCTCTGGGAGTATCACCGTGGAGACGCCCAGGCAGGCGGCGGACCTTATTATCGCGCCCAGGTTCATCGGGTCGGTTATCCCGTCCAGGCCGGCCCAGACCGTTTTCTTCAGGTCTTTCTCAAGCCCGATCGCCTCGTCCACATCCACCTTACCCATCTGCTCCGTCTCTATGATCACGCCCTGGTGATGCCCGCCGGCGGCCAGCTTCTCTATCGTCCGCTGGTCGCAGAAATCTATCCGCACCCCGGTTTTGCGGGCCAGGGAGGCCAGGTCGGTCACGCGCTGGTTCTTTTCATTGCGGGAGATCACCAGCCTGATGACTTTGCGGCGGCCGGCTTTAAGGATCTCTTCCGCGGTGTTTATCCCGAACAATATTTCAGTAGGCATAAGTTTTTTTTGCTCCGCATCAACCAGTAATGCGCGAATTGCCGAAACTGGTCCCGACCGCCAGGGCCGTCCTGACTTCCTGCGAAGCCGGGGAGACGCGGCGCAGCTTCCCGACCGCGGCCGCTATACTGACCGAGGAAAAACCGAAATCCCTGAAGGAAACCATCTGCCCGAACTTTTTTTTAGCGAGCAGTTCGCCGGCCATCACGCCGAAGCCGGTAGCCAGCCAGCGGTCGAAGGCCGTGGGCTCGCCGCCGCGCTGCACATGGCCCAGAACCACCACGCGGCTCTCAAGCCCGGTCTTCCCGTCCAGTATCTCCGCGATCTTGTAGGAGACGCCGCCCAGCCGCAGCGGGTCGGGCGAGCCCTTGACCACCTTGGTCACGGTCATCTCCCCCTTTTCGGGGCGCGCCCCTTCGGCGACGACTATGATCGAGAATTTTTTTCCGCGGCGCTTGCGGTCCAGGACCGCCTTCACTATATCTTCGGCCCGATAGGGGATCTCCGGCAGGAGGATGATATCTCCGCCGCCCGCTATCCCGGCGCGCAGCGCTATCCAGCCGGCGTAGCGGCCCATGGTCTCCACTATCATAACGCGGTGGTGCGATTGGGCCGTAGTGTGCACGCGGTCCACGGCCTCGGTAGCTACCTTAAGGGCCGAATCGAAACCGAAAGTCACGTCCGTAGCCGAGAGGTCATTGTCTATCGTTTTCGGCACGCCAATAACGGGCATGCCCTTTTCGTAGAGCTGCCGGGCCATGGTCAGCGTACCGTCGCCGCCTATGGCCACCAGCGCTCCAAGCTCCAGGTCTTTGAAATTTTTAAAGGCCAGCTTTGAAAGGTCCCTGGGCTTTTCAGCCGAGCCGAGCGGGGGCAGCGTGTAGGCGAAGGGATTGGCGGTGTTAGAGGTTCCAAGAATGGTTCCGCCGCGGATTATTATGCCGGAGACTTCGCTGTCGCCTAGCCTGCAAAAGTCCTTCTCCACCAGGCCGCGGTAACCGTCGCGGAACCCGATAACTTCCCAGCCGTGCCTGAGCGCGGACTTCGTGACCCCGCGCACCACAGCGTTAAGGCCCGGACAGTCACCGCCACCGGTAAGAATGCCTATCTTCATAAAGTCTCCTGAGCTAGAACGGCGAAGGATAGATCGGGTCTTTTTCTTTGGAGATGATATACAGCACGGCCGCGAGTATCTGGGCCGGGTGGCCGAGGCGGGCGAACGCGTAGTCCATATGTATCTGGAAGCGGTCGGCGGAGGACGGGTCCAGGAAGATGAAGCCGGCCCGCCTTTCCTGCGCGAAAATACCGTAATGCGAGCGCAGCGCGCCGCCCAGATTCCCGAACAGCTTGCGCAGCAGGAGGCCCTTGGGGAAATCGTCGCGGATGGAGAACACGACCTGGTTGTCGGTATCCACGAATTCCCAGCGGCGGTTCAGGAAAGTTCCCTTGCTCACCAGTCGGGCCACTTCTTTGCCCGACCCGTCCCTGATCATGCCGTAGACGGTCTCGGGATGCACGGCCATCACGGGCGCGGACTGGGCGTCGAAGACCTGCAGCGCGCGCTCCTTGGTGAAATACATCGAAAGCCCGATGAGGAAAGGGACGATGAAGAAGATCTCCGGCAGCGAGGCGAAAGCGCGGCCCAGCAGAGGGAACTTAACGAGGGCGTTGATCACGGCGTCGCCGCGGCCGATGAAAGCCAGCAGGCTCCAGAGCATATGGAAGAAGAGGCAGCCGTAGACGGAGCCCGCGACGTAAAGCTCATGCTCGCTGGGGAAGTCGGCCAGCAGCAGCTGCCGCTGCCTGGTGAGCACGTTGTAGGTGACGTCCCTGAACGTCGAGAACTTCGAGATCACGAAAGGGAAGAAGAAGTCGGGCGGCACGTCAGCGGGCGGAGGCGGCAGCTTGGGATTCGTGTAGGCGGCCGCAGCGGCCCTGGCGGCGAAGGAGCCTGCCACCCAGGCGCCTATCAGGACCAGCCAGACGGAGAGCGGCAGCGGCTTGCGCGGAATATAGGGCGGCAGAGCGTCGGACTCCTGCTTTTTCGCGAGGTCGGAAAGGAAACTGTGCCCGGGCTGCTCCACGACGGGCGCCGCGGCCTGCGTGGAGGCTTCGGCCTCGACCACGGGGACGGTCGAAGAGGCGAAAGCGTTCATGACCGAATCCGTGGACCCGGCCACGGCCGACGTGGAGGCGTCGGTCTTCAGGATCTGCGCCTGCAGCTCGTCGAACTCGTCTTTCTCTTTCTTGCGGCGGACTACTTTAATTTTTTTGGGTTTGGGCAGCTCTATTTTTTCTCCGGGCTTCCTCACGCTGGAGAGCACGCCGCGGAAATCCCCGTCGGACAGGCCGCGCGCGGTAACCGCGTAGGAGGCCCCGTTATAGGTCAGGAAGCCTATGTAGCCGTCGGCGCCCATGGACTCGTAGGAAGTGTAATAGGAGACTGAAACGCCGTGCAGGCTGACGGTCTTTATATCGCCGGAGAGCTGGTTGCCCTTGCTGCGAAGCGAGTCGACCTGCTCTTTGACGCGGGCTTTCAGGTAATAGTCGCCCAGCTCCGAATCCTGTTTGGAGAATTCGAAAAAAGATTTGCCTTTCTCAAGCTTAAGGGTGACCGCGGGATCGTCGGTCTTGCCGGGGCCCCAGCCGGACGGGAAATCAACGGCGATGATCTCGCCTTTGTCCTTGAATTCACCGGCGGTAGCGCAAAGGGGCAAAGCGAGAAAGAAGGCCGCGCAGATAAAAAACAATTTCTTCATAGCGTCCACTGTTACAATTATTAGAGTATAGAATATATTGTAACCTAAGTCACATCAAGTTAAATTCAATATTTCAGCCGTGCTGATGCCTGTGATGGGCGTCCGGCAGGTGGGGATGCTCGTGTTCCAGGGGCTCATGGGTATGCGGGTGAGAATGGATCCCGCCCGGGCCGCGTTCATGGGCGTGGCCATGATGGTCGTCGTCATGGCCATGGCTGTGGTCGTGCTCCAGCGGCTCATGCCGGTGCGCGTGACCGTGCCGCTCGAAAGCCAGAAGCAGAAAAGCGCAGAGCATCAGCGCGCTGGACCAAAGCAGCCGCGCCGTAAGCGGCTCTCCCAGGAAAGCGACGCCCAGGGCGGCGCCGATGAAAGGATAGGAGCCGAAGAAAGCGCCGGCGCGGGAGGCCCCCAGGCCCCTCATGGCCAGGATAAAAAGAACAAGGCTTATTCCGTAGCTGACAAAACCGAGCAGCAGCGCCGCGGCGGCCCAGTCAGTGGGCGGCAGGGAACGGTATGAATAGAGGGCCAGGCAGGCGTTTATAAGACCGCCGGCCAGGCCTTTTATCGCCGCCAGCGTGACCGGGTTCTTTATCGAGACCCGCGCCGTCAGATTATTATCCACCCCCCACATGAAAGAGGAAGCCAGCACCAGGACAGCGCCCAGGCCTAAACCGAAGCCGCCGCCCTCCCAGGAAAGCGCCAGGGCCCCGGCGGTAATAAGCCCGGCGGCCGCCCAGAAGCGCGGCCCGCCGTGCTCCCGGAATACGACAACGGCTATCAGGGAAGTGAAAACAAGCTCGAAATTAAGCAAAATGGAAGCGGAGGAGGAGGAAGTGAGGTTCAGACCAGTGAACAGAAGCAGCGGGGCCAGGACGCCGCCGGCCAGGACGAAACCGGCGGTATAAGGGATATCCCGCCGGTCGAGCGGGGCCTCCGCGGCCTTCCCGCCCGCGCCGGAAATGAAGCGCCAGGCCAGGAGGCCCAGGCCGCTGCCCAGGTAGCAGAGCGCAGAGAGCTCCAGCGGCTTTAAATGCGCTAGAAGCAGCTTTCCGGCCGGCACTGAAACGGCGAACAGGAGCGCGGCGCCGAGCGCGAGGGCGTAATTCATCTTGAAATTGTACAAATTAGGGACGGGAAGGACTATGACGCGAGGGCGGCCGCCGCGGGAAATATGCGGATTATCAATCGCCTTCTTGCCAACTCTCAAGACTCTTAATACCATTGGTTAAAACCGGAATATCCGGCTTTTTTGCCCGGGTTGACAATGCATATTTAGGTTTGTAATATGGAGTTATAGGATTTTGTTAAGTTCTTTAGTTTCGGCCTCAAAATCAAACCTAAAAGGATAAGGAAATAACTATGGCTACAACATCAGCGGTAGCGGAGAAGACCAAGAAGTCCGCGCATGATTACATCAACGGCCTCCTGGCCCACGTGGTCAACAAGAACCCCGGCGAGAAGGAATTTCACCAGGCGGTAAAAGAGGTCCTCGAGACCCTTACCCCCATACTCGAGAAGCATCCCGAGTACATTAAAGCCAAGATCCTCGACAGACTCGTGGAGCCGGAGCGCTCCATCTCCTTCCGCGTCTGCTGGCAGGACGACAACGGCAATTACCAGATCAACCGCGGCTACCGCTTCGAGTTCAACAGCGCCATCGGCCCCTACAAGGGCGGCCTGCGCTTCCACCCCTCGGTCAACCCCAGCATCCTCAAGTTCCTGGGCTTCGAGCAGATCTTCAAGAACTCCCTGACCACCCTCCCCATGGGCGGCGGCAAGGGCGGTTCCGACTTCGACCCGAAGGGAAAATCCGACGGCGAAGTGATGCGCTTCTGCCAGAGCTTCATGACTGAGCTGTTCCGCCATATCGGCCCCAACACCGACGTGCCCGCCGGCGACATCGGCGTGGGCGGCCGCGAGATCGGCTACATGTTCGGCCAGTACAAGCGCCTCAAGAACGAATTCACCGGCGTGCTGACCGGCAAGGGCATCACCTGGGGCGGCTCCCTGATCCGCCCCGAGGCCACCGGCTTCGGCGTGGTCTACTTCTGCCAGGAGCAGCTTAAGACCAAGGGCACCGACCTCAAGGGCAAGACCGTGGCCGTCTCCGGCTTCGGCAACGTGGCCTGGGGCGCGGTGAAGAAGGTCAACGACCTCGGCGGCAAGGTGGTCACCATCTCCGGCCCCGACGGCTGCATTTACGACAAGGACGGCATAAAGGGCGACAAGTGGGAATATATGCTCGAACTGCGCGCTACGGGCCAGGACATCGTGGCTCCTTACGCCGAGAAGTTCGGCGCGGAATTCCGCGCGGGCAAGAAGCCCTGGGAGATCAAGGTGGACGTGGCTCTTCCCTGCGCCACACAGAACGAGCTTAACGAGAGCGACGCGAACGTGCTGATCAAGAACGG
The DNA here is from genome assembly GCA_964622585.1 of uncultured Elusimicrobiaceae bacterium. Lineage (GTDB taxonomy): Bacteria > Elusimicrobiota > Elusimicrobia > Elusimicrobiales > UBA9959 > UBA9959. The sequence continues at coordinate 96 of CAZUQT010000046.1, read as the reverse complement.
CGTGCTCTGCGTGACCGAAGGCGCGAACATGCCCTGCACCCCGGAGGCCGTGACGGCTTTCCAGAACGCGAAGGTCCTGTTCGCCCCCGGCAAGGC
>CAZUQT010000045.1:16024-18330 GCA_964622585.1 uncultured Elusimicrobiaceae bacterium | reverse complement strand
GGCACAATTTCCGGCCTCGGCTTCGCGTATACCGTCCCGCCTAAAGCTGCCGTCCTGAAGTTCGTGGACACTCCCTCCGTTCTGGCCGCCGGGGGCGGCGCCCTGGTTTCGGCGGAAGTGCTTGATTCCGTCGGCAGGCCGGTCCAAAACCTGGAGGTCCGGTTCTCGCGGCTTTCCGGCGCCGGGTTCCTGGAAACGAATTCCTCGCGAACAGGGCCGGACGGCAAAGCCGTGGTCGTGTTCAGAAGCAGCGGAACTGCGATAAACGCGATAGAAGCCAGAGTCCGGAACCTGCCGCCCGTTTCAAAAAGAATACTCTCCCTCGCAGTTCCGAACGGAACGCTCACCGGCCTTTCCACCACCGATAACGGCGCGTCGCCGCATGTTCTGACTTTGGGCAATAAACGTGCTTACACCGGCGGCGGCGAGTTCTGGGGAAGCCATCCGGGGCCCCAGGATACGGCCGCATTCGCGGCCGCGCGGCGTGAAACCAAGACGGTCCAGAGCCAGTTGAACATGCAGGACGGTTTCAAGCTCAAAAAACTCACCAAAAAGCTGAAAAAGGCCGTAAAAAAAGTGGCTAAAGTCGTAAAAGCCGCCGCCAAGGTGGTAAAAGCGATAGCAAAATCGGCCATCGTCCAGGTCGGTTTAAGCATCTTATCCACGGTCGTCAGCGCCACTATCCAGGGGTTGACCGGCCTGCCGGTAAACATCGCGTACGGGCCCAATGGGTTTACCGTCGGAGTGGGATATGTCATCGGTCCCAGCCTGGGCGTGAATATTTCAAAGGGCGGCATCGGCGGGGCAAGCGCCGGTTTTAATTTTACTCCGGCAAGCGCCCAGCTTGGACTAAACAAAAACGGCTTCCAGGCCTCCGTAGGCGCCTCACTCGGCAAAGGGGCGAACGCCATGGGGGTCAATCTCGGTTATAATTCCGGGACAAAAGGCTTCGACGCCAATATCGGCGCCAAAATAGACAATACGAACACCCGTATAGGCAACCGCGGCGTCAGCGCCGACTATAATATGAACGGCCTGACTGCCAGCAGGCAGCTTAACACCGTAATGGCCCAGCGCGGACTTTCCACCAGCAATTCCCTCTCCATCAACAGCAACTGGAAAGGAAAAACCAAGGTGGACTTTAAAAATTCTATCGGCCTGTCCGATAAAGCCAAAAAAGAGCTGGGGGGGAAATTTCACCTGGAAGGGCTTAAAGGACGTAATTGGGCGAAAAACAAATTCGGCAATCTCTTCAGCGGCTTCAGCGGGATGAAGGTCGGCGGTTCCCAGTTCCCCGGCAGCGGCTTTTCATTGAAAGGCCGGGGTGAAGGCATCAAAGAGGGGCTGCCGGAAGTCACAGCGCCCAAGTTGTCTGGTATTAAAGAACCCGTTGATGTAGACTCTTTCTTCGCTGCCCTCTCTCAGCAGGGCTTATGTTCTTTTACCCCGCAGCCCGCCTCCGCCCCGGAGCGGGGTGGGATCGAGTCGGAATCCGTGGCCCTGCCGGATACCGAATACAATGTCAAAAGCAGGAATTTTACGGTTTACAATAAAACCGACGGGATTTACCGGAAGCCGTCATCCCTGGCCGGTATTTCCGCCCACCCGGTGAATTCGCACACCGGGAACAACCTGTTCATGGCGGAAGACCTTTACCTCCCCGGCCGCAGCCTGTTCATACAGCTGGTCAGGTTCTACAACAGCATGGCCGCGGAGAAGAACGGCGCCTTAGGCCATGGCTGGAGCCATAATTACCAGATGAGCGCGGTCGAAGACGCCACCGCCGGCTTTGTGGAAGTCACGTATGGCGACGGGTCAACGCTGGAATTCGCGGCAAAACCCGGCGGCGCGTATCAGTCCCCGCCCGGCTGTTTTTCAACGCTGGCGAAAAAAGCGGACGGGACATTCAGGCTCACCCATAAATTCCTGACCTTTTATGACTTTGACCTTAACGGCCGGCTGATAAGAATAACCGACCCGAATTCCAATGCCATAGCCCTTGCCTATGACGCCAGGGGAAACCTGGCCTCGCTTACGGATCCCTCCGGGCGCGGCGTCCTGTTCGCCTACGATACCGACGGGAATCTGACGCGCCTGGCCGCTCCAGGCGGAAACACCGTGGATTATATTTACGACGCCGCCGGGAATCTGACGGAAGTACGCAGAGCCGCCGGGACTAACTCCATTTACACCTACGACGGAGAGCATAATCTTCTTTCCTACAGGGATCCGGCCGGCCAGACCGGCTTCATCGCCGGCGGCTTCGAATACGACGAATTCCACCGCGTGACAAAAGAATTCGACGG
>CAZUQT010000045.1:0-15924 GCA_964622585.1 uncultured Elusimicrobiaceae bacterium | reverse complement strand
TTCGATACCGCCGGGAACCTGGTTTCAATGACCGACCAGGCCGGTGAACGTACCTCCCTGGCCTATGACCCGGCGGGGAACCTTCTTTCGGTCACCGACCCCCTTGGTTTTTCCAGGCAGTTCTCCTATGACGGAACCGGCCGCCTGGAGGGCACTGTAGACGAGGAAGGGTACCGGACCCGATTCGCCCATAACGGCGACGGCGCGCTGACGGAAATAACCTACCCCAACGGCGGAATGTATGCTTTCGACTACGACGAAAACGGCCTGCTGGCGAAGGAAACCGACGAGAACAACCATTCCGTGGCCCACGAGTACGACCCTTCCGGCAGGTTCCTCAAGCTCACCGAACCGGGCGGCTCCACAATGCAATACGCCTATAACGCGGCCGGCGAGCTTACCACCATTACGGACGCGGATGGCTCCCATATACTGCTTGAATACGACGCGGCCGGGCAACTGGTCAAGAATACGGACCGGTTGGGCTATTCCTATACCATCGGCTATGACGCGGCCGGCAGGGAGACTTCCATCTCCGAGCCGAACGGCAGCGTTACCAGGTTCGCTTATGACGCAACCGGCAGGCTGGTAGAAATGCAGAAGCCGGACGGTTCAAAACTGACCCATGAATACGACGCCGACGGCAACCTGGCCGCCACCACGGATGCCTTGGGCAACAAGTACCGCTACGAATACAATGCCGCCGGGCTCCAGAGCAAAATCACTGACCCGGAAGGCGGCGTGACCGTTTTCGCTTATGACGTAAAAGGCAATGTGGTCTCCGTAAAGGATGCGAACGGGAACATCAGGACGTTCGCTTACGACAAGAACGACACTATGACGGCCACCGGCGACGGGGAGGGGCGGCAGGTGACGTTCGAGGCCAACCCCTCGGGCAGGCTGAAGGCATATTCCGATTCGGGCGGCAACAGGACGGAGATAGCCTACAATTCCATGGGTGAGGTGGCGCGGCTCACGGACCCGCGCGGCAAAGCGACCACGTTCGACTACGACCCGGCCGGCAATATGACCGCCGTCACCGACCCGCTGGGCGCGAAGACCGTTTATAAATACGACGTCTCCGATCAGCTCACTGAAGAGACCGACCCGCTGGGCAATACGGTGAAGCTCGGCTATGACGGCAACGGCGAGATTATCCTGGCCACCCTGCCCGACAATTCCAGCTTCGCGCTGACCCGGGACGCCGAGGGGCAGACCACCTCCATCACCGACCCGGCCGGGAACGTGCAGCGGTTCGTCTACGGCCCGTCCGGCAACATAACAAAGCAATACGACGAGAACGGCAGCGCCTGGACGGCCGAATACGACGTATACGACCATCCGCTTAGAATAACCGGACCCGAAGGAAGCGTTTGGCTCTACGCCTGGGATGCGAACGACAACCTGGTCCGCGAGACCGCCCCCGGCGGCGCCGTCTGGAACTACGCCTATTCCCCCGGCGGCCATATGCTGGAATCCACGGACCCGGCCGGCGGGAAGACCGCCTACAAATACGACAAGATGGGCGCGCTCCTGCGGGTGACCGACCCGCTCGGCAATATCACCGGTTACGAATACGACAAGAGCTATAACCTGACCGCCGCCGTGGATCCGTTGAACGGCCGGACCGCTTTTGACTACGACCGGACCGGCAATCTTACCGCCGTGACCGCCCCGGACGGCGCCAGAACGTTCTATAAATACGATAAGATGGGCGCCATAACCGAAACGACCGGCCCGCTGGGCGGCCGTGTTATGTATGAATACGACGCCGCAGGGAATATCAAAGCCATAACCGACGTCCTGGGCCGGCGCACGGCTTATGACTACGACCTGGGCGGCCGGCTTGTCCGGGAGACGGCTCCCGACGGTACCTCCAGGACGTATATGTACGACAACAAGGGCAATCTGCTGGAAGAAACGGACGGCGGCGGCAAAAAGACCATAAAGAAGTACGACAAGGACAACCAGCTCATAGAGGAAACCGGCCCCGACGGCGCCACCCGTAAGCTGGAGTACGACCCCGCCGGCCGCAGGACGGCCGCCGTGGACCCGGCCGGCAACCGGACGGTCTTCGTATACGACAAGCCTGGCAGGCTGACCGAAACAAGGGACAGTTTCGGCAACGCCACGCGCTTCGAATACGACGCTGCCGGCAACCAGAGCGCCGTTATAGACGCCCAGGGCGCCAGGACCGCCTATGAATACGACACGCGGAACAGGCTTGTGAAACAAACCGGGCCGGACGGCGCCGTGACCGCTTTTGTTTATGACGCCCTGGGCCGCGAGGTGAAAACCACGGACCCGGCCGGGAATTCGTCTTCGAGCGAATACGACGCGCTTGGCAGGCTTATAAAAACCACGGACCCCAATGGCGGTGTGACGCTCTACGGCTACGACGCCGCGGGCAGCCTGATTACCGTGACCGACCCGCAGGGAAATACCACAAGGACCGAATACGACGCGCTGGGCCGTGTAACGGCTACAATAGACGCCGCCGGCAACCGCACCGAATACACGCTGGACGCGGCCGGAAACACAATGTCAGTTAAAGACCCGCTGGGGCGCTCGGTTTCCAGCAGCTATGACGTTTCCGGCAGGCTGGCCAGCACTACGGACGCTTTGAACAGGACCATTTCTTATAATTACGACGTCGCGGGCAACAGGACGGCGGTGACCGACGCCATGGGGCATACGACCCATTATGAATACGACGCGGCTAATAGGCTTTCCGCCGTCATAGACGCTCTTAATAACCGGACCACGTACCAATATGATTCCCGCGGCAACAAGTCCCGCGAAACGGACCCCCTGGGCCGCGCTACAAGCTACGAATACGACGCTGCGGGCAGGCTTAGTAAGGTCACCAACGCGCTTGGCGGGATCAGCTCCTATGAATACGACACCCGTGGCCTGAAGACAAAGGAAACCGGCCCCGACAGCCGCAGCGTTTACTATTCATACGACGGCCCCGGCAGGCTGGCCTCCGTCAGGGATGAAGCCGGCAATATCACCCGCTACGCCTACGACGGCGCCGGGCGCCTGGCGTCAAAGACCAACGCGCGCGGCAACGCGGCAATGTTCGAATACGACGCCATGTCCCGCCTTGCCAAAGTGACCGACGCCGAAAACGGCGTCTGGCGCTATACCTACGACGAGGCCGGCCGCCTGGCCGGCATAACCGACGCCAACGGCCATAACAAAACCTTCGAATACGACAGGACCGGCAAACTAGTCACGATCACGGACGCCCTGAACAACCGCACCCGGTTCGAATACGACGCCGCCGGCAACCTCAAGCGGCTGACGCAGCCGGCCAATAACACCCAGGAATACGCCTACGATGCCGGCAACAGGCTGGTGACGGCGCGCGCCGCCGGCGAGACCTGGAACTTTGCCTGGGACAAGGACGATCTGCTCACTGGGTTCAATAATAACGGTAGCGTCTCGCTGAGCTATAATTACGACGCCGGGCACAGGCTTACCCGGACGGGCTATGATTCAATGGGCAAAGCCCTGCTTTACGCCTATGACGCCGTCGGCAACCGGACAAAACTGGTGCGCGAAGATACAAGCGACGTGAACTACGCCTATGACGCCCTGAACCGGCTCACGGAGATAAACGACCAGAACCGGCGCTATAGTTTCGCCTACGACCCCGCCGGCCGCGTAACAGCAAGGCAATACCCCAACGGCGTAGCAAGCAGCTACAGTTACGACGTGATGGGCAGGCTTGAAAAGCTGGAGCACAAAAAGCCGGACGGTGTTCTGCTGGCTAAATACAATTACGCCTACGACCCCAACGGCAACAGGACCTCGGTAACCGACAGCGTGGGGAAATACGACTACACCTACGACAAGCTGGACAGGCTTACCAAGGCCGTTTTCCCGAGCGGCCGCACGCAGGAATTCAGTTATGACCATACCGGCAACCGGACGAAGCTGGCACAGCTCTGGCCCGGGCATCTCGCAAAAGCCAACGGCATAACCGGTACCCAGGTTAACGGCAATACCCTGGAGACCATAAATTACGCCTACGACGAGGCCGACCACATATTAACCGCGGGCGATAAAACCTACACTCACGACGCTTCCGGCAGGCTGACGCGGATAACCGCCCCGCCGAATATAACTACAAGCATTGATTATGACGGCTTTGACCGCCCGATGAGGATAACCGGCCTGAAGGACAGCCTGACCGGCGTGGCACTGCCGACAAACGAATTCGCCTACGCGCCGCTGCTGCCCAGTTTAAGCTTCACGCCCGCGCCATTGGGCTCCAGGCTGAAGAAGATGGATTCCCAGGGCACGGCACAGTACATAGTAGACAACACAGGCAACGTGCTGGCCGAGCTGGACGACAATAAGATGGTAAAGAAGAAATACCTGCACACCCTGAACATAGACGAGCCGCTGTCCATGACGGACGAGCATAACCACACCTACTACTACCTGCCCGACGGCCTTGGCAGCGTAAGCCTGCTGGCCGACGCCCTGGGCGACCCGGTCCAGAACTACAATTACGAGCCCTACGGCAAATCCAACGTAACAGCCCGTGACAAGAACCCATATAAATTCACCGCCAGGGAATACGACCCCGACACCCAGCACCAGTACAGCCGCGCCCGCTACTACGACCCCGCCCTGGGCCGCTGGCTGACCCCCGACCCCCTGATAAACTTCAAAACCGCCGAATACTACAGCACAGACAACCTGCAAGTCCCGGTAACCCTGAACCCCTGCACTTACGGAAGATGCAATCCCGTGAATAACAACGACCCGCTAGGACTGGCTGCGGCCGGACTAGGTGGGCTGGGCGGTATGCAGCCCGGAATAGGAGTGCGCCCTAATCCCGGGTCTTGGTATGATACCCCTCCGCCATCCAGAAATAGTACCGATGTGGGTACATGTTCCCGGAAGAAGAAACTAGAAATTGGGGATAAAGTATATAGAGTGTGGGGTGGACCTTTGCCAGAGTCAGCAAAAATAGATGGACAAAGCTGGACAAACACAGACCCACGTGAGGCGCCAAGAGAGCCAGAAGAGCATACTTATAGATTTCGTGCAGGATTGCCTACCGGATTATTAAACACGGGAGAGAATTTAACATATGGAGAAATTTTTGATGTGTCTGGAGTGTTAGCATACAAACCAGCAGATCCTTACAGAGGTCGTGGTGGGGGCTGGCTTTACGAAATTGTATTCGAGCGGCCTATAACTAATTATGTGCTAATTAAACGCACCTTGCCGATCAAGCCTCCATTTTAGGGTAAATTTATGGTTAAAAATAATTTATCAATGATATTGAAAAATCTTAATAAATTGGCGTATTTGATGAAGCATCCTGCTGTTGAAAGAGGTCTCTCAGATTACGTAGATGAGTTGAGTATTAGGATTGCAAAGGATTCTTCTGGAATCCAAGAACTAGAAAACTGGTTTAATGGCATGGGCTCTTTTATTGATAATGAATATTTTGACCTGTATTATTTCCAACCGCATTCTTCTAAACCAGCAATACGTGTAAAAGAATGGGATTCGGCGCTGCGCAAGTATATGAAATGGCGCAAAGATTTTTGCAAAATTGTGATTCCTATCGCGATGCAATTAAAAGAATTGGGGCATGAGTCTTCTGGACTTGACCGGTGGTTGGATATATTAAAAAAGGAATTAAAGAAACCTTATTTATCTCCCCACGAAATTAATATCGCTGTTTTGGAAAAGAATATGCATGTGCTTCGGGATATGCGTAAAAAGAAATGATTAATGAGTGGGGTAAGGGACGTTGTTGACTAACTTTGAGAATTAATATGCCGAGACATGTAAGGATAGATATCACCGGGCAGTTGTCCCATGTAATCGCTCGCGGCAACGAGCGAGATGGCATCCTTTTTGAAAATAAATATGACACGGCGGGCAGGCTTAGTAAGGTTACCGATGCGCTTGGCGGTACCAGCTCCTACGAGTACGACACCCGCGGCCTGAAGACAAAGGAAACCGGCCCCGACAGCCGTAGCGTTTACTATTCATACGACGGTCCCGGCAGGCTAGCCTCCGTCAGGGACGAAGCCGGCAATATCACCCGCTACGCCTACGACGGCACCGGGCGCCTGGCGTCGAAAACCGACGCGCGCGTAGGGGCTAGGGGACGTTGCTTAAACGCTTAAACGTGGGGGAGTTTAGGGACGTGATAGTTGTTGTGGTGTTGACTAACTAAGACGATATGCCAAGACATGAATAAAACCAGGATAAGAAAGGATTAAGGAGAATATATGAAAATTAAAATAGCTGTCTGCGCTGTAATGGTTTTATTGGCCGCTCCAGCGGTTTCAGATGCCCGCTGGGGTACGGAGTTTGCCGGCTCGTCATGGAAAATGGACGGGAAAGAGTTTATCAAGACCATGAACACTTATAAAGCGATTGCCACCAACAACCCGGGTCTTGGCATGACAGGTGAGGTAGCTCAGGGCAAGCTCGGGGGCGCCGCTGTTTTTTTTGTGGAAGGCAACTCCAGGTTCCGCCTTGGGCTTGCGGCCGGTTACGGGGTGATGCCCACGGTTTCAGGCAGGCTCGATCTGACCGGCGGCTGGAGCTGGCATTCGGACATTGAGAATAAAATAACTTATGTGCCGCTGGACTTGTATTTTAAGTTCACCTCCAAGAGCGGCAAGTTCAGCCTGTCCGGAGGGGGCGGCGCCGATTATGTGATGGCCGGCACTGACTATAAAGCTGTCTATTCCGGCGGCGTGGACAAGGGCACATTCACTCAGAAAAAAGTGATGCCGCATGTACAGGCCGGCTGCGAGTTGTTCCTGGCTAAATGGCTTTCGTTCAATGTCGGCGCCAAATATCTCTTCAGCGCGGTCCTGGACAACCTGAACGGGAAGGTGATGGAAGGCGGCGTTGACAAGGGCAAGAACAGGCTGATCATGACGAAGGACCCAACCTACGGGGATTACTTCGGCTATACCGCCGCCGCGCTCGCCTCTGATGAAAGGCCGTTTAAATACGACCTTTCCGGCTTGCGTGTTAATCTCGGCCTGCGTATTTATTTTAATTGAGTTCTGTCAGACATGTTATAAAGAGAGAGGAAGAAGTGATCAATGAGGGGGGCAAGGGACGTTGTTGACTGTCTTTGAGAATTAATATGCCGAGACATGGAAGGATAAATATCGCCGGGCAGTTGTCCCATGTAATCGCTCGCGGCAACGAGCGGCATGGCATCCTTTTTGAAAATGAATACGACGCTGCCGGCAATCTTACGCGGCTGACGCAGCCCGCCAATAACACCCATAAGGCCCTAATAATGCTTATGGCAGCTTCTTTTCTGGCCATAATGGGCTGCGGCAGCGCAAGGAGGGATGAAAAGGTGGCCATCGCGCCGTCACGTCCAGATTTTCAAAACATCAGCCGGTTAGCGGTTACCGGAGGTTTATGCGAATATATTGATATTCTGGTTCCGACCGTAGAACTTACTACCCAACTACTGGCCCGGAACGACCGGCGGCAAGTGATAAACTCCACATCTTTGATCCCGCGATGGGGAGTGGGGTTGCTGTCATTTTCTTTGCCGGCGGAGTTCCGGCGCGCCTCCCAGGGCGGGGCGGGCGGAGTCTTGGCGGCAACATCCGCTTCGTCCGGGATCAAAGTCCCGGAACACGTCGCCGCGGACTTCAGGAAGATCCAAGAAGCCGACGCTTTCCTTGTGATCTGGCTTGATGATTATAGTGTTACGCGCAATTTCTTTCATGTGGTTTCCAAGAGCATAACCGTACATGCCGGCATTTTCGAGGCTGTGACGGGGAAATTGGCCTGGCACATGAACTCGGTAGTATCCGTGCCGGTATCGCCGGTTCCCAGCTGGCCGGACAGCATAGTGGCCTATTCCAAACCGGACATCATATTCGAGCACGACCCCCTGGCCCAGAAAGCGGCCGAGGCCGTTGCCAAAAGGGTACTGCAATGAAAAGCAGAAATTTAGCGGGCGCGCTGCTTGCCCTGGCGTTTCTATGTCTCCCGCCAGCGGGCTATGCTGCGGATAAAGATAATCATTCATGGGTGGTTACCGCGCCGGATCTTTTCAGGCAAACGCGGTCCCTTGCAATATTCAGCGGCATCGTGGAGTCGAAAGGAAAGGAGATCAATGCCGACACCCGCGAGATGATCACGGAAGGACTCCAGGATATTGCGCTCCTGGCAACGGAAGCGACCCTGACACGGTACAATGGATTTCTGGTGAAAACACCTCAGCAGGTCAGGATCCAATACGGCACCTCTTCACTGCCTATCCCGGCCCCGGTCGCCTATTGGGGACAGTTCGAGAAGGAGGATCTGAAGGATTGTCCCGTTAAAATCGCGCATAAGGTTCAACAAAAACTGAAAGCGGACGCCTTTGTCGTTTTTCATGTTGTATTTTGGAGTACCCAGATAGATGACCTCATCGAACACACTTCGGGTACGAGCGGCGGCATTGAAACTATATTTTCAAAGCGCTGGCAGCCGACCAACGGCGAAAATATAGTGGCTATCTCGTGCCAGCTCTTTGATTCCAGAACCGGCAAGCAGATAGCCCATGCCAGACAAGCCAGGGCCTATGGCATGGACATGCTTCTGCTGTCCCAGACGGCCTGGAGAAATGCCTCCAGTCTGGCGGCGGAACTTGTGAGTTTGAAGATGGAGGATCCTGGATGAAATGGATCCTGCCGCTTCTCATTCCGTTCCTGAGTTGGGGATGCGCCGGCGACCGCGGGCCGCGGGCCAGCAGCGTTATGTTCCAGGTTCCGGAAAGAATCGCCATACTGCCGCTGGAAAACCATACTACCGACTTGCGGGGCCCTGACTTCATCAGAGTATGGATTTTTTACCAAATGCAGATATCCGGTTATGCAATGGAGCCGCTGGACTTTGTGGATCGTGAGCTAAGCCGCTTAGGGATTAGCGACGCGGGCCAGCTTCCTTCGGTTTCCATGCGGGCCCTCCAGTCGGAATTAAGGGTCCCGGCGGCCCTCTTCGGAGAATTGCTGGAGTTCAGGCGGGTAAATGTCGGCATCTATCAGAAGACTCATATTGAACTGAAGCTAAAGCTGGTGGAACTGACGACGGGCCGGATCCTTTGGGAGTGTGAGGATAAAATCGATCAGGGCATGGTTGTTCCGCCGGAAATGGCTTCGGATTTCTTCATAGATGGTCTTACCAGGAGATGGCTGGACCTCCTCAATAACACGCCTATGCAAAATGAGGTCGTCCGGCTTACCAGGCGGATGGTCAAAACGCTGCCGCGGCCGGACTATGGAACGCCTTAGGAGGCGACAAATGCGATATATACGGGTTAACCTGTTATTATGCCTGCTTTCCTCCAGTTTGATGGCGGCTGGAGAGGATATTGCAAAAATTATTAAAGACGCGGATTCGGCCCTCTGGTCCTGGGATTCTTACAGGGCTATTGAACTCTACGAACAGGCGCTAAAAATGGACCCTTCTGATACTCAAAAATGCGGGATCTATCGGGATATGGGCGCCGCATGGCTCAGGACGATGGAGCAGCAGAAAGCCTGGCCCCCGCTTAAGAAGGCGTTAAGTTGCAATCCGGACGATTCGATGACCAATTACTGGGTGAGCGCATACTACGGCCTTTTCCCGAGCGGAAAAAAACATGCCAAGCATCTTCAACGGGCCGTTGATTTGGACCCTGCGAATTATTTGGCGCAGTATCGGATAGCCCAGGAAGAAGCAAGTGAGAATAATTTCGCCAATGCAGCCGCGCATCTTGAAAAAGCCGCACCCCACTCCGCAGGCAAGCGGGAAGAGCCGGATATACTTCGCGGGTGGAGCTACGCGCTGATGAGGATGCAATTGTTTGATAAGGCCCTGGAGATCAACGCGGATATCATTAAAAGATTCCCCGCGCAGGAGGGGGCAACGTATGCCAGCAATGGATATATATTTTACAGGCAAGGAAAACTACAGCAGGCTTTCGGGATGTACCAAAAATCTATCCAGGCAGAGGGGGCGAGCGAAACCGATTATTACTCCTTCATAAATATCGCTTCTGATCTGGGAGAGTATGATGCGGCGCTGAAAGCCGCTGACCGACTGGGGAACATAGCCCGGGACCGGAGTCGCTTTTTAGCCGCGAAGGGACTTGTTCTTTATCTAAAGGGTGACCTGGATCAAGCCGAAAAGGCCTATCAGGAGTCGCTGAGTTTTTTAATAAATCCAGCGGACACATCACGGCATATCTGCTTAGTGAGAATATACCGTGAAAAGAATGAACAGAAGAAACTTAATGAAATCCTGGCGTCAGCGCGCAAGATCTTAGAGAACGCTATCAGCGATTCCCCCAAGGACCCTAATCCCTACTGGACAATCGCGTGGCTTCTGGCTGAGGCCGGCCAGGATTTGGATGAGGCGATGGCGCTGTATGCCGCGGGGGAGCGGATAAATCCCAACAATCCCGACTCCGAAAGCAAGCATCTGGAGGGACTCATTTATTTTGAAAAAGGGGATTACAAGGCCGCTATTCCACGGTTTTCGAAAACAGTACCGGGCGAGAATCTAGACCACTTCCATTTAGGCCAGGCCTACTCTTTGGTGGGTGACCGGAAAGCGGCTAAAGAAATATGGGATAAAAGATTAAAGGTGAATCCAAAGGATCGGTTCATTCTGAAAGCCATGCGGGAAGCCTCGGCCAAGAGGTCGGGGAAATAGCGGGGTGTGTGTATGAATCGGATTTGGCCCCAGGCGGAGTTATGAAAAGGACACATCTCAACAAGAGCCATAAACACTTCGCCATTCTTTTTTTGGCGGGATTTCTCATTCCTGGTATTGCTGTGGCAGATGATACCGTTGAAGAACGACTTGGCCGGGGGAAGATAAGCTCTGATTTTCACTACTTCACGGAGGTGGAATATGCCTACCGTGAAGCGGATCTGGAGCGCGGAGGATGGGATTCCAATGGAGCTAACTTAAAGGATTTTACAGTGAGATTTGGGGTTCGTCATAAACCGTACATTCCGCTATTTATGCGGCGCATAGTGCCTGTAAATGATAAGCCTATTGATGGGCATATGGAATGGTATTTTTCAGTAACAGCGGAGGAACTTCGCCTGGAAAGGAGACACAAGAACACTTACTGGACCACAACCGATATAATACACACAGGTGCGAGTCCGATTTTCGGCCTGGGGATGGGAGCAATCAGGTATGGACCGGAACGTGCGCCTATCCGAATGAGAGTTGAGGCGCGCTATGGGGATTACAAGGAGGTTTCATATTCACGGAGATTTACGGGCAATGGATGTGACGCCAAGTATGATGTACAGGCAGACATTTCAGTGTTTTCTCTGATCGTGGATATTGAATGGCGATATCGGCTGGGGTATTTTGAGCCTTTTCTGGCGCTCAATGCCTATGATTTAGCGTTATATCAGAAGCTAATCTACCCAGATCCGTCTGTTGGAACAAGCGGGAATTACACAGACGTCGAGAAAAACCGCTATGGGTTGGCAGTAGGAACCTGGATTAAACTCAAGCCGGACATAAACCTACGGCTTGCGCGACATTTCTTTAATCAGAATGCGTATACGGTTCAAACAGAAATGCGATTTTAGAGCTTTGGAAACTGAAGAGGGCAGGTTGGGGTAAATACAGGTTCGAGATATGAAAACGACTCATATCCAGTTTTGCCTAAGAAACATGCGTTTCTTCTGTGCATTCATTGTCTGCCTTGCCGCGATGAACGCGCGGGCGGCAGAATGGCCGATGTTTCAGTTTGATGCCCGCCACAGCGCAAATAATACAGAAGATTTTGTCCGCCTTCCGCTGGAGAACTCATGGCAAACTGAAAGTGGCGCCGATTCATTCGGATTTTCTTCGGCGATACAGTCCTATGATGCCGTATATGCTGCATTTTCCAATGGGCAACTCACCGCGTTTAACAAGTCCACCGGAACGCAGTTATGGTCGCTGAAGGTGGACGGCGTCGTCCATTCCGCGCCCCTATATCACAACAATATAGTCTACTTCACCACATCCGAGGGAAAGATTTACGCGCTTAGTGCCGCCGATGGAAAGGTGGTCTGGGTGTATTCGGCGGGAACCGCAATAAACACCTCGCCGGTAGTCCAGGACAATCTCCTTTTTTCAGCCGCCAATAACGGAATACTCTACGCGCTAAAAATCGAGAGCGGCAAGCTTATCTGGGAAACGGACCTGGGGAATGAATATGTACGGTCATCACCGGCAGTTGATCAGTCCAGAGTATACGCGGCAACTATAAGCGGCAACGTTTTTGCTCTGGACAAAGGTAGCGGCGCTTTAGTCTGGAAAACGGATATTCAAAGTCAGATTTATTCCGCCCCTTCCGTTGACGGGCAAACCGTATTTGTCGGATCCTATGACGGGAAAATACGAGCGCTGCGCATTCAGGATGGGGCTGTACGTTGGGCTTACGACCTGGGTGCTCCAGTGTCAGTGGCGCTGGCTGTTTCGGCTAATTCTATACATGCCGTTTCACGCGACGGCCAGATATACGCGCTGTCTAAGTCGAACGGCGCATTGGTGTGGAAATTTAAGATGGACGCCCCAAGTTACTCGGCGCCGACGATAATAGGCGATAAACTCCTGGCGGGCGCGAATGATAAAAACCTTTATACCCTTATGGTTGACAGCGGCACGCTCGTGTCCAAAACAGCCTTGGCTGCTAAGTTTTTTTCACCTATCGCCTTGAGCCGCGGGAAAGCGGTATTTTTAGGTGATACTGGGGGGCTGTATCTCCTCAAATCCCCAAATCAGCCGCCTTTAGCTGCTTCCGATCTGAAAGCAAATGACAAGTCAAATCCGCCGCTGAATTCGCCAGCTCCTGTTTTTACATGGATTTTTAGAGACAACGACCTGGATGACAGGCAGGGTGCGTTTAGCCTGCAAATCGCCGGTGAAGGTTTGAGTTTCAGCACTCCGGTTTTCGACAGCGGCATGGTGGTTTCTACCAATTCTGTTTTTACATTGAATCGGTTATTGCCGGAGGGAAAGTATTACTGGCGGGTCAAAAATTCAGACTTGTTTGACGACACAGGGGACTACACTTCAGGTAGAGATTATTTCGTGTGGGACAGAACCGCTCCCTCGGTATCGGCCGCCACGCTGCCGGGGCCAAACGAAAATGGTTGGAGTAATACGGCGGTGCAGGTTGTTTTCAATGGTACGGACACGTTGTCCGGTGTCGTTGATTGTTCCTCTGAAACAATTTCTGGCGAGGGCCTGGCGCAGACTGCGGCAGGCTGGTGCCGTGATGCGGCGGGGAATATCGGTTATGCCACGGCAACCGTAAATGTGGACCTCACAAGTCCGGTTGCCATAGCCGCTCAAAGTCCTGCGCCCAATGCTAAAGGCTGGAACAACACCAACGTTGGGGTGACCTTCTCCGGCAGCGATGTGCTGTCGGGCCTTTGGTATTGTTCGCTCGGAAAGAGTGTTTCTGTGGAAGGGGCGACCCAGCCGGTTTTGGGGTACTGCATGGATTATGCCGGCAATTCCTCCACAGCGGCCCTGGTTTTAAATATTGATAAAACTGCGCCGCTGATAACTATATCCTCGCCGGCGGCGGGGAAGGTGTTTGTGGCTACCAGGGAAAAGGTGGGGATATATTTTACGGTTAAGGACAATCTGGACCCCGCGCCGCAAGTAACGGCCGTGCTTACGCAGTTGGAAGACCGCGGCAGCCCGCGCGGCGTAAGGTCTTCGAGCATAACCGTGGTAAACGGGCAGCTCCTGGAGCCGCTGGACCTGGACGACGGCCTGTGGCGGCTTACCGTGGGCGCGGCTGATTTCGCGGATAATATAAGTTCCGCGGCGGGCGGCGTGTTCGAGATTGTGCACGACGTGCTGCCGCCCCGGACTGCATTGTCGGCGGCGGGCGGCTACCGTGCCGGCGCGGACTTATATATAACCGGGCGCACCACGTTTGCCCTGACCAGTGTAGACGACCTGGTGGCCGTAATGGACGGCAGCGGCCTTGGGGTAAAGAGCCAGTCCGCGCGTATCGCTTCGGGCGGGGCAAGGGAATGGGCTTTCCCGAACCCGGCCCCGAAGCAGGGCGAGGTCTTTGTTTCCACGTTCAGCCTGGACCGCGAAGCCGACGGCCTGTACGGCCTCGCCTATAATTCGGAAGACGTGCTGGGTAACGTGGAGAAAATAAATATCAGTACGTTCATAGTGGATAATACCGCGCCGCAAACGGCGTTTAACCGCGTTTCGGGTCCGGCCTACCTTAACTATGTTTCCACCTGGACTCTTTTTGAGCTTTCCCCTGTAGACCCTGGCGGCTTTGCAAGCGGCGTGAAGGAAACGGCTTACAGCATAAACGCCGCCGTCGTTTCAACCTCGCCTCTTAAATTCACCTTGCCCGCGGCCGACGGCGGGTACTTGATTAAGTACCGCAGCAAAGATAATCTGGAGAACCTGGAAGTAGAACGGTCCAGCTCGGTATTCATGGATGCGACGCCGCCTGTTACCTCGTTCAATATCTCCGAACCGCTGTATATTAAAGATGGTGTGCGCTATATAACGCCGGCGAGCGCTTTGACATTTACGGCGGCTGACCCGCTGGTAAACGAAGTGGCCGCCGCTGTGGAGCGTATAGAGACGGCGACCGATGGCGGAGCGTGGTTAAAGTATACGCAGGCTCTGAAATTTACCGAGGGCCGGCACACGATAAAATACCGTGCTATAGATAATGTAGGAAATGTGGAGGCAGAGCGCGTCCTTGAAGTCCAGTGCGACAATACTGCGCCGGCAAGCAAATGGTCGGTGTCCAGCGGCGAATGGATAGAGCGCGGGAGCAAATTCTACTTTAACTCTTTAGGCCGGATCGCGCTTGAAAGCGCCGACCCCTTGGTGAACAATGTGGCTTCCGGCGTAGAGGGCATATACTATGGGATAGATGCGGCGTCCGCCGATAAATATGCCGTTCCCTTCGGCCTTGCGGAAGGGGTGCGGACCATTAAATTCAGCGCCAAAGATAATATGGGCAATACCGAAGTAGTGAAGTCTACGGTAATTTATATCGACGGTACGAAGCCCATCACTGAACTAACTATTTCCGGCGACCAGTACAAGAGCGACCGGCAATACATCAGCCGGAGGACGGATATAGTAATAGCCGCCGCTGACCCGGTGGTTAACGCTGTTTCAGCGGGGGTGAAAGAAACAAAATACGCCGTGGACGGCGGAGTATTCAATGATTATTCCCAATTCAAACTGAGCGCGGAGGGAAGACGCCTGGTTTCCTTCTATTCCACGGATTATGTGAACAACGTGGAAATAGTGAAGACTGCCGACCTATGGGTTGACGGCACAGCCCCGCTTAGTTTCCTGAATGTTTTAGGTGGTACCCAATATCCCGGCGCAGACCCTGGCAGTTTCTATGCCTCGCTGGCGACTAAATTCGTCTTTGTGTCCGTGGACCCTGTTGTAAGCGACGGCGCCGCCGGCGTAAAAGCCATAGAGTACGCTGACAACGGCGGCATATTCGCTGTCTACGCCCAGCCGCTATCTTTGGGTGAGGGCAAGCACTTGATAACCTATCGGGCTACTGACCGGGTTGAGAACGTTGAACTAATCAGGTCCACGCAGATTTACGTGGATAACACGGCTCCGGTCACTGCGTTCAATATCTCCGAACCGCTGTACCTTAAAGACGGCGCGCGCTATATAACGCCGGCGAGCGGGCTAGCATTTGCTGCGGCTGACCCGCTTGTAAACGAAGTAGCCGCCGGTGTTGAGCGTATAGAAACTGCGGTAGACTCTGGACCGTGGATTAAATATACGCAGGCCCTGAAATTTGCCGAGGGCCGGCACACGATAAAATACCGTGGCATAGATAATGTGGGAAATGTGGAGGCGGAACGCAGCCTTGAAGTCCAGTGCGAC
>CAZUQT010000044.1:0-18543 GCA_964622585.1 uncultured Elusimicrobiaceae bacterium | reverse complement strand
TTTAGGTATGCGTTCCAGTACCTCGGCATTGTTGATCAGCATGCCGAGACCGGCGGCGCGGCCGAAGCCCACGGACACTGCCATCGGCACCGCCAGGCCCATCGCGCAGGGGCAGGCCACGGCCAGCACCGCCGCGAAAACGCTTACGGCGCGGGGAAGATCGGCATAGTAAAGCCAGAGCCCGGCGGCCCCGAGGGCGATTAATATGACGGCAGGCACAAAATAAGCCGCGATCCTGTCCACCAGCCGCTGCACGGAGTTCTTTCCGGCTTGACTTTCCTCCACGGCCTTGATGATCTTCATCAGCGCCATGTCTTCGCCCACACCGGTAGCGGCGAACTCGAGGGCGCCGGTCTTGTTCATGGTGCCAGCGTAGACCTTCGCGCCCGCCGCCTTGTCCTGCGGCACGGGTTCCCCGGTAAGCAGGGCCTCGTCCACGCTTGAAAACCCGCTTATTACGGTCCCATCCACCGGCACCTGTTCGCCGGGCCGCAATTGTATGGTGTCTCCCGGCAGGATGCTCTCCGCCGGTACCACCTCCTCGACGCCGTTATTGAGCCGGCGGGCCGTCTTCGGGGCCATTTTGAAAAGTCCGGAGACCGCCTCCGCCGCCTTGCTCCTGGAACGCGCCTCCAGCCAGCGTCCGAAATTTATAAAAGCTATCAACATGGCCACTTCGTGCCAGTGGGCGTGCTGATGCGGGCCCGCCGCGGGAGGGTGGAACGTTATGAACAAGCCGTAAAAAAAAGTAACGCTGGTGCTGAGCGAAACCAGCGTGTTCATGTCCGCGGTCCCAGCCTTAAGGGCGCGCAGGAAACCGGAGTGAAAATGCGAGCCGCACCAGCCCCAGGCCAGCGCGGCCGCCGCCATAACCGTATACGGCGGCAGGTTCACGGCGAGCTCCAGCAGCGTGTAGCCGGTAAGGGCCAGCGCGATAAGCAGTTTTTGCAGCAACAGCCGCTTTTCGCCGTCCAGCCCGGCGGTGGCGATGTTTTCGGCCTTGGCCGCAGAATTCATTATGCCAAGCGCTTTGTAGCCGAGTTCCTCTATCCTGCCCGTTATATCAGCCGGCTTCAGGGCCGCCGGATCGTAGAGGATGAAGGCCGTCCTGGAGGGCAGGTTTACGGATACCCGCCGTATGCCCGGCACGCTGCCCAGGCCGGTTTCAATGCGGTTCACGCAGCTGGCGCAATGCACGCCTTCAAGCGGAACTACCGCTTTTTTCAGATTTTCCTCCGGGGCAGTTTTCATAAGCGTATTTTAAATCTTTGGTGGTGCCCGACATGGCCCATGTTGTTTAACGCAAAACCGCCCGTAAACTTGCGAGTAGTCATGACACGTGCGTAAAACAGGATGTCCAGACCCGCCGAGGCAGAACTTTTTCGGCATAAATAAAAATCACGGCGCGGGTGGCGTGATTTTTATGGCCGCGTGATCGCGGATTCAGCGCACTATATTCAGGCGCACAAAGGTCTTGTAATGGTCCGGAGTGTAGTAGACCTCTCTGTCGGCGCCGATCAACATACGTTCGGGACCGCGGGGGCTCTGCACTCCCCCCGTCATAAAGGTCTGATCGCCGATCTTGACCGGCTCCGGGCCGTCGCCGGTGTTGCGACCGGGAATAATAAGCGTGTATTCCTTGTAGAAACCAGCGGGTTTAGTCGGCAGCGTGGCGTGGATATCGGAGTGGATAATGCCGTCGTTCTTGAAAGGCAGCGGTGTGCAGACCGCTATCTTCGCGAGGAGTTCGTTGATGGCCCTTACGCGCCGGTCGTCGCTGACGCGGGGAACGAAATCCGAACCAGGTACCAGGGCCTGGCTGGGATTACACGGGGGCTTGCTGAAGTCCGGCCGTATGCGGAGAAGGGTTGGCTCTGGCGGGGCTGCCTGTACATCCAGCGGGGACTGCGCAAGAAGCAGGTCATAGGCCGGTCTGGCGACGGGCCAGGCGGCGTCCGAGGCCGCGGCGAAGGACAAGCCGGCGAATACTACAGCTGAGAGCAACAGCGCGAGTTTGGTTCTTTTCATGGTTATCCTTTAACAGTTGTATTCATGACTTAAGGCCCAACCGGCCAAAGCGTCCGGCTTTTAACCGGCGTCCCTCAATAAGTGACCGCAAGCAGGATGAAAGTCTTGTAATGATCGGGTGAGTAATAGATCTTCTCTCCGCCGCCTATCACGATCCTTTCCGCCGCGCGTTTTCCCAGGTCGGGAGAGACCTGGTAGACGGTCCCGCCTATCTTCACTGTGTGCGGGGCGTCACCGGTGATCAGCGTGTACTCCTTGTAGTAACCGGCCGGCATGGCGGGCAGGGCGCCTTCTTTGTTCTGGAACGTTGCGCCGTCCTGCGGATACGGGAGTCTCCTGCCGTTGTAGATATCCGAGACAAGTTTCATCATGAGCCCGTCGCGGACTTCGTCGTAAACCACGGGGCTGAAGCCTTTGCCTGGCGCCGGAGCCGCGGCCTGCGCCGCTTTTTCCGTAGATAGCGGATATTCCAGCGTGCCTGCCAGGTCCGTCCTGTAGATCACGGCTCCGATGGCTTGCAGCCTGGCCAGCGTCTCCGGTCTCGGGTGGCCGTACTGGTTGTTCTGGCCCACTTCAATGTAGGCCAGTTTGGGCTTTACCGCGTTAAGGAAAATGTTGCTGGAAGCGCCCGCGCTGCCGTGATGGCCCACCTTCAACACGTCCGCCCGCAACTCCGCCCCATACTTGGGAACCACCTGCGCTTCAACTGCAGCTTCCATATCTCCGGTGAACAGCAGGGAGGCGTTCTGGTATGTGAGTTTCACCACGATAGAACAGTTGTTGGGCGAGACCGGGACAGCCGCAGCCGCGTCCGGGCAACTGTTGAACACTTTGGCCTGCACTTCCGGTCCCCAGTTCAGGTAATCGCCCGGCGCGGGGTAGGAGAGTTGTATGCCGGGGATCCTGGCCGCCAGGTCGCGTATTTGATCGACTCCGGGGTTATCCTTGCGGGTGTCGTAGAAATTCCCCACGGGGAGCTTGCTGAAAACATATTTCAGCCCCACATAATGGTCGGCATGGGGATGGGTCAATACTACATGGTCTATCTTTTTGATCCCTTTCTGAAGCAGGAAATGGGCCAGCGGCGGATCGTTGGCGGGATGCGAGGTGTCCGCCGGGCCGCCCTCTTTGTTGGCGGGGCCGCCGTCTATCAGGACGTTCTGACCGTTGGGCAGCTCTATGTATTCTGCGTCGCCCTGGCCGACGTCGACGAAATAGACTTTCAGCGCATTGGAAGACTTCGCGCCTTTTATGGACACTTCGACCGCCGCGGGGGGCGCGGCCAGCGGTACTACGACGTCCCGCGCCGAAGAGACCGAAATATCGGTCAGCCCGTCATTGATCGTCAGTGTTTCCAGCCGCTCCGCTTTAAGCGGGCAGACGCCAAGGAACAGGCCGGCGAAGGCCGCCGCAAGAACACTCTGTTTGTTTAACCTGCTGAGCATAGATACTCCTCCTTAACCTTGCTAATCGACTAAATCATGAGTTGATCTCGCCGCTGGCGCGCCCCGTACCGAGGATGTGAAAGCTCCTCGCCGGTCAAAGGCGAAAATCCGGCTGCCGGAGAGGCAGACACAGGTGATATCGGCGGAAAATGTATAAGTGATACGGAACCGTTCGTTGAGAAGCGGGAAGGGATATAAAAAAGAAACAGCGCCGACCATTGACAACTTGCTCACGAGCCCTCCGCATTTACCGGGCAACCGCGCTTGGTCGGCGCTAACAAGGTTATTCTAAGCTGCTGTCCTTGTTTTGTCATGGGCTAAAAGACCCATGGTCACGTAGGCCTTAAGGGAAAAGGTTCGGGAGAGATTCTCTGCTTCAGCCCTTTGAACCGTCTATCTCTTTTTGACCAGGGTCATGCCGCACTTCGGGCAGCTGCCGGGTTTATCTCCCTCGTATTCGCCCATGGGGCAGACGTATCTGGCCGCGCTGCCGGTCGACCCGCTGAGCGGGGTTTGGGCCAATTTAGGAAGAGATCGTTTCGCGGCTTGTTTCTCCCCTCCGGCTTTGCTCTTTTTATCTTTTGAAGCTTTCGCCGCGGTATTTGTTTTCTTTACTATCGGCTCGCCGTGCTTGTCGAACGTGTACGGCGGCTGCTCGTCCTGGACCTGGAATTTGTATTCGGATACAGGCTCGGGCGGCGCGGCTTTTTTCTTTTTCACCGTTCTCTTTTTAGCCGGATTCTTTTTGTTTTTTATGCTGGATGCCTGTTTTGCCGCCTCAGTCTGTACGGAGCCGGCTACCGGTTCTTTCGCCTCTTCTTCCTGTGCCATGGCGGCAAGAGAGAAGGCGCCGGTGATAAAGAACGCGAATACCAGTGAATATGCCGTTTTCATGATTTATCCATTACCCGGACCTTCTTTAAAACCCGCAGCGTTTTGCCCCTCTGCTTTTTAACGCATAACCATAGGAAAACTTGCGGAGTCAGGGTGTTTTATATTCGTAAGAGCGGCCGCCGTATTTCCCTTTTCAAATAAAACAAAAACCGCCGGCTTTCCGGCGGCTTTATTGTCGATGCTTTAGTGAAAAGCAGCGGCGTCCCTGAACAGGCTAGTAGCCCTGCCAGGGATCTTCGCGCTGAAGGACCGAGAAGGCGGGGCCAGGAACGGACAGTCCTCTGGCTGCGCCTGCGGACTCCAGTTTAGAGACGGCCGGGAGCAGTTCGCTGGCCGAAGACGGTTTGTACCAGCAGAGCGGGCGGAAGCCGGCCTGGAACCCGCCCGAACGCGTGCAGGTGCCAGCGGCCGGGTCGGTATCGCTCAGGACGGAAGAGAGCGGCTGGGTGCAGAGAGAGCCCTGCAGGTAGGTGTCCATCCGGCACTGGGTACCGGGGTGCTTGTCGAACATCACGCCGACTACGGCGGGGTCGGGCGTGTCGAAGCCGGGCTCTTTGGTCTCATTGCGCAGCGCCATGAAAAGGGCGGCTACGGATTTCCCGGCCATGGCGTTCCTGAAGCAGAGCGCGCGGTCTTCCGGTTTTGAGAACAGCGTGTCACATGACCTGCGCGCTGTCTCGTCGCTGGATACGGTGCGGGTGAAAGCGGCGGTGGCGGGTTCGGCGAAAACCTTCCTTAGGCATTTGAGGTTGGCGTAATAGTCCGCCTGGCCTTCATTGGAAGCCCAGTCGCCTCCCCCTATCTTGGGAGCGCCGCCCAGGTGGTGGCCCAGCTCGTGACAGGCGACCAGCGCGAAACCGTCCATAGTGATGGCCGCGTGCCTGGCCAGGCCGCCGTACATATTGAGGATATAGCGGTTGCCCTGGTGCTGGGCCGAGGCGTTCACGGTCGCGTCGGTCCAGAGGCGGTTGATCTGCAGGGTCCCGCCTTTCGCCGCTATGACCGGACCGTAGAGTTTCTGCACCGTATCGAGCACGGCGTTGAACTGGTTCTGCAGGATACCTTTGTCGTCTACGGAACCTACGGGGATACTGAGGTCGTTGGGCGGCAGGAAGCCTTTACAATCCGAGGCGGCGGAGCCGGGCATTGCGGTCCGCACAGGATCACCGCGGCGACTGCGGACAGCACTAAGTTGTGTTTCATTCTGTTCTTCTCCATTTGCTGGTTTTATTTAGCCGTCTCTACGAGGTAGGCGATGGCTAGTTTTGCGAATTTGAATGCGTGCTGCGAACGGCCCCCGCTCTGGCTCAGGGTGTCTTTTGCCGTATGTATGTAGGGGCTTTCCTCGCCGAATTTGGATTCGAACGGGAAAGAGGCCGCGTAGCCGTTCTTCGTCCACGAGGCGTGGTCCGAGCAGGCATAGCCGCACTTGGTCTCGCTCAGGCGGTAGTCCGTGTAGGCTTTTACCAGGCCGCCCAGGAAAGCGTTCTGCGCCGCGTTGGTATTGTCGGTGATGAGGAAGATATCTTCGGTCGACCCGTTGAAATTCGTCATGTCGAACTGGATGACGCCCTCCACCTGCGCCCCGTCCCGCTTGAAGGCGCCGGCGATGTCCTGCGAGCCGCGCAGGCCCACCTCCTCGGCGGCATAGCCCATGAACTTAAGCGTCTTTGAAGGCCGGTAGCCGGAGGCGACTATCACCCGTATAGCTTCGGTAAGCGCCGCTATCCCGGAGGCGTTATCGTCAGCGCCGGGAGCCTCGGCACTGTCCCCGCCCCTGGAGATAGAGTCCAGGTGGCCGCCCAGGACCACTATCTTTTGTGGCTCAGTAGTGCCCTTCACGGTCAGGATCACGGACTCCTGCGCCCAGTTCGCATGCTTGTAAGCCTCGACGGAGATATCGCTCCTGCCCGCCGTCAGTTTTGACCAGTAGGCCTGCAGCCATTTGGCCGAGTCCACCCCGGTCTGCGAAGTGTAGTAGCGGTTCTTATAAGCGGAAAGGCTGGTAATAGTGTCCGTTATCCCTTTCTCTTCGGAGAGCTTGAGCAGGGCAAGCACCTGGTCACGCCGGTCTATCGTGTAAGCGGCGGCCGCGGCCGCCGGCGCGGGTGAAAGGTCTTTTGCCGCCGACTCGGGGTTTGAATGCGTAAAAAAACCGCCGCATTTATGAAGCTTGCGGTGCATGATCTCCGAGAGAGAGCCAAGTTCCGAGGCATTCACCTTGAAGACGGAAGCCGACTGGCTCTGGATCATGGCTTCGCGGTCCTTAAATGAAAACTCCCCGTCCAGCTGATTGATATCTTCGTTGAAGACGCTTATCCAGACGGGCTTGTCCGGCTCCGGGGCCAGGCGCGCCGGCGGCGGTATGGCCTGGCCGCCGGCGGATTGCAGGAACTGGCGGAGGTCGGCGCCCTGGTCGAATTTAACGTCCGGCGGCGTGCCGGCATAAGCCCCGCAGGCCAGTAAAGCGCCGGCCAGAATACCTGCCAGTTTAATTTTTTTCATCTATCATCTCCTGAAGATATCTGCGGGTCTGTATATTAATATCCGGGTGTCCGACGGGACTAAATAAAATACGGACGCCGGCGTCGCCTTATGACGACGGTTATATTAACTCGATAATAACCGGCTGCTATTTATTTGTAAGGGATAATTCGTCCGAACAAAGGAGGGCTTAAGACCCGGAATAGCGCTGGGCAACTTGTACTGAGACACCAAACACCTCATCGCAGACTCGCCTGGGTCAGCGCTAACATCTCAAGTATATGGGCCATTTAGCTCCTTGTCATGGGCCAAAGGTCCTACCATAATACTGGGCCTTAGGACCCTTGATTAAAGTCAATAGGCGAACCACAATTTAGATAAGGATTTATGAAAAACATACTCACCGCAGCTTTGGCCGCGCTCGTGTTTTCGGCGTCGGACCTGCACGCCCAAGGGGCACTGGGCGACTTGTTTTCAGGCGCGCCCCAGAGCGTTTCCCCCGCGGTTCCGGCCCCGGCGGCTGTCGCCGGTCCTGCCGCTATCGCCAATACGGCCGCACCCGCTGCGGAGCGCGAGTGGCTGATCATGGTGTATATAAGCGCGATGAACGACCTCGGCATACTTGGTTTTGCCGAAAAAAGTATAAACGAGCTTGAGAAGGTCGGCTCCACAGACCGGGTGGCCCTGGTGGTGGAATACGGAATGCTGGGAGTCGGCGATCCCGGCGCCAGGAACCTTGAGTTTCAGCAGGGTTCAAAAACTATTTTCATTACCCGGGACGCGGACCTGGGCCGCATCACTTCCCCTGTCATCTATTCCTCCAACGAAACGGACCTGGGCAGCGCGGCCCACCTGACGCGGTTCGCCAAACGCGGCATGCGCAGGCTTCCCGCTAAAAAGACCGCGCTTATAGTGTGGGGCCACGGGGAGGGCCGGCTGGGGATCGGGATGGATGATGTGGGCCGGAACCACATTGAAGTGGACCAACTGGGTGCCTCTCTGGCGCAGGTTAAACAGGCGCTGGGACGCAAGCTGGACGTTTTCGCGACGGACGCTTGTTTTATGCAGACAGCCGGAGTCGCTTACGAGCTTAAAGATTCCGTTGACGTGATAGTGGGCTCGGAAGAGACGGTCCCGGATGAAAGTTTTCCCTACGACAACATCCTTGGGTCCCTGGCTTCCAGTCCCGGCATGGGCGCCGAGGCGTTCGGCAGCCTGCTGGTCGACGCGTATGGGGTGAGGTATAAAGGGAAGAACACTCTATCCGCTTTGCGCTCCTCGGCACTGCCCGGTTTTGTGGAACAGCTCAATAGCTGGGTAAGCGCGGTAAAAGCGGAGCCGGATATATTTAATATAGCGGCGTCAAAAGATGTCGTGGACGCGACTTATAGGTTCGATATGAAGGATTCCAAGGACCTTTACGACTATCTGGGGAATGTCGGGACCACGCTTACCGAAGGTACGGCTGTTAAGGAAGCCGGCGCCTCTCTCCAGGCCTATATTAAAAACCGTCTCGTGATCCGCGCCGCGGCGCCTGCTTCAACGGACAAAGCGCACGGTTTGGCGATCTACATCCCGGACCTGGTCTATAATTCGGCGAATTACGAGAAGCTCGCTATCGCGCGCGACTCATTGTGGGATGATTTCCTGCGTGATATGATGGCGGAGCGGCTTAAATAGCCATACATACATCGAAGAGTGCCGATCACTGTGCCTTGTTTGCTGCGGCCTTCCTCATTCTTCTTTCCTGTTTGAATTCCCCCGACCACTTTTAGGTTAATAAAAGGGAGACAGCCTCTGCACGTCTTAGTGTTAGCGCCGACTTATGCAGAGGCTGCCTCGCTTAATTTGTTGGCCGGTTACTTGTTCTCAACCAGGTTCATACCGCACTTGGGGCATTTTCCCGGTTTGTTGCTCCCGGGAAAATCTCCCATAGGGCAGACATACTTGGCGGTTATTTTAGAGTCTTTCCCGGCCGCGCTTTTTTCATGCCCGCTTTCGCCGCAGCAGCTTTTTCCCTTTTTCAGCGAGGACTGCAGTTTTTTAACTCCGGCGCGGCTTTTGGCCGTAACGGTCACTTTCACACCATTTTCAATATTTTCAACCTTGACCTCGTCGTTCCCTTTAAGTCCAGGGCAGTCCTTGGCCGCGTAATATCCGGCCGCGTTCTTTTGGACCTCGGTGGTCCCTTCGGGGTTTTGTGAAGTTAAAGTTATTTCTATGCCGTTCTCAACCGCTTTCTTTACGGTTTTAATCCCTTCCAGCTGTTCCGGCGAAGTCGACTGTTCCTTCCCCATTCCGGCATGATCCGCGTGGTTTCCGCTCTCCGCGAAAGCCTGGGAATAGCATATAAGCAGCGCCGCCAATACCTGGATTATCAGTTTAACTTTCATGGTTTCTCCTTTATGTATCTCCGCGGGGCAGATCAATGGTGGTGCCCGCCGCTCTGTCCGCCGCTGTAATCGCTGTAGCCCGAGTCGGCGCCGCTCGTTTGCATATCTGCGCAGGCCGATAAAAAAGCTCCTGTCAGAACGACGCAGAGAAGATAGATAACCGTTTTCATGTATTTCATGTTTTTCTCCAAAAAACCAAGTGGAATAGTGCCGGCCTGTACAGTTAAACGCAGAACTTTATGATAACTTGCGGTTTATGCGGTTGCTCCTCCGCCAAATCCGGTAAAGTTGGATTATGTCCGGATTCACCTGGTTATTTTGCCGCCGGCCGTGTTTTAAGGAGCGAGTGGATCAAGGCCGCAAGCAACTGCGGCTTCACCGGCTTTTCCATAAAATCCTTAACATTAGGCTCACGCTTGATCATTTCAAGGGTAGAGCGGTCCATGGTGCGACCGGATACCAGCACTATCGGGATGTCGGCAGTATCACCATCCTGAAGTTCGCGCAGAACTTCAAAGCCGCCGTATTTCGGCAGCATCAGGTCCAAAAGAATCAATGACGGGCGCAGGAGCCTGGCTTTATTGAGTGCTTCTTCTCCGTCAACGGCCTTTTCAACTATAAAGCCCTCTTTGCGGACTATGTAATAAAGCATGTCCCATACAGATTCGTCGTCCTCGACGATGATAATTAATTTTTCCTCCGGATTTCCTAAATAGCGGAGGTGTTTATCGTGGTCAGTCATAACTGTAGTGAGATTTTCTGTGAGGCCGCCCCGCTACTTGTCGGCATACTGCGGATATAGTTTTTTTACGCAGTCTTCGCAAAGTCCGTGTGTGAACCTAATGTCCGAGTGTTCTTTGAAATAATTCTCTAATTTATGCCAGTATCCTTTATCGTCGCGGATCTGCTTGCAGGAGGCGCACATCGGGAGAAGACCATAAAGGGTTTTTATGTTCTTCAGCGCTTCGGTCAGTTCCCGGTTGCTGTGTTTCAGTTCTCTCTCGCGTTCTCTTAGTTCGGCGGACATGGAGTTGAAAACCTCAGCAAGGGAGCCGAGCTCGTCCTTCGCTCTTACCGGGACTTTTACGCCGAGTTGTCCCTCTCGCAGCCGCAGCGCCGCGGCGGTTATATTTCTTACGGGGAGCAGTATGTTCTTGAGCGTGAAAAGAGCCAGCAGCAGCAATAGACCGGCAAAAGCATATTGCATATACTCAACCATATGCATAAAAGCGTCGAAGCGATCCCGGGCTTGAGTGAACCTTTGCCTCGCTTCCTCGCTTGTCAGGCGGACTTTCCGGGCGAATTCCACGGCTTGTCCATCTCCTCCCGGATTAAACCGCTCGAATTCCTTAAGCGAAGCCAGGGCTGACATGAATACGCGCTCCTGCTCTCTGCCTGTTTCCTGGCATTTCGCCATATAAATGTGGCTGAGAAGGCCGGCAAAAAGCGCGGGCGCGGCAAATCCAATAACTATTTTATGCGCTATCTTCATAACTTCCCTTTGTAGTAGGACTCCCTGCCGCAGCGGGAGCAGGTCGGGAGAAGTCCTCCAGCATTAAGGAGCGTCTCCCTGAAAGCCCTGAATTCGGCTCCATTGTAGATTTCACGCCAGGGGCGCTGCCTGATATTTCCAAGTGCGTGGATAAGCGGTACGCAGGCCAACACGTCCCCCCAGGGGGAAAGCCAGAGCTGGTTCCATTGCGCCCTGCAGACCCCCGGTTTTTTAAAAATGACTTTTCTGTCGTACCAGGCGTTTATCTGCCGGGCGTTCAGCTCGGGTGAAAATTTCACTCCGCCCGGCCCGCCTCCGTCCGCGGCTTTTATTCCGGAGATTTGCACCGCCAGTCTTTTTGTATCGATGATGTGGGCCTTGGAGGAGGAGCTTCTCGGAAGCAGAGGGCATGACAGAGCACGGCTGAAAATACCGGAGGTAGCGGCGCGGTCGGCAGGGGTTATATAATCCAGATGATTAAAAGTTATATTGTCCGACCCCAGTTCCTTAAGGGCAGTATAGGTATTGAAAAGGCGCTTGTGATTTAAACCGGTTATCGTGCACCAGAAAGTCAGGAGGGTCGCGGTTTTATATTTTGAGGAGTTTATGAAACCGGCCGCTTTTTCCAGCAGTTCAAAAGACCCTTTCCTGCCCACTATCCGGTCGTGCGTGTCGCGGTCCCCGTGTATGGAAATGACGATCTCGTCCACTTTCAGCTTAAGCAGCGCCAAGCAGGTCTTCTCGTCCAGAAGCGTGCCGTTAGTGGTTATAAGGCAGCTATGGGAGCGCTTTTTTATATGGCCTATTATCTCAAGAAAATCCCGGCGGAGCAACGGTTCTCCTCCCGCTATGAAGAACTGTCTTTTGAGATCGCCCAGCGAATCCACAAAAATCTTTATTTCGTTTGCACTAAGTTCTTTGCGTTTGTCGGATTTAAGGTTCGTGCAATCAAGAAAACAGAAGCCGCAAGAGCGGTTGCACCTGTAAGTAAGGTCCATGGCGATATCGGTCGGCTCAAGCCTTTTCCTCCACCAGGCTTCCATTTCACCGGATTTTGGTTTCATTCAAGCGTCCCCGGAACTCTGCTGTCTGTGTTATACAACGCAAAACCAGCCGCAAACTTGCGGCTGGCTTTTCAGTCTGAGCGTGTTCGGGACGGTTGCTCAGCCGGAACCGGGGAGCTTCCAGCCGTTCATCTCAATTTCTTTGAAAGATTTTGCCGGGCCCTGAACAGGAGTGATTCTACCGACGGAATGGAAACGCCGAGTATACATGCTATTTCGGTATAGGGGCGGTCCTCGTACACTTTAAGCATTATAGCAGCGCGCTGGTTCTCGGGAAGTTCCGCGAGCGCCTTTTCTACGGACTGCTTTGTTTCCTGCCTTTCCCTGAGAATGTCGGCGGGCAGGTCGGACAGGTCCGGAACCTGTCTGGTGAGTTTTTGGCCCGAATCGTTCTCGGCAGCCTCGTCCAGGCTTACAAAAGACGCCCGCGCGGCCCGCGCTGTCCTGTGCCTTATCCGGTCGATACAGAGATTGTAGGTGATGTGGTAAAGATAGGTGGAAAATTTAGCCCGTTCCTCCAGGCTCCCGGCGGCGGCGGCGACCTTCAGGAACACTTCCTGGGCGATGTCCTCCGCCTCGGTTCTCTCGGGGATAAGGCGGTATATGAAATTTATCAGGGGCTTTCCCCAGCGCGTCAGCACGTCGGCAAAGGCGTCCTCGTCACCTTCCGAGAAGCGCTTTAAAAGTACGAATTCATTTTCACCGGCGGTCACTGGGATATTCTAGTAAAAAAAGTCCCGCGCCGGTTTTAATATTTTTGCCAGGTATTTACGTCGGACTTTTTTACGCCTTTCCCCAAGGGCCTATTTAAGCATGGGCCTTTCGGCCCATGACAGGGATCAGCGTCTCTTGTAAACTTTCCCTGTTAGCACCGACCTTACCTCGGTTCTGCCGCCAAGGCAGGAGGATCGTAATGAGGTTAATTCTTTTCGGTGCTTCTTTATTGTGCGGTTCCCTGCTTTCCGCCTCCGAGTATCTGAACCACGGCACGCCGGTCTCGTCGCAGGCGGGCGCTTTGAAGGCGCTGGTCCTGCTGGCGCCTGAAGAATCCGGGTCCGCCTTTCCGCCTCCTTTAAAGTCCGCTATCCCTGATCCCGGGCTCTCTGGCGAAGAGCTTTTTCAGGCGCTGCACGCCGCCGTACCAAAGCGCGATGTCTCGTATTCGGCCGCCAAGGCCTATATGTACTCCAAAGCCGACAATGTCGTCTGCAACGGGGCTCCCGGCATCGTAACTTTCTATTCCCGCGTCTGCGTTAACGGGACCAGCGCCAACGGCAACGACTATCCGGAGAGGACGGACCTCAACGGCGACGGCGTCGTAGACACCATAGTCAACGCCGAGCATATCTGGCCCCAGAGTTATTTTAAGAGCGCCCTCCCGATGGTCTCGGACCTTTTCAATTTGGGCGCGACCTTCGCCACGCCTAACTCCCGCCGGGGCAATTCCCGCTTCGCCATGGTTTCAAACCCGGCGTATTCCACCTCCTGCGGATCAAAGAGCGGGAAGGAGGGTTTCGAACCCTGCGACCCGGTCAAGGGCAATGTCGCACGGTCCGTCCTGTATTTTGTGCTGGCCTACCATGACAGGAGCATAAGGCAGGGGATGGATTATAATGAATTCTGGATCAAGCAGGTTCCTATGTTCCTCGAATGGAACAGGCTTGACCCGCCGGATGCGGCCGAGAAACTCCGCAACGACCTCGTGGAGCAGTTCCAGGGGAACCGGAACCCGTTCATAGACAACCCCGCGCTCGCCGACAGGATCGGCGCCTTGGTCTTCGCAGCCCACTGAACGGTATCATTTCCCAGATTATGTCCGATCTGAAAGTGCCGGGAAGTAAATGAGAAAAAATACGCCTTATAGCTATAGCATGCTCGCCAGGGGCTTATTCCTGGGCTTTCTCTGCGCAGCCGCTCTGTGGCGGCCGGCTTATCTCGGCGCGAAGGAAATTGAAAACGCGCGGAATAGCGCGGCGGCGGTTTTTAATTCCCCCCCGGCTGCGGCGGCGAAAGTACGGGCCTCGGTTGCTTCTACGGCTGAAGCCGACCTGGAATACGCTGTCCGCAAATATTCCGACAATGCTTACGCTCCGCCGGTTCAGCGCCGTCTCGACGCGGCAGGCAGCGGTCTTGTGATGTTGCAGGGTTTTCACTGGTATGCGGACGATTACTGGTACCGGCCGCCTCGCGGCTGGTGGGGCGTTCTGTCGCAAAAAACTTTGGAAGTAGCCGCCGGCGGGTTCGACATGGTTTGGTACCCTCCCGTCTCCGTCGGCAGCTACTATCCTCGCGAGTGGTATAACCTGGATTCGCAATGGGGAAAGAAGGAGGCGCTTCTGGAGGCGGTCAAAGCCATGCATTCCGCGGGGCTTAAGGTGCTGGCGGACGTGGTGCTCAACCACCGCAACGGCAGTTCTAACTGGCTCGATTTTAAAGATCCCTACTGGCCCAGCGACACTATAGTCAATGACGACGAGGTCTGGGCGCAGCCGCCTTACGCGCAACTGCCCCGCAGCCGCTTCGGCGACGAGGGGCAGGGCGATATCGGGGCCAGGGACCTGGACCACCGCAATCCGCTGGTGCAGGAAGACACAAAGATATTCCTGCGCTGGTTGAGGAACGAGATAGGTTTCGACGGCTGGCGCTACGACATGGTGAAAGGCTATCCGGCCCGGTATGTGCGGCTTTACAACGAGGCTTCAGCACCTGTTTTTTCAGTCGGAGAGTATTATGACGGCAACCGGCAGTTGGTTACCGACTGGATAGACGGCACCGGCTCCGGGCCTGAGAAGGCTGACGCCTCAGCAGCTTTCGATTTCCCCGCCCGCTACGCGCTTATCGGCGCCGTAGAAACGGAGCGCTACGAGCTGCTTGCCGATAATGGCAGGCCGTCCGGTCTTATAGGCTGGTGGCCGGCCAAGGCCGTGACATTCGTGGAAAACCACGACACCTCCCCCCGTGACCCTGGCTTCATCCAGGGCGCCCCGCAGGAATACCGAGCGCAGCGCCTGATGGCCTATTCCTACATACTTACCCATCCCGGTATTCCCTGCGTGTTCTGGCCCCATTTTTTCGACTGGGGGAAGGATTACAGCGACCGTATAAAAAAACTTATCGAGATCCGCAAGACCGCCGGTATAAACTCAGACAGCCCGGTGCGGATAGTTTCTGCGTCCAATGGTCTTTATGCGGCCATTATAGACGGGAGGAATAAACAGGTCGCGCTTAAACTCGGTAAAAGCTGGGGCTGGAATCCCGGAGAAGGCTGGACTCAGGCCGCGAGCGGCGAACGGTACGCGGTCTGGACCAGGTAGGATACTATGAAAAAGATTCTCGCGCGTTTCATGGCTTTCTTTCCAGGCCGCCGCCGTGCAATAAGCTCCGGGAATTTGCCCGGCGGGCCCAGCCGCGCTCTGAGTTTCTGCATGAGCGATCTGGTGGTACGGAAAATGTGCGTAACTCAAAGCGGTATTGCGATTAAAACAACGAGGAAACTCCATGTATTGTTCCTGGTTTTTGGCGCACTATGTTCCTAAGAACAGCAGTTATGATCAGTGCTTCAAGCACGGAGGAATAAAATGAAAAGATACGCGTTTTGCCTGGCATTATCGTTTTTTTTATCCGCCACCGGTGTCTCCGCCGCAGGGCAGGCGGAAGATTCACGCAAGGAAGGAGAGGTCACTTTTAACCGGCTGCTCGATAAACTGACTTCTGATTATGAGAAAGGCCTGCAGGCCCCGGCGCAGACTTCGCCAGCGGACCCGGCCGGGCCGGGCCTGGAGGACCGCTACTGGATAACCGCGAAAGCCGCCGATAAATACGAGCGTACGAAGCTGCTGGAAGCCGGGCTGTCCATAGAGGAGATACGCCCCGGCAGCGTTTCCGGCGTAATACACAAAAACTCCCTGCCCCTGCTCTCTGAAAAGGGTTTTGTCGTGGAAAGCCGCAAAACGCTCGCGCAGTATGTACGCGAGGATATGAAAGATTTTCCGGCGGCGGACAGCGCTTATAGCAATTACAGGGAAAGCGCCGATATCCTAAAGAACCTGGCCGCCAAAAACCAGGATATCGCCTCGCTGTTCTCACTGGGTAAGACTATCGAGGGCCGGGAAATGTGGACGCTCCGGATTAACACTTCCGCCAAAGGCGAAACGTCGAGCGCCAAACCCGGGGCTTTTTACGTCGGTACGCACCACGCCAGGGAGCATCTGGCCACCGAGGTTCCGCTCCTCTTCGCGGTGTGGCTTATGGACAACAGGAACGCTCCGGAGATAAAGAAATACATCGACACGCTGGACATCTACATAACTCCGATGCTGAACCCGGACGGCGTCGAATACGATATCAGGACCGGTAAATACCAGATGCACAGGAAGAACGCGCGCATCAACGCGGATAAGACGGTGGGTGTGGACCTGAACCGCAACTATGACTCCTGGTGGTGCACCGCCGGATCTTCCAGTTATCCCGGGTCGGACACTTATTGCGGGACGGCTCCTTTCTCCGAGCCGGAGACGCAGGCCGTAAAGAAATTCGTGGAAGCGAGAAAGAACCTGAAGACCTTGATGAGCTATCATTCGTTCTCCAACCTTATACTTTACCCATGGGGCGGAAAGGACGGGCCGGTGGAGAACGAACGCGACAGGCGGGTGTTCGCGAAGATGGGCGGGGAAATGGCGGCTCTGACGGGTTATACCCCCGAACTTTCGAGCGACCTCTATGTAGCCACCGGCGACACCTGCGACTGGGCCTATGCGACCAGCGGCATTTTTGCGTTCACCACGGAACTGGAGGGCGGCAGTTTTTATCCCGGTTCGGGAATTATAGCCGGCTCAGTAAAAAAAAACGTGAAAGCGGCGGTCTATATGCTGAGCGTCAGCGGCGACCCTTACAGGGTGCTAAATTGAAGCGTGCCCCCGTTAGTGTGTGTGTGCTAGAAAAAACCTCCCATGGAGCCAAGGCCTGGTTGCGGCCGCGGTCTCCATGGGAGGCCATATATTTGTTAAGTGGTCTGTTATTCAGACCTAAGTCTGCGAATGGGTCTTTCGGCCCATGACAACGCTCAATGAGCGCTGTAAACTCTATTTGTTAGCGCCGACCTTAAGCGGCCGTTCGGCCGCGCCCCTCCAAGGAGAACGGTAAAGAAATGACAAAGAAACTTATTGCGGCAGCAGTGCTGGCGGCCCTTCCCGGCCTGGCCATGGCAGCCGACAGAACAGACCTCGCCCCGCTGGACAAGGCCGGAATCGAGGCGGCTGTCCCGGCGTCAAACCTCCCTCTTCCGCGCCTGGCCGGCCAGGAAAAGATAGTGGGCGGTGTCGAGGCTATAAAAGGTGAATTTCCTTTTATCGTCTCCCTGCGAGGGGACTACGGCGGACATTTCTGCGGAGGTTCCCTGATAAAGAAAGACTGGGTGCTTACCGCGGCTCACTGTATCCCCGGCGGGATCAAAAAAGTGGTCATCGGTCTGCATGATCAGAGCCAGGGGACGGACGCCGAAACTTTAGAGGTGGACAACGTTATTGGCCATCCCGACTACAACAAACAACCCCAGGATTATGACTTCGCCCTGCTGCATCTTAAAGGCGAGTCCAAGTTCCCTGCCGCCGTCCTTAACCGCAAGGCGCTGCCTGGCAAGGCAGACCTTGTTACCGCCGGCTGGGGTTATACGGTGGAAAACGGCGACGTGGAGAATGTCCTCAGGAAAGTGACGGTCCCGCTTGTTTCGGCCAAGGTCTGTTCTAAGGCCTATCCCGGTAAAATAACCGACCGTATGCTCTGCGCTGGCCTGGACAATGGCGGCAAGGACTCCTGTCAGGGTGATAGCGGCGGGCCTCTGCTGGCCGGCACCGGCGCAGCCCGCGTGCTTGCCGGAGTGGTGAGCTGGGGCGAAGGCTGCGCACGGCCCAAAAAGTACGGCGTTTACTCCAAGGTCAGCTCGGTAATAGACTGGATAGACAGCACAGCGAAGTAAGTTAAGTATGAATTAAAAAAAGCTCCCGCGGAAAACCGCGGGAGCTTTTTTTTGTCAGTGCCGCCCAATCTGCGAGACCATTTATTTGATTATAGCCGGAGTCTCGGCTTAGGGATTATATGGCTACACCCAACGGGCTATTGAAATTCGCAATTTCCGGAGTTAGACTATATTTGGGGAAGGGGTTTCTCCCCTGGGATGAGCGAAGTACAGTTGAGACCCATGCAGAGGGCGGGCCATCGGGCCCGCCCCGCTTTTGGGCTTATAAAGCGGCGCTTCAGGTCGCTTCGTGGAAGGTAGTGTCTCCGACCACTTCACAGCGGATAGTGTTGGTGGGGCGGCGCTTTCC
Organism: uncultured Elusimicrobiaceae bacterium; assembly: GCA_964622585.1. GTDB lineage: Bacteria > Elusimicrobiota > Elusimicrobia > Elusimicrobiales > UBA9959 > UBA9959. The sequence goes on along the minus strand of CAZUQT010000044.1, from coordinate 420 downwards.
CAGGGGGCTTGAGGCCATGAAGATCAGCTTCTCGCCGTTCTCTATCGCCCCCTTCTTAAGCAGGAGGTCTATTATTTTCCCGGCCACGTCGCTGAAGCGGAGGTTTTCCGGGTCCTCTATCAGGAAGGGAACCACGCCCCAGTTAAGAGCGAGCTGGTGGTAAAGCGTCTCGTGGTGGGTGAAGGCGTAGATGGGCACGCCGGGGCGGAACTTGGACAGGGCCCTGGCCCCGATGCCGCTTGCGGTTATCACAGCGATGCCTTTGGCGTTCCAGTCGTGCGCCGTGTTTACCACGCTGTAGGCCATGATATTGGTGATCTCGTCGTGATTGACGTAGTCGTGGGTAATGCGCGCGAGCGTGTGGTAGTCTATGCCCGATTCGGTGCGGTCTATTATCCGCCCAATCATATTAACTACGCG